>CAUJJL010000084.1 GCA_963205455.1 Verrucomicrobiota bacterium
GGGGGAGGTTTGGTGGTTTCCGCGTGAAGCCGGGCGTCGATTGTCTCCGCCTTACCGCGGTCCTCGGGCGAGAGGGCCGGCAGGGCCTTGGAATCCGGTGAATCGTCGTCGAGTGCTGTCTTGCCGTACACTGCCAGCCAACCCGGGGCAGTGAGCACCTTGCCCTCGGTCTTGAAGGCATGCGTGTTCGCGACCGTGCTGATCCGGGTGGTCACGTCGAATTCCGCGGCTGGGTGAAAGACTGCCACGAAACGCCGCGCGATCATGTCGTAGATCTTGGACTCCATTTCATCCAGAGACGATGGCTCGGTAGTTGTAGGGATGATGGCGAAGTGGTCGGAGATCTGGGCGTTATTGAAGATCCGCTTGTTTGGGCGGAGCCAGCCCTGGTCGAGAACCAGATGTGCGTGGCGGGCCAGGTCGCCACCCAGAGACTTCAACGTTTCGCGGCAGGTGGGGATGTAATCCTCCGGGAGCGCGCGTGAGTCGGTGCGCGGATACGTAATGACCTTGTGGCGCTCGTAGAGAGCCTGCGCGATCTGGAGTGTGCGCCGCGCCGGCAAACCGAAACGATTGTTTGCCTCGCGTTGCAGGGTAGTGAGGTCGTAGAGGCGGGGGCTTGCCTGGTTCGATGCCTTTTTTTCCTCGCTTACGAGGGCAGGCGGGTGGCCTTTGCAGGCTGCGAGCACAGCCTCGGCTGTCGCTTGATCCCAGATTCGATCAATGCGATCGTGCTCATCTGTTTCGGAACGCTTGAAGTTCGGCCGTTGATACACGCCCTCATAGCTTCCTTTGGTCACCTGAAATTGCGCTGTGACGCGCCAAAACGCGCGAGGGCGGAAGTTGCGGATCTCAAGCTCGCGGGCGAAGACGATGGCTAGGGTGGGAGTTTGGACACGACCGACCGAGGCGACATTGCCCGCTCGGGAACCAAACATGCGCTTGGTGATCGCGCGGGTGCCATTGATGCCAATCAGCCAATCGCTCTCCGAGCGGCAGCGTGCAGCGTCTGCAAGGCCAGCCATCTGCGATCCCTCGCGCAGTGTCCGGAAGGCATCGCGGATTCCCTCAAGGGTCATGGTTTGCATCCATGCGCGCCTTACTGGAAGCTTCGATTTTGCCAATTGATAGATGTAGACAAAGATCAGCTCACCTTCGCGACCGGCATCACATGCGTTGATGACCTGGGTGATGTCCTTTCTTTGAAGGAGCTTTTTCAGCAAGTCGAAGCGCGACTTTGAATCGGCAATGGGCTTGAGGCCGAACTTTTCGGGGATGATTGGAAGAGCCTCCAGGCGCCAGAACCCGTACTTCTTCTTGTCGATGTCCTCCGGCATTTCGAGTTCCACGAGGTGGCCAACGGCGGCCGCGATCACGTACTCGTCATTCTCGTAGACATCCCCGTTCTTGGGAATCTTGCCGAGTGCGCGCGCGAGATCGGTCGCAACGGAGGGTTTCTCGGCAATGACAAGAGATTTCATGTGTTGGCGAGGCGTTAGGCAGCGGAAGCAGCAATTTCAAGGTTAAGTTTCCTTGAATGCGTCGGGAAAAATCCCTTGGAGAGCGAATTATATCCCTGCTGCCGATTCTTAAGTCAGTTCAGCCTAAATGCTTACAATTCTACCGCTCCTTCGTGGAGTTGAAGATGTTTTTTGCCCACACTAGGGCGTCGCCAATTTCGGGGTTTCCGCGAGTGCACTATCGAGCGCCCGTATAAGCTGGCTGATGGTTTCATCGGTTTCATCGCCCATGTTCGATACGCGAAACGTCTTGCCCTTGAGTTTGCCGTACCCGCCATCGATCACGAGTCCGTGTTTGGACTTTAGGACCTTGTTCAGTGCCGGAAGATCGTAGTTCAAGGTGTTTGCGAAGCAGTTGAGTGTCCGTGATCCGAAGGCTTCGGATGGAAAAAGGCGGAAGCCTTTTGCAAATGCCCAGGTGCGGACCTTCTCGTTAAGTCGGATATGGCGGGCATGGCGAACGGGGACAGTCTCGGCTTCGATGTCCTCCAGCTTGGATTTCAACGCATAGATGAGTGGAATTGCCGGAGTACTGGGAGTCATTCCCTGCTCGTGGTTCTTCTGGAACTCAAGCAGGTCGAAGTAGTACCCGCGTTCCTTGACCTGCGCGGCACGTTCCAGTGCGCGTTTGGAGACCGTGATGAGGGAGAGCCCGGGAGGTAATGCGAGTGCCTTTTGCGAACCCGTTACAATGACATCGAGTCCCAAAGCATCCTTTTCAATCGGGACGGCACTGAATGAACTGACGGTATCAACTATCGACACGACATCGGGAAACTCCCTCAACACCGCAGCAATTGCTGCGAGGTCGCTCATGGTGCCCGTTGAAGTCTCGTTGTGGATGAGCGTGACGGTGTCGTAGGCGCCCGTCTGAAGTTCCTTTCGCAGGGCTGCTGGATCGACGGGCTGGCCCCAATCAAACTTCAGCGCACCGGCTCCCTTGCCGCAGCGCAGGGCAACATCATTCCATTTGTCCGAGAACGCGCCGTTCATGCAGTTGAGCACCTTCGTGCGCGTCAAATTGCGTACGGCGCCTTCCATCACACCCCAGGCCGAACTGGTTGAGAGGTAGACCGGGTCTTTTGTCACGAACAGTGACTGCAGCTTCGGCTGAATGGCGTTGTATAGCGCCACGAAGTCTGTGCTGCGGTGTCCGATCATGGGCTGTGCCATTGCCTGGAGTGTCTTGGCTGAAACGGCGATCGGGCCGGGAATGAACAGTTTGTAGCTCATGGGAATAGGAGGTTGGGTCGTCTCATCAAAGCGCATGCGCCCATCGAACGCTGACAGTTGGCATGGAGATGGATTGCATGGGACGGAAGAGACCGGCAGAACCGCCAGACAATCTCTTACGCGAATCATCCGTCAACCCCGTTTGCCCTCACAATCGCATGTCGTCCTGGCTGAAAAAGAAACTCACGGCGTTCGAATCCTACACGATCGACGTGATTTTCGGACGTCGGGAGGACACGCTGGCAATGGTTTACGCGGGATTCCTGCAGGCGCTTTCCGCGTTGTTCAATGGCGTGGTCCAGGCTCGACTCTGGCTCTACCGGCAGCGGATTTTTCATGACCAGCCCTTGGGGTGTCTGGTGGTGGTGGTTGGCAACCTGACGGTGGGCGGGACCGGCAAGACACCGGTTGTGGAAAAGTTTGCTCGCGCCCTTCGCGATCGGGGGCGAAAGGTTGCGATTCTTTCGCGTGGCTATCGCAGCCGAAGACCGCCGATCTGGAAACGAGGCTGGAACTGGCTGACGCATGCCGCTTCGCCACCCCCGCGCATTGTGAGCGACGGCGATCGCGTGCTCCTCGACAGCGAGAATGCCGGCGATGAACCCTACATGCTTGCCAGAAACCTTCCTGGCGTGGTCGTTCTTGTGGACAAGGACCGTGTCAAGGCGGGGACCTTTGCAATCAAGCGCTTTGGATGCGACACACTCGTGCTCGATGACGGTTTCCAGTACCTGCCGCTAAAGGGCAGCCTCAATCTCCTGCTCGTCGACAAGACCAATCCGTTTGGCAACGGCCATCTCCTGCCGCGAGGAATCCTGCGTGAGCCGATCAAGCACCTGCGGCGCGCGAGTTATGTGTTTCTTACGAAGTCGGATGGACGGCGGGATCTCGAGATGGAGTCCATCATCAAGGAGCATAACCCGGGCGTGGACATCATTGAATGCATGCACCGTCCGCAGTATCTCCAGCGCTTCGGAGCTTCAACTGATGCCCCTGATTATCGTGTGCCGCTCTCAATGCTGAAAGGAAAGAAAGTCGGTGCCTTCTGCGGGATTGCGGCACCGGAAAGCTTTGAGAAGTTTTTGCGGGACCTTGGAGCGAACGTGCGGTTTGCACGGCGGTTCTTGGATCACTACCGATTTGGCTACGAGGATTTTGTCTCCCTGTTCAGTGAAGCGCTTGAAAAGCGCGTCGAATTCCTGATCACAACGGAAAAGGACGCTGTGCGCATCGTTGAGGATCTTCCGTGTCCCGTTCCGCTGTACTACCTGCGCCTTGAGATCGAGATCATCCGGGGCGCCGCGGATTTTGATGAGGCGGTCAGCCGCATTTGTTTCCCGGAGACGCCGACAAATGGTCAGCGGAAAACATCGTGACCGGGAAGGAAGCACCTGAAATTGAAAAAGTGCCGAAGGCTCGCTCTTGCGGCGGCAATAGACTTTGAACTCAGGCCGTCGACTTTCGTTTCGATGGACCTGACTGGTTGATGTTGAGATAGGTCTTGTTCAGCATCTGGCTCTCGTAGAGCTCGAGCAGGCGCACGCCTTCGCGGGGCTTCACCATGTCCTTGCGCGTGGCTGCGTCGATCTGCGCCTTCATCCGGCGGCAAAGTTCCTCCTGCTGATATTGCACGCCCTCGATGACGTCGGCGATGCGGCTGCCCGCAAGGGCCTCCTCGATGTAGAAGCCGTTGGGTTCGTCGGATTCCAGAAAGACGTGAACTTCGTTGACGCGGCCGAAGAGGTTGTGGAGATCGCCCATGATGTCCTGGTAGGCGCCAGTCAGAAACACGCCCAGATAGTAGGGTTTGCCGTTGAGTGGGTGCAGGTTGAGGTAGTCCTTCGTATCCTGCAGGTCCACAAATCGGCTGATTTCGCCATCGGAGTCGCAGGTGATGTCAACGAGCACCGCATTTACGGTTGGCTTCTCATTCAGGCGGTGAAGCGGCGTGATGGGGAAAAGCTGACCGAGCGCCCAGTGATCGAGCAGCGACTGAAATACCGAGAAATTGCAAACGTATTGATCGGCAAGAAGCTGGTGAAGTTCACGCAACTCTTCGGGCTGGTAGCCGGTGTCACGACTCTCTTTCGCGAGCTGCTCGCAAATCCGCCAGAAGAGTTGTTCCGCCGCAGCCCGATTGCCGAGATCGAGATAGCCGAGGTTGAATAGCGAAATGGCCTCTTCCTTTTTTTGCACGGCATTGTGGTAGCGCTCCAGCCGTCCCTGCTTCTGCTTGTTCTTGAGCAGGACTTCGAGATCCGTGACCACCTTGTGCTTTTCCTTGGGCTGGTGCTGTTTTCCTAGCGACTCCCGCTTGTTGATGCGCTCGAAGACCTCAAACACCAGGAGCGAATGCGGTGCGACAACGGCCCGCCCCGACTCGCTCACGATATCCGGCACCGGAACTCCCGCCTCGCGACAGATCTCCTTGATGTTGTGGACAACATCGCGCGCGTATTCCTCGATGGAGTAGTTCATCGAACTCTCGAAGTTCGTTCGCGAGCCATCGTAGTCGACACCGAGTCCGCCGCCGACGTCGAGATAGCCCATGGGAAAGCCCATCTTGCTGAGCTGGCAGTAGAAGCGCGAAGCCTCGATCACGGCATTCTTTACCGTGATGATGTTTGGAACTTGCGACCCGATGTGGAAATGGAGCAGCCGCAGCGATTGGGAGAGTTTGGCTGCCTTGAGCTTCTCACTGGCGAAAAGGATCTCAGCGGTATTGAGGCCGAATTTGGCATTGTCTCCCGTTGACATCGCCCATTTGCCTTCGCCGCGAGTCTGCAATTTGACGCGAAAGCCGATCATTGGCTTCACGCCGGTCTCAGCCGAGATCCTGATGATATCGTCGATCTCGGAAAGCTGCTCGACCACCAGGATGATTCTCTTGCCCAGCTTCCGCCCGAGGAGTGCGAGCCGGATGTAGTCGTGATCCTTGTAGCCGTTGCAGATGATCAGCCGGTTGTTGTTTTCGTGCAATGCGAGCACGATCATCAGTTCGGGCTTTGAGCCCGCCTCCAGGCCATAGTTGTAGTCCTTTCCTGCCGCCATGATCTCATCGACGACCTCGCGTAACTGATTGACCTTGATGGGGAAAACTCCGCGATAGTCGCCCTTGTACCCTTCTTCCTTGATCGCTTTCCGGAAGAGCTCATTCAATTGGACGACCCTATGGCGGAGGAGGTCCTGGAAGCGGATCACGACCGGGGCCTTGAGTCCCATGCTGACCGCTTCGTCGATCACGTCCATGATGCGGATCGAGCGGCCGTCGGAACACGGCTCAATGTTGACAAATCCGGAAGAATCGACGCCGAAATGCCCCGCGCCCCAGCGCTTGAAGCCATAGAGTTCTTCCGACTGGGCAACGGTCCAGGTTGAGGAGGTTTTGCTTTTCAATGCAGGAATCGATGCGACGGGTTATGGCTTGCGTTTGAAGTTGGGAGCCGGGATTAATGCGTGTTTCTTTTTCCAAAACCTTCAATACGCAAATCGCTCCATGCTTCTCGTGTCCGACGTTGTACATCCCCTCCTTGCCCAGGCTCCGGCTGCCCCGACCGGCAACCCCCTGATGCAGTTCCTTCCGATCATCTTCATCTTTGCGGCGATGTATTTCTTCATGATTGCCCCGCAGCGTAAGAAGCAAAAGGAACACCAGAAGATGCTGCAGGCGCTGTCTCCGGGGGATGAAATCGTGACAACCGGAGGGGTTTACGGCACGGTTACGGGAGTGAAGGACGACCGGTTCATCGTGCGCGTGGCGGACGCGACCAAGATTGAGTTGGGCAAGAGTTTTGTTCACGCGGTCGTGAAGAAGGCGGACAACGCTTCGGCAGCGAAATAAGGCTCCGGCCCACGCCGGGCTTTTCTGGATCGCGAATCCGTGCTCCTGCCGTTGCATGAGCCGGACAGACTTTAACCAAGCTCCCCAATGATCAAACGCAACATCTGGAAAATCGTGCTGAGCGCAGCCATTCTGACATGGGCGCTCTTCACGCTTTTGCCGCTTAAGAGCCGCGATTTTGTCGACTATGCAAAGTCGGCCGCCACGGCCAGGGAAAAGGAGTTCGCCGCCCTTGTGGATGAGGCGACTGCACGCGCTGCGAGTGCCCAACCGGCGCAAACGCCGTTTGTCGCCCTCAAACAGATTGCGAAGGAGCGCAAGATCGACCTGGCGCTGCTGTATTTCCCAAACATCAATCTGGGCGACGTAAGGAACATCGAACGCCGCAACACCTTGCTTCTTGATGAGCTCCTGAAACGCTCAAAGGCCAAGCTGCAGGCGGGTCTTGACCTAGCCGGTGGCGTCGCTTTCACGCTCGAGGTCGACAACAAGGCGCTCGCAGAGGTCCGGCCAGACGAGCGCAAGGAGAAACTCGCCAAGGCAGTCGAGATCCTGCACCAGCGGATTGACGGCCTGGGTGTCGCGGAACCGGTCATCCGCCCGATCGGTGACAACCGCATCGAGGTTCAGCTTCCCGGGGTCAGCACCAAGGACAACCCTGAGGTCGTAGACAGCGTCAAGAAGCCGGCGCGCCTTGAATTCCGCATCGTGTATCCCTCGGCGCTTCCCGGCCCAGGAGTCGATGTGCCGCTTGGATACGAGGTGATGACGCTCAGCAATGAAACGAGGAATGGCGACATCTCGACCCAGGACCTTTTCGTGAAGCGCATCCCCGAAATGACCGGCGAGAGCATGGCCAATGCCTATACGGTGATGGATGAGTATGGCCGCTTCAAAATCATCCTTCGTTTCACGGAGGAGGGGCGCAAGCAGTTCGCCGCAGTCACCCGAACCATCGCAGAAAGCAATCAACGCACCGGCCGCACCGGGCAACTGGCCATCGTACTCGACGGCAAGCTGCAGTCGGCTCCGACGGTGCGAGAGGAGATCAACAGCGATTCGGCTGAGATTTCGGGCAGCTTCACGCAGCGTGATGCGGAGGATCTCGCGAATGTCCTCAACAATCCGCTCGATCTGCCCCTTCAGATCAAGGAGCAGCTCGAGGTTGGTCCCTCACTGGCCGAAGATGCGGTTTCCAGCGGCATCCGCGCCTCCATCATCGGAGCAGCGGCCGTGGCGGCTTTCATGATCACCTTCTACGCCACGGGCGGCATCGTTGCGGTTCTATCGCTGGCGGTGAATGTCGTCATCATCCTCGGTATCATGGCAAGTTTTGGGGCGACAATGACACTGCCGGGTCTTGCAGGCATCGTGTTGACCATAGGCATGGCGGTGGATGCAAACATCCTCATTTTCGAGCGCATGCGCGAGGAGATTGCCGCCGGCAAGAACCTCGTGACCGCGAACAATTCCGGTTTCATCAAGGCGCTCACGACCATCATGGACGCCCATCTGGTCCAGCTCATCATCTGCGCGATCATGATCTGGCTTGGAACCGGTCCGATCAAGGGGTTCGGTGTGACTCTGGCGATCGGTGTGGTCTCCACCCTGTTCTCGGTCCTGATCACAGGTCACCTCGTCATGGAATTGCTCACGGAGTCGGGCGCATTGAAGAAAATGGCCATGCGCCGCATGCTGAAAGACATTCATGTTGACTGGGTCAAGTACGGTCGGCCCGCCTTCATCGGCTCGTGGATCATTGTTATCCTTGGAATTTCGGTGGTCGCCTACAAGGGCAACCGTATCTACGGAATTGACTTTGCCGGCGGCGATCTTGTCACGCTCCAGTTCAGTCAGAAACCTGACGTTGCAAAGGTGCGCGAGGCTGCACGCAGTGTTGGCGTGACCGACATCAATGTGACCACCATCAACTCGATCGGTGAGCAAACCTCGGGCAAGGAGACGCTCAAGCTGGAGACTCCCGAGGGGAAGTCGGGCATTGTCCTTGAAGCCCTGCAGAAGGCGTTTCCGTCCTCCGGCATTCAGAAGGTCGGTGAAAGCCATATTGGTGCATCGATCGGCAAGGAGATCCAATGGACCGCAATGCTCGCCGTGGGTGTCTCCATGCTGACGATTCTTACCTACATCGCTTTCCGGTTTGAATTCGGATTCGGCATCGGTGCCATGTTTTCGTCGCTGCACGACATCCTCATGACGATTGGAGTGTTCGTGCTGTTTGGTCACCAGTTCTCCGCACCGATGGTGGCGGCGATCCTCTGTATCGCGGGGTATTCGATCAACGAAACGGTTGTTGTCTTTGACCGCATTCGCGAGGAGATGAGGGACAATCCGAACAGCTCGCTTCGTACCGTTGTGAATTCCGCGATCAACAAGGTTTTCGCGCGAACGATCATGACGGCGACGACAACCTTCCTGGCTGCGCTTTCGCTGTTCCTATTTGGAGGAGGAGTCCTCCGGGACATCTCGTTCACTTTCCTGGTCGGCATCATCACGTCCACGTTCTCGGCAATCTTCATCGCCGCCCAGGTCTTCTACTGGTGGCACCGGGGAGACCGGAAGCGCGTCGAAAAGCACCAGGACGTCAAGCCAACCTACGAGTGGACCGGAGCCAGCAAGGCATCCCGCTAGAGGGCGCGCGGTCCGCGGCCTGAAGTGGCTTCGGACCGGGATTGGCCGGCACCGCCGGTCGTCCGGCGTTCGAAGGATGTTTCACCATGCGTTGGACCTATACGCCGTTCCCGGCCGAAGAGGTCGAGGAATTGTGCCGCACGGCGGGTGTGAGCACCGTTCTGGCTGAGCTGCTGCTCCGTGCAGGGCTCAAGGAGCCCGGGCTGGCGGCAAAATTCCTGCGCCCTGCGCTGGCGGAGCTGCAGGATCCGTTTCTGCTCAGGAACCTCGACGCCGCCGCAGCCCGCCTTCGCCAGGCAATCCTCAACCGGGAAGAATTGGTGGTTCTGGGCGACTATGACGTCGATGGCGTCAGCAGTACCGCGCTCCTTGTAAGTATTCTTCGACGGTTTGGTCTTAGTCCACGGTTTGTCGTGCCGCGACGGATGGAAGATGGCTACGGACTTTCGCGCAGCGCGATCGACCGAGCCCTCGAACAGGGTGTGCCGCGCCTGTTCATTGCGCTCGATTGCGGGACGAACTCGCACGAGGAGGTCGCGTACCTCATCTCGCGGGGCGTGGAGGTGATGGTGATCGACCACCATCGCTCCAAGGAAAGGAAACTGGACGGTGTTCTCCTGATAAATCCCCATGTGGAGTCTGGTGACGACGACGATGCATGGAGGCATCTCTGCACAGTGGGGCTCGTCTTCAAGCTCTGCCACGGCCTGCTCAAGCTGCTCCGGTCCGAGGAGCACGCACTCGCCAAAAGGATCAAGCTGCGGGACTACCTTGATCTCGTGGCCATGGGCACCGTCGCGGATCTTGTGCCGCTGCACGGGGAAAACCGCATCCTAGCCAGATACGGCCTTCGCATCCTTCAGGGAGCCGAACGGCCCGGGCTGCGAGCGCTGATGGCCGTCGCGGGTGTGAAGCCGGAGCAGGGCCTGATGCCGGTAGACATCTCCTTTCGCCTTGGACCGCGCATCAATGCATCGGGGAGGCTGGCGGACGCAGCGCTGTCAGTGGAACTGCTCTTGAGCGAGGATGAATCTTTCTGCGCACAAACGGCTCGCCAGCTTGATGCCTTCAATCGGGAGCGGCAGGAAATCGAGCGCTCCATAACCGAGGAGGCCGAACGCATCGTTGAGGAACGCTACTCCAATCTTCCTGGGATAGTCCTTTACGGTGACACCTGGCATTCGGGCGTAGTGGGCATCGTTGCGGGAAGGGTGAGCAGGAAGTACAATCGACCCTGCGTTGTCCTTGGAAATGAAGGTGAGATTGCAAAGGGATCGGGTCGAAGTGTCGAAGGCGTGAATCTCGTGGAAGTGTTGTCAACCTGCTCCGATGTCCTTTCCAGTTGGGGCGGCCATCCGATGGCAGTGGGTGTGTCGGTGCACACCCAGCTTGTCGACGAATTCCGCAAGCGCTTCGCCGAGGCGGTTGAGACGCACGTGGGAGGCAGGGAACTCGAGGCATTTCTTTCGCTGTCGGCGTGGCTTACGCCTGACCAGATTCGCGAGCAGCTCATGGATGAACTTGAGGAGCTGCATCCGTTTGGTCAGGGGAATCCGGAGCCGGTCTTTGGCGTCCGGGGGATTGTCCTGCGTCAGCGCCCGGAAGTGTTCAAGAGCCAGCATTTCCGCTTTTCGCTGGAGGACTCTCGGGGGCGTCGGCTCTTTGGGGTCGCCTGGAAAATGGCCGATCGCATTCCGCCTGTCGGCGTGCCGGTCGATCTCGCCGTGGAACTGGCCTGGAATCATTTCAATGATCGAAAGCTGCTGCAGCTTGAACTGATCGACTGGCGGCCTGGCACATTGCTTTAGCGTGGCCAATTGAAGGGACAGTGGTCACTCTGTGCAGTCGCTTCGATCCCATGAAGATTTCCGAAAAGAAGCAGTACGCCGTCATCACGGGCGACATCGTCAAATCATCCCGGCTATCTGTCAGTCATCGACGCTGGCTGGTCTCAGAGCTGAAGCGGGCATCCACCGCAGCGAGGCGGGTATTCGGTACGATCGTGCCGCTGCCGCTCGACCAGTTCCGCGGTGATGGCTGGCAGATTCTCGTGACAAGCCCCGGGCGAAGCCTGAGGGTGGCGCTGTTTCTTCGGGCATGGCTTATGGCGGAGGCTCCGGACTCGTTTCATCTGGACACGCGTTTGGCAATCGGAGTTGGAAGCATTTCCCTCATGTCGGGGAGCCGCGTATCTAGGGGAGATGGGGAGGCCTTCCGGCGGTCCGGCCGGGCGCTCGACCGGCTCCGTGAACCCCGGCGGCTGGCTCTGGTCTGGCCGGAAACGATAGGGCCTGTCGCGGAAACGCTGACGGTCCTTGCTCCCGTGCTTGACGCGCTGGTGCAGGGGTGGACGCCGGTTCAGGCGAGAGCGCTGGTGGGGCGCCTGAGCGGCCTGACCCAAGAGCGCATTGTCCGCAAATGGCCGGAGCCGGTGACGCGCCAGGCCATTGCGCGCATTCTTGCACGGGCGCACTGGCCGGCAGTTCGCGCCGTTCTCGATTGGCTGGAAAAAAGCAACCTCCAGAGGTTGCAATCATAGAAAGCAACCTCCAGAGGTTGCTTTTTTGTAACACAACGACGTTTTCTCCTTACATGATCCCCGTGATCGAATTCGGATTCAGCCTGCTTACGGCGCATCTTGCGGGTGATTTTGTCTTTCAGACCGAGCACATCGTGCGCAACAAGCGGCGCTGGACTGTGCTGCTCTGGCATTCGTTTCACCATGCCGCGCTTGCATATCTTCTCGCGGGCCGCTGGGGGGCGTGGTTGCTGCCGGTGGCGGTCCTGGCGAGCCATGCCGCGATCGACCGGATCAAGCTTGCGCTTGGGCCCTCGCGTTTCCTGCTGTGGTTCACGCTCGATCAGGCGGCCCACGTGTTTGTGATATTCCTGCTGACGGTCTGGGTGGGTGAGGGAGGGGAAACGTCGGCCTGGTCCGGCTGGCTTGGTTCGGCGCTTCCACGCGTCTGGATTGTAGTGAGCGGTGCGATCGTTTGCGTGCGCGTGACGGGTATCTTGGTCGGACATTGGGTTCAGCCGTACCTCAGGGAACTCGAGGCGGCGCGGGGAGTTCTGGCCACGGCACCGCTGGCCCGCGGACTCACGAATGGCGGGCGCGTGATCGGGCAATTGGAGCGGGCGTTGATTTACCTGTTTATCCTGCTGGGGCAGCCGGCGGGAGTGGGCTTTCTCGTGGCTGCGAAGTCGGTGTTTCGATTTGGCGAATTGAAGGACCGGGAAAATCGCATGGAGGCCGAGTACATCACCATCGGCACACTGATGAGCTTCGCCTGTGCGTTGGGCGTATCCTACCTGATTGCCTGGGTGCTGACTGGACTTTGAACCATCAGTATACGTCGCGCAAGTATCGCTTTTCCGACCGGAGTGACTGAATATAGGCGGCTGCCGTTTCAGTTGACCGTCCTCCTGCCCGCTCGACGACCGCATGCAGCGTTGCATCGACGTCTTTCGCCATGCGGCTGGCATCGCCGCACACGTAGACATGCGCACCTGCCTCCAGCCATGCCCACAGTTCTTTTTCGCATTCAAGCATGCGGTGTTGCACGTAGATTTTTTCTGTCTGGTCGCGGGAGAACGCGAGATCAAGTCGGGTGAGGAGTCCGTTGGCGTGAAGTTCGGTCATTTCCTCGCGATAGAGAAAATCCGTGGCTGATCTTTGATCGCCGAAGAAAAGCCAGTTCCTGCCGCGTCCCCCGATCGAGCGGCGTTCCTGAAGAAATGCGCGAAACGGCGCGATGCCGGTGCCGGGTCCTATCATGATCGCATCGGTGTCCGCTGGAGGGGGGCGAAACGAGGGATTCGCATGAACAAAAATGCCTGCATGCGACTCGCCTGGCTTGACCCGCTCGGTCAGGAATGTGGAGCACACTCCCTTGCGGCAGCGTGATTGAGCATCGTATCGCACGGCACCGACGGTGAGATGTACCTGTCCTGGATGCGCCTTTGGCGATGAAGAAATTGAATAGAGACGGGGCTGCGGTTTTCGTAGCGTACGCACGAATTCCTCTGGTCGAATCCGTCGATCGGTCTGAGCGCCAAGCAACACATCAATGACGTGGTGAGGCTCGTGGCAGCCGGGATAGAGGCGGAGCAGTTCCGCGCTGGGTTTGCCCAAATCACAGTGTTCGATGAGCGCGCGCCGGAGTGATGTTCCCTCACCCGAGGGAGTGACGACCGCTTCCTCTCCGTCGCATCCCAGGGCGGCCAAGATGTCGTCCACGAGTTCCGGGCAATTCTGCGGTATAACCCCGAGAGCATCACCCGCCTGGTAGGCGATTCCTGACGAGGCAAGGTCGAATTCAATGTGATGAACCTGTTTAGCGGAACCCGGCGCATTGAGCATGCGGGAGGCAAGCACGCGTGAGGGGAAAGGATGCTTCCTTGAGTAAACGGGCAAGGTCTGCGCTCCTATGGCCTCAGTTGCAGGAGACGCGATGGCGACGGCCGCTTGTGATGTCTCGGGGGTGATCCCGCTTAGCGCCGACAACGCTGTGTCGAGCCATCTGGCAAAAGGGGCCTCATAGTCCAGATCGCAGTCCACGCGCGGTGTGATGCGGATCGCACGCCGCTTCTCGAGGCGGGCGTCGAAGTCTTTGCCGCACTGACAAAACTGCGCGTAATTTGTGTCGCCCAACGAGCAGACGGAAAAACGCATCTGGGGCATTGATGGGGCATCCTCGTTGCCTAGCGCCGCATGGAGAGCCTTGGCCGAGTCCGGGGGCTCGCCGTCGCCGTAAGTGCTCACGATGACGAGCACATTTTTCTCCGCGACCAGCCGGGAGACATCGGTTTGGGCCATATCCAGTGCCATCGCCGCGAAGCCGCGTCTTCCGGCGTCCTTGGCCGCTTTTTTGGCCAGACTTTCAGCGGTGCCGGTCTGGGAGCCGTAAAGAATCGTGAGCGGGATCAGGGGTTCCGTGGCCGAAGATGATGTCTTTGCCGCGGGCAGATCGGGCGCAGCGGCGCGAGAGAAGAGTCCGGCCAGGTAGCCGTTCAGCCAAGCGCGTTGCTCAAGAGTGAACGGTGCAGTTTCTGGAATGATGGGTAGCGAGTTCATCAGCCTGAAAACTTCTCCTGCAGTTCCTTGATGGAGTGCCTCCTAACCCACGCGACGAATGTTTCTCCCGACTTTTTTTCGGCCTCGTACGTGTTCAGGATGCGTTCAACGGTCCGGTTCACTTCGGCGTGGTGCACGCCGCGAAAGAGTTCTCGGGCGATTCCCTGTTCGTTGTCCATGCCGCCGCCCAGAACGAGATTGTAGCCTTCGGAACCGTCGGCGAGCCTGGAACCTACGAGACCCAGATCACCGCAGTAGTGTTGGGCACAGCTATTGGGACAACCGGTGAAATGAACGTTCACGGGATGGGTCAGGCTCACGCGACTCCCCAGGTGTTTCATGAGTGAAGCGGCGTGTGCCTTGGTGTCGGCAGCCGAGTATTTGCAGCCCTTGTTGCCTGTGCATGCAATAATGCCTCCTGAAGACGCGGCCGCCTCGTGATAAAATCCCAGGCGAGCAATGGATCGCAGGGCAGTTTGAACGAACGCGTCCGGAACATGTGGAATGATGACACTTTGCCAGACGGTCAGGCGCAGTTCACCCTTGCCGTAATTCGTGGCGAGATCGGCCACGGCGTGCATCTGCTTTGCCGTCATTCGCCCGGACTGTGTGCCAAACCCCAAGGATTGCTTGCCTTTCTGCGCCTGGCTCGAGGCTCCCAGCCATCCGTGTTTCACGACCGGACGGCGAGGTTCGCAGACGGACAACGGCGCATGAATCAGTGTGAAGGCGAGCTTCTTCTGACTTTCGGCGATGAATTGTTCCAATCCCCACTTTTCGAGCAGGTATTTCAACCGGGCTTTCTTCCGATTCGTGCGATCACCGTGTTCCTTGAAGACGCGGAGCATGGCTGCGGCGACAGCCACGGTCTCAGATGGGCGAAGCAGCAGCCCGGCGTCTCGCGCAAAGTCGCCGTGCCCCGAGATTCCGCCCAACTGAAGGCGAAAATATATGCCGGGCTCAATTGCGGATGATTGAGCAGGCGCCGCTGCCAGCGATTTCTCAGTCACCCTCACAGCAGCGAAACCGATGTCATTTGTATCCGAGGCGGTGCTGATGTCCCCGCCACTGTCGAAGGCCACGTTGAATTTTCGAGGTAGCTCGTAGAGGTCACGATGATTGAGAATGTAGTGGTGAAGTCCCTTCGCAAATGGACGGACATCGATCAATTCGACCGGTGAGAATCCGCTGTCAGGGGACGCGGTGATGTTGCGGACATTGTCGGCCCCTGATCCACGAGAGGTAAGGCCCAGGTCCTGGACGCGCGTGAGCACCTTGACGATGTCGCGTGGCCGGAACTCGCGAATCTGAAGGTTGCCGCGGGTGGTAATGTGCGCATAGCCTCCTCCCAGGTCGTGGGCGAGGTCTGCGATGCCGTGCAACTGCGTAGCGGTGAGTTCGCAGGCGGGAATCCGCAGACGAAGCATGAAGCTGTCCTGAGCAGGCGCCACATAGAACAATCCGTGAAACTTGAAGCGAAAGGTGTCCGCTTCGTCCGGAAACCTGTCCTTGTCCGCGTGGGCGACCAGCTTTTCCCAGATGTCGAGCGGGTTTTCGTCGTATTTCCATCGCTCGGGTTTGCAGAGATCCCCGAGCGGCGTGCCGTAGACGGTGTCATCCGCAGGTGGAGCGGCCAGATTGATGGCACCGCTGGAGGGACTGGCGGTTATCTGCCCGCCTGGAGTTTCTCCGACGAAGGGTGCTCGCGCGGCCATGGCTGCGAGAAACCCTTCGAGGTACTCCTTCTGCTCGGCAGTAAATCCTGCGGTGGGAGGTGACGTCATGATGGGCAGACTCATGGCCTCAGAGTCGCGCGGGCTCGCTCTCCATGACGGGATGTGAGGGTATCGGCGTCGGTGCGAGTGACTTTGCCTTTGCGGTCGACGGACGGTAGGTAAAATAGAGAGTCAGGCCCGTGAAAACAAATCCGCCGACAAAGTTGCCGATTGTGACAGGTACCTGATTCCAGAACCACCAGTCCGAGAAACTCACTTTGGCGCCGAGCATCATGCCCGTTGGAATCAGGAACATGTTAACCACGGCGTGTTCGAAGCCCTGGCCAAAAAATGTGAGGACGGGCAACCACATTGCGGCGATCTTGCCCGCGGTCGATTGCGATGTGAGTGCCATGACGACGCCCATGCAAACCATCCAGTTGCAGAGCATGGCTTTTACGAAGACGGTGACGAATCCTGCGTGACCATTTGCCGCATAGGCAACGGTCTTGGCTTCGGCTGCCGCCACGATTCGCGTCGCGATGCCTGTCGGCGCGTCGGCCCCCATGTTGGTCATCGCGATGTAGAGCATCAGTCCGTAGAATACGCTTCCGATCAGATTGCCGACAAATACCCAGAGCAGGTTGCTGATCACGGAGCGGTAGTGTGCCCGGCCATCGACCCCTGCCATTGTGACGACGGCAAAATTTCCGCTCACGAGTTCCAAACCCAGAAGGACGATCATCACGAAACCCACGGGGAAGACGATTGCGCCTATCAGTGGCACACCGGTTTGCATGCTCGCAGTAAATGCCAGGCTTGTGGCAATGCCGAGCAATGCTCCCGCGAGTATTCCACGAAGCAACAGGTCGCTGATCTTGAGTGAGGATTTGATTTCGCCGCTGGCGAGCATGGCCTTCACGACGTCGGCAGGTTTGATGTAGTCCATGAGAAGAGGGGGTGTAGATTTCCTGTCCGCACTCGTGAGCTCTGGCCGTGCCACGATGGATCGCCTGGATCATTAATTCTCTGCAATTTTTTAATCAGAAAGATGAATCGGCTTCATCAAGACCGGTTGGCGCGCGATCAATCCGTACCGCACATGCCTTGTAGCAGGGCTGCCGGGAATGGGGATCGAATGATGGATGAGTCAGGCGGTTCACGTGCGCGAAGTGCATGGGCATGAAGAGCTGGCCGCTCTGGATATTGGGAGTGATGACGACAAATGCGACCGCTGTGCCGCGGCGCGAACGGACGGTGACCGTGTCATTGTTTTCCAGGTTCAGCCCCATGGCATCTTTCGGGTTGATTTCGACGTACAGCGCAGTGGGTGCGAGGCGTCGGAGGACCTCACTCTTGTCGGTTCGGGATCCGGTATGCCATTGTGACGAGGAACCGCGTCCGGTGAGCAGCAGAAAGGGATAGTCGTAGTCGGGTGGCTCGGGCATGGGGCGCGGCGCATCAAAGTGAAAAACGGCCCGGCCATCAGCCGTGTAGAATTGACCGTCGGAAAAGAGCCGACGTTCGTGCCCGATTGCCGCATTGGCAGAACCGCTTGCATACGGCCATTGGATGCCACGTGCCGACTCGATGTGATCGTAGCCTTTTATGCCGCTGAAATCGCAGGGTTGACCGCGGGAAAGTTCCCCGAGGATTCCGAACGTGGCCTCCGGACTCTTCCACCGCGTGAACAGGTAGCCGCAGCCCCACCGCTCGGCGATGAGTTTGAAAATCGAAAAATCGCTCAGGGATTCGCCGGGCGCACGAGAAACCTTTCGGATGACTCCAAGCCTGCGCTCTGAGTTGATCAGAACGCCATCCTTTTCACCCCAGCCGGCGGCAGGAAGGAAAAGGTCCGCCAGGCGGGCAGTTTCGGTTGTGGGATACATGTCCTGAACCACCAGAAAATCGAGCTTTTCACGAAGCGCTGCAAAACGGGATTGATTGATCCATGAGTGAGCGGTGTTGGTTGCGATCACCCACAGGGCGCGGATTTTCCCATGGTCGATGCCGTCGATGATCTCATCGTACGCCCAGCTCTTGAATGTCGGGATCAAGTCCGGAGGAATGCCCAGGATTCTGGCCACGTGCGCGCGGTGCGACGCAGATGCGAAATCGTATCCACCCATCAATGACGAGGCATTGCCGAAGAGGCGGGAACCCATGGCATTGCATTGCCCGGTGATCGAATTTGCTCCGGTGCCGGGCCGCCCAATGTTTCCCGTCATGAGTGCCAGATTGATGATTGCCTGGGCCGTGCGGGTCGACTCATGGCCCTGGTTTACCCCCATTGTCCACCAGAACGAAACGCGTTTCCGTGTCGCCACGATTTCGGTCAGGCGATCAAACGTGGCTGATGAAAGGGCAGTGTCACGGAGTATGCGTTCATACGGAAAGTCGGCGAGAAATGTCCGGAACTCATCGAACCGGTTTGTATGTGCCTCGACGAAGGCCTTATCCACGGCGCCGCGATCGAGCAGTCCGCGGGCGAGGCCATAGAGCAGAACGAGATCACTTTTCGGTCGCAGCGGAACATGCAGTGTCGCTGCCATGGCGGTCTCCGTGACGCGCGGATCAATCACGACAATATCCGGATTGTGCGGATTCCGCATCACACGCTGCCACATGATGGGGTGGGCGATACAGGGATTCGATCCGATGAAGATGAGCGCATCGCTTTCTTCAAAGTCGGCATAGGTGTAGGGAGGAGCGTCGAATCCAAATGACTGCCGATACGCGACGTGGGAGGTTGCCATGCACTGACGCGTGTTCGAGTCGAGGTGAATCAATCCCATGCCAAATTTGGTCAAGGCTCCGAGAAGTGCCATCTCCTCAGTGGTGATCTGGCCGGTGCTGAGCACCGCGACGGCGTGTTGACCGTGGCGGGACTGCACGTCCTTGAGACGGTTGACAAAGGTATCGAGAGCTTTGGACCAGGACACGGCTTCCATCTGCCCGGTGATTTTGTTCCGTAGCAACGGGCTTCGCCCGCGGTCCGGAGCGCCGAGGGGCGTCAAGGCCTCCCATCCTTTGGGACAGGCCATACCGAGATTTACAGGGTATTGGGGGTTTGGTGTGAGGTTGATCGCCTGACCGGTGTGATCCAGATGCACCGTGAGAGAACAGCCCGTGCTGCAAAAACCGCACACGGATTGGGCCGTGCCTTCCGGTGTGAGCCTCGCCGGCACGCTGCCCAAGCCGAATCCTCCCGGGTGCAGCACCAGTTCCGAGGTCATTGGACCCTCCCGGGCGGTCAAGGTGCGGGCAATGCGCTCGTTCATCGTTTTGGAAGTCCGGGCATGCCTGGGGCTGAAACGGCGCGGAAGAAGAAGGTGCGTTCCACAAACTCGCCGATTGCGAAGAGAGCAAACCCCGTGCGCAGGTTGTCCGTCGCGAGAAGGACCGCTGCTGCGAATCCGAGTCCGATACGGACGAGAAACGTCGTTAACAGAGGCCCCCGCAGCAGACGTGCCGAAAGCGACATAGGGCTTTCAGGCCTGTTTGATGGCAGCAAGTGGGTTCCTTCCGCCGCGAGTTTCATGAGTAGTGCTCCCGAAGCGGCCAGCGGGTGGAGCACGCTCATCGCGGAAATCGCGGCGGTAGACAGAAATTTTCCGAAGGTCCAAGCGGGTGACCAGAACTGGCGCTGAGTGTCCACGTAGATCATTGCGGAACAAGCGATCGCGGCTGTGCCTAGGACAATCAGAGAGCCGTTTGCCAGCAGAGGTGCGATGGGAAGGATTCCCCAAGTTGCTGCGAGGTGACTGCCTGACACGACCATGACCACACCAAAGACGACCGCCTCCCGGCTGAGCCATGAGCGGCGCAGATTGAGAAAGATGCGCCAGGCGCGAAGCGGCTGGCCTAGATGGGCCACGCTGGCCACCAGTCCGGCGACAAAAAGTGTGTAGCCGGTCGTTGCGATGCTCGTTGCCGTGAATTCCCTTGTGATGGCCACACTGCTGGCCACCTGCAAACCGATCCCCAGTTGTGTGAGTACGAGCATTGCCGCGAGGGGAGTGTGTGCACACTGGACAGTAAGCGCATTGGCATCTGCTCGCCGCAATGAAGAGGGGAATGGCTTTGATGTAACATAGCGCGTCGTCGGCTGAGTGATTGCCGGATCCGGAGCGCAAGGAAGAAACGTGGAGGGCGTTCCTATCGGATCCCCGTTGCGTCGGATGACAGGGATTTTGACAATTGAGATTGCGCGAGTCGGGCATGCCTGCGCACAGGCTGGGGCTTCTCCCACCGTCAGGCGGCCGTGACACATGTCACACTTGCGAACGATTCCGAGTCGCTCAGAATACTTTGGAACGTCGTAGGGGCACTTCAAAACACAGTATTGGCACCCGATGCATTGGTCATCGAGGTGACGGACAATTCCGGTGACCGGATCCTTTTCGTAGGCGAGGACCGGGCAGCCATTCAGACAGGCTGGGTCGGCGCAGTGATGACAGGCCGTCGTGATCGTTTGTTGAAACGGGTGTGCGGCGTCGTCGCTGACAAGCAGCCCGACATCCCTCCAGGTTTCATCTTCATCCAGACCGTTGAGGGCGTGGCACCCCGCGACACACGCCTTGCATCCAGTGCAGGAATCCAGGTCCACCTGGAAGGCATACTGTTCGTCGACGTCGGGCTGAGAGAGCGGGATGAGTTCAGAGAAGCGAGTAACGGATCCGTCGGGCGCCTGCATATCGTGGGCCCTTGAGAAACGCGAAACGGGTGTATCAAGAACGCGCTGTTCTGCCAGCAACTCGGCGAGGAAGCCGGAGAGGCTTCCGGTCTTGGGAGACGCTTCAATGTCGGGTCGCATCGTCAGCGGGCACGGTGTACGATTGACCGAGGCTGGAGATGCAGGTCGAAACCGGTCATCTTTGTGCATGGTGTGGTCCCGTGCTGTGCCAGGTGGATAGCATCAAGGGCGCCGTCGTCTCGAATGATTGTGCGGCATCGGCGCATTCCTTGGGAAAGTCCGGCGGGTTTCCTTTCGAGCGAGTTGGCGCGCCCGATGATTGTGAGCCAACCCGCACCAAAGGTTTGCGAGGCAGGAGAACGGTGAATGCGGAAGGTGGTCGCGGCCGTCATGCAGTTGCCGGTCCGCATAGCTGCCGCGATGCCAGTCTAATCAAATGGCCCAAGAAATGCTCTGCATACCATTAATCGGAATGATGAACGTGATTGATGCATGAAGGAAACGATCGATAGCCGACAGTTGCTTGCCTTCGCGACCCTGGCGCGAAAGCAAAGCTTCACCTTGGCCGCGAAGGAGTTGTTTCTCACACAGTCCGCGGTGAGCCACGCCATCAAGGCACTCGAACAGGAACTGGAAACGCGGATCTTCAATCGCGTTGGCAAGCGCGTTTACCTGACGCAGGCCGGAGAGCAGCTGTTGCGTCACGCGGAGAGGATTCTCCGCGAAATGCAGCTCGCACGTGCCGGGCTCGAGGAGCTGCGAAATTGGGGGCACAGCCGCCTGCGGATCGGGGCGAGTCTCACGGCATGTCAGTACCTGCTCCCTTCGGTTCTGCGCGAATTCAAGCTGAATTCCCCGCGGTGCACACTGAAGATCGAAACGGGGGATGCCCCAAAGATGGAGGAATTGCTGCGCGACAATCACATCGACCTGGCGATCATGATTGAACCGAGGGATGATGACATCACCTTCCGCCGACTCTTTGAGGACGAGTTGAAGTTCCTGGTTTCTCCGCTGCATCCTTGGGTCCAAGCCGGTGCAGTTGGCCAACCCGGCATAGCGGACGAGACCATCATCCTGTACAGCAAGAGCAGCCAGACGTTTCGGATGGTTTCTGAGTACTTCCTGCACGATCGCATCCCCCTCAATCATGTGATGGAGCTCGGGAGCATGGAATCCATCAAGGAGCTCGTAAAAATCGGCCTTGGAGTGGGCGTTGTTGCACCGTGGATCGTACAACGTGAATTGGCTGATGCCTCCCTCGTCTCGTTTCCGCTGGGTGCCCGGCCCTTGATGCGTGTCTGGGGGATTGCCTATCTGCGAGGCAGGAGCCTGACGCTTGCCGAAGAAACGTTTGCCGGCCTATGCGAAGGCGCCGCACAGCGCCTGGGATTGCAAGCTGAAGTCGTTATGTCGCGCTGAGGGGGATTGTTTGCCCAGCGAGGGTGACGTCGGGTGATGCAGATTGATGCATCGAAAATGGCGCAGCCGTAGGGAGTCGAACCCCAAACCTTCTGATCCGTAGTCAGATGCTCTATCCAATTGAGCTACGGCTGCGTGGCGGAAGGGAAGAAGAAGCAAAGTCGCCCGGCAGAGTGCAAGCGCAATTTTCTTCGCCCGAAAAGCGGTGAATCAGGGCGATGGTGCCACCTATCCCGGTCCAATCAGAACGTTTTGGTGTAAACCGCCCCGGCGTCGTCGATGAAGAGGAGTCGATCGGCGTGCACCTCGGTGAGTCGCAGGCCATAGGTGCGTTCAACAATGTCATTCAGCCGAAAGACGCGGTCGTTCAGGAGCACCTTGGGATCTGAAGCCGAGGCGCGAATTCCGGACACCTTGAATGTGTCGACCACCGCGAGGGCCTGTGGATTTGGCGGGATGCTTCGCTTCAGATCTGCCGAGGTGATCTGAATCACCTCGATCGGCGTTGCTGCGGCTGCGGGACCGGACGCGACAGCCGTCGCTTGTGACGGTTGAGGATCCGTCGGCGCATGGGCGCCGGAGGCAGCGGGAAGTGTTTGCGTCGCCGGTGCCACAGTCGCCGGGCTGGCGGCTGCTGCACCGGAAGCGGAAGCAGGCGGAGGATTCGAAACTGCGGGTGCGGGCGCCGTTGATGACGCGACCGGGACTGAAGCAGTTGCCTGTGGAATTGCCTGTGGAAGGGATACCGTGGAAGGTGTCGCATCCGCTGACGGGGATGTATTCGAGATGCCAGCCCCGTTTGGTGCTGCCTGTGCCCGGCTGCTGGTCGCTGCGATTTGCGTGGAGCTCTCCTTGAAGATGTACCAGGCGCCTGCTCCCAGGGCGGCAATCAGTACGAGACAGAGCGTGCCGATGATGACCAGAGTCTGTGCGGCCATGGGCTCCTTGCGTTTCGCCACGCGTGGCGGTGGCGGTGCACCTGAGGAAACGGGGGAGGCAGTCAGCGGTTCATGCGCGCGCTGTTTTTGGGCTTTCTTGAGGGCTTCGTTGATCAGGCTCATGCGCGGGGATGGTTGGCAGGCGGAGTTCGGGAGTGTGCGATTGATGTCGGATGGACCATGCCGGAGGCCTAGATTGTGAGCGTTGCTACGTCCTTAACGGCACGGCGAACGTCCTTCCAAGTGACTTCATCCGACTCTCGCAGGAAAGCGGCCAGAAGGGCCTTATCGCAGAGATTATTTACAATTCTGGGAATGCCGCGAGAGGCCCGTTGCACGGCCCGGAGCGCCCAGTTGGTGAAGTGCGGACGACCCTGCCCGCCGGCCAGCGTCAGCCGATGGTGAACGTAATGCGTGAGGTCTCCGATGTCCAAGGGGTTGAGCTCATAGTGGATCAGGATGCGTTGGCGGAGCTGGCGCAACTCGTCGCGAGCCAGGATGGTCTTGAGTTCCGGCTGCCCCATCAGGACGATTTGAAGCAGCTTTTGTTTGTCGGTCTCCAGATTTGAAAGCAGACGGACCTGCTCGAGCACCTCGAAGGAGAGATTCTGGGCTTCATCGATGATGAGCACGATGTCGCGACCTGCCTCGATCCGACTCATGAGCACCCGGTTGATCTGGGCGACAAGATCGTGCTGGTTGCGGGCGAGTTTGGTTTCGCCGAGTTCCGTCAGGATTGCCTTGAGCATCTGGGTCTCGTTGACCCGTGGATTGAGGATAAGCGCGGAGTCCCAGTGGTTGGCGTCGAGTTCGTTCAGGAAGCGTCGGCAGAGGGTTGTTTTCCCGCATCCGACCTCCCCTACGAGCACGATGAATCCCTTTTTCTGTTCCACGCCGAACTTCAGGTGTTGCAGCGCGTCGAGATGGGTGGGGCTCAGATAGAGGAATTTGGGGTCAGGCGTGATGTTGAACGGCATCTCCGTGAACCCATAAAAACTCTGGTACATGTGTTGTGTGGTTGGGAATTGGTCATCGGCAACTTGGTTACAAATCTCCCGTGAAAAAAACGTTGAGGAGAGAATTTACAGTTTTGTGCAAATCCCTTCTATGGGTGCCGTGGCCGTCAATGTGCGAAAACTGATCATCGGGGTGTACCTCTGCCTTTTTGTCGTGGTGGGGGTGATGTCGGCGGGGTTCTTCTGGCAGACCCGGCGCGAACTCGAGCAGTTGCGAGGCCAGGAGGTCCGCACGCGCAACCGACTTTCCGAACTGCAGGTTCGCCTTTCTGAACAGGAGAGGATTCTTCAGCGCCTGCGTGAGGATCCGTCCTATGTGGAGCGCGTCATTCGTCGCAGGCTTCTCTACGCAAAGCCTGACGAAACGGTATTTCGTTTCGAAGATTGAAGCTACCCAGGATTCCTGCCGGGCCGGGTGCAACAAAGTGCGCGCCGTGGCAGGCCGAAGATTTCCATGCATCCCCTTATTGATTCCTTTCATCGGGCCGGTCAGGGCCACGTTTTTGCGTTTTATGACCGCCTATCCCTGGAGGAGCAGCAGCGTCTTTTGGCGGAGGCAGGCGAGATCGACCTGTCGGAAGTCGAGCGGCTCAACCGGACGCTCGTTTTCGGCGGAAACTCAGCTGCGCTGGATCTCGCGGGACTTGCGCCGGCACCCTACGAAAAACTGCCGGAAAAGGGTGGCGATCGCGACGCGTGGGCGCGGGCCAAGGTCGAAGGAGAGAAGGCTCTGAGGTCCGGACGGGTTGCAGCCTTTACCGTCGCAGGCGGGCAGGGGACGCGATTGGGATTCGATGGACCCAAGGGCACGTTTCCGGTTACCCCCTTGCGCGGAAAGACACTGTTCCAGGTATTTGCCGAAAAGCTTCGCGCCGCAGAAATCCGGTATGGTCGGCCGCTTCACTGGTTCATCATGACCAGTCACCAGAATCACGAGGCCACCGAAGGTTTCTTCAAACAGTCACGCCATTTTGGACTCAGTCCGGACCGGGTGCACTTTTTCCGTCAGGGCCGAATGCCAGCCGTGTCGTTTGATGGAAAGATCATGCTGGAGTCTCGGAGTTCCCTCGCACTCTCCCCGGATGGTCATGGTGGTTCCTTGCGCGCACTGGATCGGAGCGGTGCGCTTGATTTGATGGAAAAGGCGGGAATCGATATTCTGAGCTACTTCCAGGTGGACAATCCGCTCGTGCGCTGCATCGACCCTGCATTCATCGGCTGGCACCTGATTTCCGGATCCGACATGACGAGCAAGATGATCCCGAAGGCCTATCCCGAGGAAAAGGTGGGACACTTCTGCGTCTTGCGTGGAAAAACAGTCGTCGTGGAGTACTCCGATTTGCCCGTTTCGCTTCAGAAACAACGTGATTCCGTTACGGGAGAATTGCTGTATCCCGCCGGCTCCATTGCGATCCATGTCCTGAACCGCGATTTTGTGCGACGCATGGCGCGAGGCGTGGGCGGAGCGGCGATGCCCTTTCATCGTGCCGACAAGAAGATCCCGACAGTGGATGCTGCAGGCAATCCCGTGAAACCGGACAAGGCGAACGGCATCAAGTTCGAGATGTTCGTCTTCGATGCGCTTCCGTTCGCCAGCAGGCCGCTTGTCATCGAAACGCGACGGGCCGATGACTTTTCGCCCGTGAAGAATGCTGAGGGCGTGGATTCACCGAAGACGTCGCGTGACGATCAGATACGGCAGGCCGTGCGCTGGTTGCGAGCCAACGGAGCGACGGTGGAAACCGATCCAACAGGTCTCCCGGCGTTTGGCATCGAAGTGTCGCCCCTGTTTGGTTACGACGAGGAATCCTTCAGGGATTCCTGGGCGCGCCTTGCGACAAAACCCGTGATACGGGGGCCCCTGTACCTTGAATGAGCAACTTTGTTCTGCCGGCGTGCGACGGGAGACACAAGGCGCATTGCCTTCCTGGCGGCCGACAGTTTGTATGAAACCGCCCTTCAACTATGAGCTCTGCTGAAATCCTTTCTAATGCTGTCAAGTCGGGTCACCTTCTGCCTGCGGCAGCCGACAACATTCGTTCATGGCAGTCTGTAAACCTGCCGGATTGGGCGCGCCGGAGCATTGATGAACTGGTCGCCGGACAGGCATGGGCGGAGCTGAACGATCGTTTCTATCGGTATCTGGAATTCGGGACCGGCGGCATGCGCGGACGCACCATGGGGGTTGTCAGCACGTCTGACGAACGCGGTCCGCAGCGCGAAGGCGGGTCACCCGCTCATGCCGCTGTAGGAAGCAATGTGCTCAATGATTTCACGCTGCTACGCGCGACAATAGGGCTCTATCGGTATGTCACGAGACACCTTGCCGCCACCCAGCGATTCGATCGCCCGAAACTCGTGATCGCCCATGACGTGCGCCACTTCTCGCGTCACTTTTGCGAACTTGCCGCCAGTGCATGGACGCGTCTTGGAGGAAACGCCTTCATCTTCGACGGGCCGCGCTCAACTCCCCAGTTGAGCTTCAGCGTCCGTTTCCTCAAGGCGCATGCCGGGATTGTCATCACGGCGAGCCACAATCCTCCACACGACAACGGATTCAAGGCGTACTTCGAGGATGGCGCCCAGGTGGTGCCGCCGCACGACAAGGGGATTGTTGACGAGGTGAATTCCGTGCCGCTATCGGCCGTGGGTGAATTCCTGGACATTCAAAGGCAGGGCGTTGTTGTGCTCGATTCCAGCGTCGACCAGGCATACCTCGCAGTCGCGGCGCGTGCGGCGCTTGATTCGTCGCTCTTCAAGCGCAAGCCGCTCAAGGTGGTCTTCACGAATATTCACGGAGTCGGCGGCATATCTTCGCTTCCCTTGCTGCGCAATGCGGGCATTGAGGTGACGGAGGTGCCGCAACAGGCGGGTTTTGATCCGCGGTTTCCCACAGTGAAGTCGCCCAACCCGGAGAATGCGGAGGCGCTCACCCTTGCGGTTGCGCTGGCGAATGAGCGCAAGATCGATCTGGTGCTTGCGACCGACCCCGATTGCGATCGCATGGGGGTTGCTGTGAGAAACCGCCGCGGAGAGCTTGAGTTGCTCACCGGCAACCAGATCGGCGCGTTGTTGGCCGACTATCGGATCTCCAAGCTGAAGGAACTGGGATTGCTGCCGGCCGCGGGCAGCCTGCGGGCGGTGCTGATCAAGACATTCGTGACCACGCCGCTGCAGGATGCCATTGCCAAGAACCATGGAATCAAGGTCATCAACACCCTGACCGGCTTCAAATGGATCGCCGCAAAGATGCGCGGCTATGAGGAGGCGCTCAAGCGCGACATCCTTGCGCGGGAAGGCATCGCGATGGACTACGACGCGACGCCATTTGAGCGGCGTGCGAAGCTACTCCTCGAGCGTTCGACGTTCCTGGTTTTCGGGACCGAGGAAAGTTACGGCTACCTGCCGAATGACCTTGTTCGCGACAAGGACGGCAATGCGGCGTGTCTGATGTTCTGCGAATTGGCGGCTTCGGCGAGAGAGCGAGGTCTGACGATTCCCGAGTGTCTGGATGAGCTGTACCTGAAGAATGGCTTCTTTCTGGAGGGCGTGGTCAATCTCTACTACGAGGGCGCCACAGGTGCCGCGAAAATCAAGCGCATCCTCGAAACCTACAGGAACTCACCGCCGAAGGCATTTGGTGATGTGGGCGTCTCGAAATTCGAGGATTTCGGCCGTCAGACGATTGTCGATGCAGACGGAGACGAGATCCCCAGGCAGGATCTCTATTTCGTCACCCTCGCCAACGGCTATACGTTCGCGGCCCGGGGCTCCGGCACGGAACCGAAGATGAAGTTCTACGTGTTCGGAAAGGCCGAGGTCAGAACCGCGGGCGAACTGCCTGCGGTGAAGGCCGCTGTGAGGGCTGAATTGAATCGCATCCGTGCGTTGATCGAATCCGACGCGAAAGCTCGCGCCGAGAGCTGAGAGCAAGGCGCCACACGGGAGTCCTACTCGAGTGTCCCTGAGACTGGACTTCCGTTCCTTTTCGATTCCCTTGCTGCGACCGATGCGCACGGCCCATGGCCTGTGCACTGCGCGGGATGGAGGGATCATCCGTGCGGTCGACGAGACGGGTTCCGTGGGGTTGGGCGAGGTTTGTCCGCTGCCGGGCTTCAATCGTGAGAAATGGAGCGATTGCGAATCAGCGCTTGGGAGCCTTGGCGATCATGTTTCCTGGGAAGATCTCGCGCGATTGCCGCGGGAGCTGGAATGTCTTCACGGTGCGCTGGCCGCAGCCCGGCGCATGCTGGAGCTTGGGCATGGAGAACGCGATGGAGGGAAATCCGATCTGCCCCTGGCGTCGCCTGCATGGCCTGTGGCTTCGCTATTGCCCGCGGGGAGGGCAGCTCTGGGTGAAGTCGATTCGCGCCTCGAACTGGGTTTTCGCGTTTTCAAGTGGAAGGTTGGCGTGGCGCCCCTGGGCGACGAGATTGCGCTGCTTGATGATCTTCTCGCTCGTTTGCCGGAGGGAGCCCGGCTCAGGCTGGATGCCAATGGCGCATGGGATCGTCGTCAGGCGGAGCGCTGGCTCGAGCGTTGTGCGGAGCGGCCGATCGAGCATGTGGAGCAACCGGTGGATGCGGGGCGCAAGGATGCGGAGGACCTACTCTTTGGCCTGGCTGGTGACTATCCGACTCCTCTTGCACTCGATGAGTCGCTGGTGCGGGGAAGCGACATCACGACCTGGCTTGAATTGGGGTGGCCCGGAGTCTTTGTCGTGAAGCCGTCCCTGCTCGCGGATCCTACCACGATCCTGAGTAGGCTGGAGCGGGCAAAATCCAAGGTAGTATTTTCCTCGGCTCTCGAGACTGCGATCGGGGCGCGCAATGCCCTCGGGCTGGCGTTCTCCTGGTGTGGCGAGCGGCGTGCCCTTGGATTTGGCGTCTGGCCTCTCTTTCACGAATCCCATTTGAACGGACCCCACGCGGCGCCTTTCATGCACTTTGCAGACGTGACTCGCCTTGATCCTCACCTGACATGGACCGTGCTGAACTAGCCGATTGCCTTGGGCTGCGCCATGCGGGTCGTTCGTGTCGACACAGCGTGGTGTGCGAATCCGATCCGAAGCGGTTTCAATCCGCGTTTGCCTCGGGGGTGGCGGCGGGTGGGAAGGTATTCCTTGCGGATCCGAAATGGACACCAGCAGAAATGGCGGAATTCGACCGGCTGCGAGTCGGGGCTGAAATGGAAAATCCTGAAGCGGACGCCATGGGGGATTTGGGTTGGCTTTATATTCCGACCGGCGGCACCGGTGGCAGGCTCAAGCTGGCGCGCCACGATGAGCGAACGATCGATGCTGCGGTGCGGGGATTTGCGCGGCATTTTTTGGAAGAGAGGATCTACGCATTTGGGGTCCTGCCCCTTCACCATGTGAGTGGCCTGATGGCCTGGCTGCGCTGTGCCATGACAGGCGGGAATTACACGGCGGGTGATTGGACTTCGTTGCAAGAAGGCGAGTTGCCTGATGTGCTCGATCAAGGCGCGTACCTCTCGCTTGTTCCGACGCAGTTGCAGAGGCTGCTGGCAAGTGAACCTGCGGTCCGCTGGCTGAAATCCTTCCGTGCGGTATTCGTCGGAGGAGGCCCCTCGTGGCCAGACTTGCTGGATCGCGCGGCAAGCGCAGGCGTGCCCTTGGTCCTAAGCTATGGCATGACTGAAACGGCGGCGATGGTGGCCGCTCCGCAGCCTGGGGATTTTCTTGCTGGCGACCGAAGCTGCGGAAGAAACCTGCCGCATGCCGGGATCAGTACCGATGTCGAGGGGGTGGTGAGTGTGACAGGGGAGTCGGTATTTCGAGGCTATGCGGGCGGACCGGTGAGCCACACGAGACAGTTTGAAACTGTCGATGTCGGAAGAGTAGACCCGCATGGGCGCCTCTGGATCGAAGGCAGGCGCGACCAGATCATCATCACAGGCGGGGAAAAGGTGGATCCGCTCGAAGTCGAAGCGGTGCTGCGCGGAACGGGAGAATTTTCAGATGTGGTCGTGGTGGGCGTGGATGACCCCGTCTGGGGACAGAGGGTGATCGCCTGCTACGAGGATGCGAAGCGATCGCCCGATATTGACAAAGTAAGGGCTGCAATCGAATGCATACTTGCGTCGTATCGCCGTCCCAAGAGCTACGTGCCGATCATGCCTTGGCCGCGCAGCAGCCTGGGCAAGGTGAATCGGTTGGCGTTGAGGCGGGCACTTGAGGAAATCCGCTCAGCCTCAACGGGCGAGGGGGCGCCGGGGCTATTTTGAGCCGGCCCGGGCGCTCTTTACGGCGTCGCACGCGGACTTTGCATTTGCGGCAATGTCATCCCAGCGTTCCGCGGAAATGAGGTCGCGCGAAGCAAGCCAGGATCCGCCGAGTGCAGCGACGTGCCGGTTTTCAAGGTACGCCTTCATGTTGTTCGCGTTCAGACCTCCCAGCGGAATGTAGCGAAGCTTCAGATGCGCATACGGCGCGGCGATGGAATCGAGGTGGCGGAGTCCGCCCGATGTTTCGGCCGGGAAGAATTTGAGCAGACGGCAACCCTGCTCGAGCGCATTCTCAATGTCGGTAGCAGTTGCAATTCCGGGTGCAAAGGGGAGGCCGGCGGCCACGGCCGCGGCGATGACGCGCGGATTGCAGCCTGGGGCAACGGCGAAGGCTCCGCCTGCGCGCACGACATCGTCCACCTGTTTCGGTTCAATGACTGTGCCGACTCCTGCTAGCATTTCAGGCACCTCCTGACGGATGGCACGAATGCAGTCCAGAGCCGCGGGAGTGCGCAGCGTGAGTTCCATCGACGCTATGCCGCCGCGAAGCAAGGCGCGCGCAACGGGCACTGCATGTTTTACCTCGTCGATGATGAGGACGGCAACAACGCCACGGGCCTGGATCGTGTTTTGGAGATCTGTGGGAAACGCGAGTTTCATGGTCTCATCGCTGCCTGAATCGAAGCGCCGTGTCGACCACGCAGAGCGCAGAAATGCAACAGGGGTCGCATATCCGCGCTTTCGACCTTGCTGAAACCGGTTGACGGATACCGGGTGACCCGGGCATTCCCAAATATTTGCCATGCAAGCCAAGCTCTCCGCGTTGTTCCTAGCCACCTTTGGTCGCCAGCCGGAGGTCATCGCTCGCGCCCCCGGCCGGATCGAATTCATCGGAAATCACACCGACTACAACGGAGGCACGGTTCTTGGGGCCGCGATTGATCGGAATGTCTGGGTTGCAATTGCGAAGAGTCCCGGTCCGGCCCGACGGTTCTACAGCGATTTCAGCGGCAAGATCACTGTCCTGCCTTCATCCTACCTTTCGAAGCAGGGCGGCAGCGAACAATGGGTGAATTATCCCCTGGGTGTGCTGGCTGCAATGCCGGTATTCGGTTTGCGAATACCCGACGGATTTGACCTCGCCGTGATTTCGGACCTTCCGGCCGGCGCAGGTTTGTCCAGCAGTGCCGCGCTCGAAATCGCCTCAACCCTGGCGTTCCTTGCGATCACGGGCCAAGAGGCGCCGCGCGAGACGATCGTTGCGGTGGGCCGCCATGCGGAAAATCATTTTGTCGGGGTGCCCTGCGGCATACTCGATCAGGGAGTTTCGGGGTTTGGACGCAAGGACGCGCTCGTTTTCATCGACTGCCGTGGTCCCCGTTTTGAGACGGTGCCGCTGCCGCCGTCGGCGAACTTCTGGGTGTTCAACACCCATTCCAAACATGCGCTTGTGGATGGACTCTATGCCGAACGCCACCGCGAGTGCATGGAGGCGGCGAAAGCCCTCGGAGTCGGGCAACTCGTCGATATTCCGGCGAGAGAACTGGCATTGCGAGAGGCCGAACTCGATCCGGTCGTTTTTCGGAGGGCAAGGCACGTCGTGGAAGAAATTGCACGCGTGGGACAGGCCGTTGATGCCCTGGGTCGGGGAGATCTGGCTGCCGTTGGCCGCCTTCTGACGGCATCCCATGCCAGTTCGAAAACCTTGTTCGAAAACAGTACGCCGGAACTCGATTTCCTGGTCGAGGAGCTGTCACGGCAGCGATGGGTCTATGGTGCACGCCTGACGGGTGGCGGTTTTGGAGGCGCGGTCATGGCTTTGACGGCACCGGATTTCGGCGCCGTACAGGCTGATGAAGTGGTTTCAAGCTATGTCCATAGATTCAAGGCTCGTTCGGATTACCTGCATCTTAAGACGGGTGCCGGGGCATCTGTGGAATCAGACCTATAATGCCGTATGGAAGCTGTAGCTTCTGAATTGCATCTGATTCGGGTCACACCCGAGTGTGATGTCCGACTCGCAGGTTAATTCCTTCAGAAAGCGTGCCGATGTGGACCCAATCCATGCCATTGATTGACCAGCCTCCGTCGCCCGAGGTCCTCGTCAGGGAACTCGACGATCTCCCGCCGACGCCGCGAGTGCTGCAATCGCTTCAGAAAATGATCGCGGATCCGGATGCGATGCTGGTGGACATGGGGGACATGGTGGCGCTTGAGCCTGGTCTGGCCGCGCGGGTCGTGCGCATAGCGAACAGCGCCGTTTTTCGCCGTGGCGCAAAAGTCGACAACATACTTGAGGCTATTCAGCGGGTGGGTCTGTCGGGTATCCACGAATTGGTTACATTTGCCGTGGGTTCCCAGATGGTTGGCCGTCCGCTAGCGACTTACAAACTCGATGCACAGTCGCTCTGGGCGCGTGCGGTGACCTGTGCGCTTGCGGCAGCTGGGATTGGCGAAAAGAGCGACGTGGACCGTGTGTCCGCCTATTCTGCGGGGCTGATGCATGGATTGGGCCTGATTGTCATCGACCGTTATTCGGTCAGACAGACTCCTCCGCGTCATATCACGACTTCCGGTTATCCCCACGACACGGCTCCTGCGGAGCGGGAGTGGCTTGGCTACTCGCACGCTGAGGCAGGTGCGGCGCTTCTTGAGATGTGGGGTTTTTCGGCCGATGTCTGCAATGCCGTGCGGTTTCAGATTGAGCCGGAGAAATGTCCAGAAGAACACCGCGTGCTGTGTATGACGGTGGCGGTTGCACGCTGGGCGCGCTCGATGATTTGTATGCCCTCTCCCGAGATGCCGGATCAGCCGGCGACCTCCTGGCTGACGGCCACCGGAATGAAGGTGTCCGATCTGGAGGAGTGGTTGAAGGATCTTCGGAAGCAGAGTCAATTGGCGTGCAGCGAACTCAGGCTGTACTGATCGTTTGGCGGCGGCCACACGCTGGGAAAAGGTGAGCCGCGCGCTGGACAGGGAATGGGATTCCGCGTTGACTGGGCTCAACTGCCCGCTTTTCGCCCTTCCTTCCATGAAACTGAAGACCCTCCTGATTCCCCTGACACTTTTCCTGGCGACGACTCTCCATGCTGCGGACCGCAAGCTGGTGATGATCGCAGGTCCTGCCAGCCACCCGCCGTTAATGCACGAGTTTCGTGCGGGATCTATGCTCCTTCAGAAGCGCCTTCAGGGATTCCCTGGCCTCAAGACGGTGCTCGTGACCAACGGCTGGCCCGTGAAGGTTGTCAACGGCCGCACCGTTGACGACAATTCGGTCTTCGACGGCGCCGATGCCGTCTTCATCTATTCCGATGGCGGCGCCAAACACATCGCTTTGCAGAACAACCGTCTGGATGTCCTCAAGGGTTTGATGGCCAAAGGCGTCAGCCTCGGGCTGGCGCATTACGCGGTCGAGGTTCCAGCGGATCAGGCCGGCGCAGAATGGAAGGCGTGGATTGGCGGCTACTACGAGACTGCGTTCTCCTGTAATCCCATCTGGGAGGCCGACTATGCCTCGCTTCCCAGGCATCCGATCACTCGTGGCGTGAAGCCTTTCAAGACGACGGACGAATGGTACTTCAACATCCGGTTCCGCGAAGGGAAGAAGGGTGTGAAGGATATTCTCGTGGCAAAGCCGTCTGATGCGACGCGCGATGGCCCGTATGTCCACCCCAAGGGTCCCTATGCGCATATCCAGGCAGAGAAAGGGCGTTCGGAAACGATGATGTGGGCGGTTCAGCGCCCGGATGGCGGACGTGGTTTTGGATTTAACGGCGGACACTTCCACCTCAATTGGCAGAATGATGATCAGCGGCGTTTGATGCTCAACGCACTCGTTTGGCTTGCAAAACTGGAGGTTCCGGCGGGTGGGGTGGACTCGGCTCCGGTGTCAGATGAGGAGGCCCACCAGAACCTTGATGTGAAGCCGGTCCGGAAAAAGGCGGAGCCGACCGCGGCCAAGTGAGCAGTGAGCAGCGAAGACTTTTCAACGCCCTGAAGAAATCAGCCTTGGCGAGGGAGCCGGGAGTCACCCTGACGGCAACCTGCGGCGGTCCCGGGCTTGCCTGAACGCTGGCACGGTCATGTCGGCGGCAGTCAATTGGCTGCCGATCGTCCTCAGGATTGGACAGATCCCTTCTGGTAGCTACTTGAGCGACTGGATCAGTTTCTCGTTGAGGCGGATGTATTCCTCCCGGATGGGGCCCTTGGCCTTGCGCGCGCCCTCCAGTGATTTTTCTGCGGCTGCGATCGCTCCCATCTTGTCGCCCTTCTTGGCGAGAATGCGTGCCTTGTGGTAGGAGTAGTAAAACACATCGGGTTTTGCCGCGATTGCCGCATCGATCCATGTTACCGCCTTGTCGAGATCGAGGTTGTTGTCGAAATAGAAGAGCGCGGCTTGGGCGTACGGCTTTTTGTCCGAGTTTGACGCCATGACTGCCTCGATCTTGGGAAGCAGCATGCCTTTGACGTCGACCTCGAGTGCAAGGGGAACCCTTACCCGTTCCCACGTGAGAAAGAGAGTGGCAGCCGAGTCCCGGATGTCGGACACGCCGATGGCAAATGACTCCACGGGGGCCGATGTGGCGGTGGGTTTCGCCTGGATGCGCGCGACATCGTTTTTGGAGTCGTAGGTGTAGGCACCCCAGGCGGACGAGTCCTTGTGAATGATCACAGTCCATGAACCCTTGCCGGGAATAGTGTAGAGTTCGTAGGCACCGGCATCGATGGACGTGCCATTGAGCTTCACGGGCGTGCTGAACTTGATCTTTGTCGCCTGATTGGCGCCTGTGCGCCAGACCTCGTTGTAGGGCACGAGGCCGCCGAATATCACGCGACCACGCATGCTGGGACGGTGGTAGCTCACCTCGATGTCGGTGATGCCCACCGTTTGTTTGAAAGAGGCGGCGGGGCTCGCCGCGGGAAACTCAATCTTTGCGGGCGCCTGCGCGGAAACGGTTGCGGCAATGAGCGTCGTTCCGACGAGTGCTGTGGAGAGGAAGCGTGCAGTGCTGATGATCATGGCGGGAAAGGTGTGGAGAAGCGAAATGGATCGGAAATAGGATCGAGTGCAAAAAAAAGTCCCGCTGGTGCGGGACTTCGCTGGTGGATGGGATATCCTCAGGTTGCGGCGACGCTTTGGGACTTGAATTCCGGGACGATGAAATCCTTGCGACCGACGCGTTTCATGAGGAGCGAGGAATTGGCCTTGTCGGCAACCACCTTGTTCGTACCGACGAAACGCTCTGTTGCATTGTCGATTTCCAGCAGGGGACCACTGACGATCTTGGTCGCGTCAATTTTGACGCCATTCGCGATCAGGTGCTCGACCACGCGGCCGTGGACATCCATGAGGTTGGGGCTGGCCTTGATGGCGTCGACGAGTTCAGCGTCCGATTTCTCGGCACCGACCAGATAGGAGATGTTCGCGAGATGGCAGAGGCTGGTCGAGGTATGACAGTTCTCGATGCGCCCGTGGACATCGGCCTGCCTGCGGGATCGCACGGCCGCGACGAAGTTTGCAGGGTGCGTGCCGAGTCCACCGTCCTGATACTGTTCAATTTTCTTGTTGTGCTTGTCGTAGATGACGCAGGTGCCGCTTTCGGAAATCTGGACATAGCCACCTTCGCATTCGATGACGACGCCCACGCGGGTTCCGCGATAGGCATCCATGGCCTTCATGCCGGCTTTCATGGGCAGGCCGCGAACCTCGAATACGAGCGGAGCCTTCTTGTAGTTAAAAATGGATACTTCCGTGTTCGGTGTCTCTGCATCGTCTACGTAGCCAAAGCGGCCGCCGAAGGTCATTACTGAGGGCGGGAGTCCATCCTCGCCGAGGAACCAGCGCGCCACGTCCATCTGGTGGATGCCCTGGTTCGAGATGTCGCCTCCGCCGTAGTTCCAGAACCAGTGCCAGTCGTAGTGTACGGTTCCGTTCTTGGGGGAATTGCGGTGTGGAGGAATCAGGTCCGCCGGGCCGGTCCACAGATTGTAATCGATGCTTTCCGGAACCGGCTGGGGCCCCGAGTGCAGGCCGATGCTTTCGCGTGCCTTGTAGCAAAGCCCCCGTGCGAGTTGGATCCTGCCGAGTTTGCCGGAGCGAACATATTCGATCGCACGCGGAATATCGAGTGAGGATCTGTTCTGCGTGCCCGCCTGAACGATGCGGTTGCTGAACTTGTGCGCAGCTCCGACAGCCTGGCGTCCCTCCCAGATGTTGTGGGACATGGGTTTCTCGATGTAGATGTCCTTGCCCGCCTCGACGGCCCAAATCGTCATCAGCGAATGCCAGTGGTTGGGTGTGGCCACGACGAGGGCATCAATGTCCTTGTTTTCAAGAAGCTTCCGGTAGTCGCGGTAAGCCTTCACCTTTATGCCCGCACCACTCTCAGTTTCCGCGACCCGCTTTGAGAGAACGTCAGCATCGGCGTCGCACAAGGCGACCAGCCGGGTACCAGGAATTTTCCCAGGGTAGAAGGTCTTGATGTGGCCATTGCCCTTGCTGTGAATACCGACAATTGCGATGCGGATATCGCCATTGGCGCTGCCTGGTTTGGCGATCGCTGCACTGCCCTGACCATAGAGGCGGGACGAACTCCCCAAGAGGGCTGCGCCTCCGCCGAGAAGTGAAGTTTTGAGGAAGTCTTTGCGTGACCAGGATTTCATGGGTAGAAAGGAGTCGATTCGTCGAGTGGTGTTGGACTGCCGCGATGGGTTTGTCTGAAGGGGATGGCAGGCGTACTCAGGCGCGAAGGTTCATTGAACGGAATAATTGTTAACCGGATTTGCCAATGTCGCAATGAAATTGGCCTGAACTTGCGTGAGCGTTCACCGGAGGCAATTGGCCGACCATGGCGCCGCCATCGAATGGGCTGCAAATCGCGGGATGCCATGCCGATGGCAACCCTGTCATGCCGTGCAATCCGAAGGCAGGCGGCGTGAGCGTTTTGCGAGTGGATCGAGATTCATGCTGCCATGCTGCCTCTTCAAACGGCATTCGAGGATTGAAATTGTCGGGCAACTTCGAGAGAGAAGAATCTTCTATGTGGCGCGAGTTTGTGGATTTCGCTGAAAAGGGGCACGAGCCCTTCAGTGCCATTTGCGCCCGGTTTGGCATCAGCCGGAAGACGGGTTACAAGTGGTTGAATCGATTTCGCGCCGAGGGCGATGCCGGGCTTGTCGAACAGAGCAGGAGACCGAAAACGCTGCCGCGCAAGACACCCGACGCGGTCGAGGAGCTGGCCATATCGCTGCGAACCGAGAATCCCAATTGGAGCGCGGCGAAGATCAGTGCGGAAATCCATGCGCGCGGTATCGCGCCCGTGCCGGCACCCAGCACGATCGATCTCATACTTCGGCGTCGCCGGGAGTTTGTGGCACAGCAGCAGGCTGCGGCGGCTGTCGTTTCGGATGCTGTGCGATTCGAGCCAAACTTTCGCTGGGCGATCCGGTTACTCCCGGAGATCCGCGTTTCCGGTTCCGGCACAATGACGCCCGTGGCCGTCGAGGACGATGTCACTCGATTCATCATCGGGACGTTTCTGCTTCCGGCGTCGCGCAAGGAGGAGAATCTGCGTGCGGGCATCGAAGCGATGCTGCGCCGCCACGGCATGCCTTGGAGGATGGCATTGGCCGCCCCTCGCATTCATTCTGTTCTCACCGTATGGCTCATGCGGTTGGGAATTGGAGTCGATTTTGTTCCTGCCCCGCCGGTACCGCTCAATCAGCCTCAGCGCGACCTCCTGGCCCGGCTGTCCAGCCTTCCCGCCTATCAGCGAACTGCCGTGGAGCGCCAGGTGCATCCGGATCCTTTGGCGTGCGTTTGCGGTCAACGCTATGAAAGCGAAAAACACGCGCTTGATGCCCTAGAAGGCGCCCGCACGGGGCACAACTTTGGCCGGACGCAGGAGTCCCTGCAGACAAGGGCGCCTATTTCTCTCTATCGCCCCAGTCCGCGGCACGTCCCGGATGAAATACCATCAATCGCCTATCCGCCCGAGGCCGAGGTGAGACTGGTATCAGAGAAGGGAATCTTCTCCTTCCAGCGAAAACTCATCCATGTGGGTCGTGTTTTTGCTGGCCTGGAGCTAGAAATCAAGCCGCTGCCGACGGCAAGCCGACATCTGGTCCTGCTCGGCACACATGTCCTGGGGCAGATCGACCTGGCTGAAATCGGTGCGGCGGATACCACGTCTGCGCCTTTGGAGACCGCATAGAATCCTGGGTTTCCGGCTGACGGAAGCAGCGTTCGCGAAAACGTCGCCATTTCGTGACACGAGTGTAACCCATCTCTTTATTGAAATGTATCCATCGATCGATTGGTCCGCGTAGTAAATGTAACATAAAATAATATATGTAAATATGATAGGTAATTGTTATCATAACCAATAATGTTGAAAACTGTAAGTTGACATGGGAAGAATTGTTCGCCTTAACCCATCTCGTTCAGCCTCACGGAACCTCAACCCCGAACCACCTATGTTCGCACTTGAACGTCGTATTGTAGCTTCTCTGCTGGGCTTCCTATCCCTGACTGCAGCCTTATCCGCAGCGTCCGTAACTGGCCGCGTGCGTGATTCCGGAACGAACACTTACATTTTGGGTGCGTCTGTCACATTGCGTGAACTTGCGCGAACGAGTACGACGACCGCCGTCGGCGAATTCAGCTTCTCGAACATACCGGCGGGAACCTACACCCTTGAGGTGTCCTCCTTGGGCTTTGATCCGTACACCCGATCGATAACGGTCACCGAAGAAGCGATGGCGCCGCTCGAAGTGGGCATGAAGTCCGACGTCCTCGAACTCGGTCAATTCGTGGTTGAAGGCACACGCGAGGGGCAGGCGAGGGCACTCCAGCAGAAGCGGAGTGCCAACAACATCATCGATGCAATTTCCGCTGACGCGGTGGGCAAGTTTCCGGACGGTAATGCCGCGGAGGCACTGCGCCGGGTCCCGGGTGTATCCGTGGAGATCGACCAGGATGAAGGGCGCTACATTGTCCTTCGTGGAATCGATTCGGCGCTGAACACAGTCACGCTCAACAACCAGTTGATCGGCACTCCCTCGGAACAGGGCAATCGCGGCATTGCCCTGGACTCGGTGCCCGCTGACCTGATCTCCCGGCTCGAAGTGGTGAAGGCCGTCACTCCTGACATGGACGGCAGCGCAATCGGAGGCTCCGTCAACATCGTTACCCTGAGCGCATTCGATCGGCCAGAAGGCTTCTTCTTCGGAAGCGTCGGTGGATTCTACGACACGTTCAGCGAAAAGACGACTCCGAACGGCAGCTTCACCTATGGCCGCACGCTTGGCGCGGATCGCAAATGGGGAGTTGTGCTCGGTGCGAGCTATTCGCTGAAACAATTCAAATCCCAGACGGTGAACACGGATGGCTGGCAGACCACCTCGGGGGGGCTCTTCGCGCCGAGTGAACAGCAGAGCTACGATTACGATGTGGAGCGCGAGCGCATCGGTGTGAATGTTGCGCTGCAATTCCGTCCGATGGCGGGACACGAAATCGCCCTGCGGGTGAATCACAATGAATTCACCGACAACGAAGGTCGGCAGAGTGTGCTCTATGAATTCCGCAGGGGAACAACGACAAATGAAACCGCCGCGGGCGGGACCGATTCCCAGGGGCGCGCGAGCCGTCAGTTCCGCGACTATCATCAGACCGGCACGATCGATGCGGTTGCCCTTGAGGGAAAACACACGGTGTCGAACGACGGCCAGCTTTCCTGGCAGGTGGGGGCGAGCAAGGGTGAGCGCGATGTCCCCACGCGTGTTGACTGGGAATATCGCACCGGCAGCTCGACCTCGCTTGCAAACACGTTCGATCGTACGGGCGAGATTCTTGTGATCAAGCCCGCCACTGACGCGTACTATAATCCGGCAACCTTTCCCTTCCGCCGCGTGCGCATCCGTTCGGATGACGAATGGGAAAAGGTATATTCGGGGCAGATCGACTACAGGCGGAATGTCCAGTTTGGTGATCGTCCTGGCTTCTGGAAGGTGGGCGCCAAGGCATCGACGCGCGACAAGCATGACGATCGCAACAACCGGAATTTTAATGCCGCATCTCCCGCGTTTACGCTTGCTGATTCGGGCCTGTCGCTCCCCGAGGTGTCGAATTATTTTGGCGGACTTTTCCGATTTGGACCGAGGCTGAACCTCGAAGGCAATCAGGCCTATTTTGCCGCAAATCCCTCCCGCTTCGCTGCGGACGCCGCGAGCAGCCTTACCGATTCTTCCGCGAGCGATTTTGACGGCTCGGAAGACGTCTATGCGGGCTACGCCATGGCCAGCGTT
>CAUJJL010000085.1 GCA_963205455.1 Verrucomicrobiota bacterium
GAGTTGCCCGCGCAGCCTCCTCCAAGAATCCGAACGCCAGCACCGGTAAAATCGGCCCTGTAGGCCCGACTTTTCGGATGCTTCAGCGATGAATCAATGACTTGCGCATTTTATACCCTCCAGTTGGCGAAGTCGGGTTAGCAATGATTTTGAAGACCGCATGGTGAAAAGATGATTGGACAAACGTGTACGACGCAAACTCGACGCTTCAAGTTCCCTAAATCCTCCAGTTGCCTTGTCGTTTGCAACTTCCGACTGAAATGACCTGACGCTCACTCAGAAATGGGAACTCCACCAGCGGTGATACCCTATGACACTCCATGAAAAAGGCGTCACACTTTCATCGATTGCTGGGCATCTGACCGGATCATGGACAAGAGACTCCATCCCGGGCAACGCCCATCTGGAAAATCCATGTCTGACACCCTCTCCTGACTTGAGTGCGTGAACCCGTCCAAGGAGAAAGGGCCATTCCCGCGTCAATCCTGCCGACCATGCGATTCAAACTCTCCGCTTTGCCTGTCCCATTTGCCTGTTCCAAAATCTCTCGGACAACCTGGAACGCAACGCTGCTCGTCATCTCGGCGGTCAGCCTCCTCGCCGAGCCCGCCAGCCGCCGCGTCGACTTCCGCTACGGCCTGCACACGTGGCACCAGCCACTCGGTGTTCCCGAGGACTGGCACAAGCCCATGGCAAACGAACGCGGCGCACTGCTCTACGATTTTGGCCCCGGGCCCTACGTGAAGGCGCTGACAACCATTGAAGCCACCGCTACAGGGGCGTCATTTGCACTCGATCGGCAGACCTTCGCAGACAACGCACGGATCCCCGCGGTGCGCTCGAGGCTGGTGCGCGGCAACGACACCGTGACCGTCACCACGCTTTCGCTCCCGCCGCTTAAACCCTCGCCTTCAGACGGCCATGGCAACGGCTGGAGGCGGCTCGACGGCATCGCCGGCGTCACGGGTTGGGCAACACCGGCCGAAGGGTTTTCACCCGAATTCCGCAATGTTGCCTGGGGAGTCAACCGGCCGATCCACTACCAGGTCCGCGTCGGCAAGGGAGAGTCCCGAACCCTCATGCTCGGCTTCTGCGAGAGTTACAAACGAACGCTGAACCAACGCATCGCGGACATGCGCGTCGAAGGCGCGCCTCCACAGGTCGTCGATCTGGTCCTCAACGCCGCTCCCAATCAGCCGCAGGTTTTCCTGTTCAATGCTCGCGATGCCAACGGAGATGGATGGATCGATATCCGGATCGTCGCGCCGCAGGGTCATGATCCCAACACGACCCTTTCCACCGTCGCCGTCTATCCCGCGGGCATCGGCCTGACCCGCCAGGAATTGTTTGAGGGCGCGCTTGCAAAGAAAGATCGCGCCGAACTCCGGATCGCGTGCGGTACGGAGATGCGCAACCAGGATCCTCGGGTCGACCTGCTGCATGCCGCCTATTCCGAGGGTGCGTCCCCCATCCTGGAGATCCGCACCGTGCGAACCCTGCAACTCTCCGAGGACGGCATCGTGATGGAGGGCGACCGCCCCTTCCTCGACACGACCCCGGCGGCCACCAAATGGACACGCACCTCACAGGGTTGGAACCTCGAATTTCCTCCTGGTACGCGCGAGATCCTCGCACGCGTGTATTCCGGGCACAGCGCCGTAGCTGATGTCCTCCATGCGCGCGCCATCGGAATTGACGATGCCCTGCGCCGCAACCGCGAGCACTGGCAGGCGCTGGCCATTCCGTTCGAACGCATCGCGGTCGCGGATCCCGCCATCCAGTCGATGCTCGATGCCTCCATTCGCACCGTCTACCAAGGACGCGAAACCATCGGTGGAAAGACCCAGTTCAACGCGAGCTTCACGCTCTACCGGGGACTCTGGGCCGGCGATGCCGTGTACATGACCACACTGGCCGCGCAATTGGGCGATTCACGCGCCGCCCGGGAGACGTTCGACGCGCTGTTCAGTCACCAGCGAAGCGATGGCATCATCGACGAACTCTACCCGCAGGAAATCTACCGCGCGACGGCCGAAGTGATCTGGGCCGTCGAACGCGACGCACAGATCTCGCGCAACTGGGACTACGCGCGGTCGAGGTGGCCACAGATTGTGCGAGGCATCAACGGACTGCGCGCCCTGCGCGACTCCACCCTGAAGAACCCCGACGCGCCATATTCAGGCCTGTTTCCACCCGGATTCAGCGATGGCGGCATTCTGGACATCGGCGCCGAATACTCGTCGGTCTATTGCACCCTCACCGGATTGCAGGCCGCGTTGCGGATGGCCAAGGCACTCGGCTTCAAGGCCGACGCCGTATCCTTCGAAACGTTCGCATCGGAGCTCCATGCGGCATTCGAACGCCACCGCCTGCGCGACCAGCGACGCGATGCGAAAGGCAATCTCTACCTGCCCGTGCGCGTGGGCTTCAAAGGCAACGACCCGATTCCCCAGCTCACACAATGGGCCTTCATGGACGCCAATATCAACGGCGGCGGCTGGCTGCCCTCGGATCACGAACTCGTGAAAGGCATGTTCGCGATGCTCGAATCCGTCGAGGAGCAGGGCATCCCCGTCAGCATGGGATGGATGCCCGGTGGAAACTGGGCAGGCATGGGCCTGTTCTACGGGTTGGAGGCGCTGATTCTCGGACGCGACACCAAAGCCGCAGACGTTCTCTACGCCGCAGCAAATCATGCCTCACCGCTTGGAACTTGGGTCGAGGAACAATCGCTCGTGGGCAAGCCTCTCAAACTCGCAGGGGACCAACCCCACTGCTTTGCCGCAGCGATGATGCCGCTCCTGGTCGGTTCGATGCTCGCCTATGAGCATGAGGGAAACATTCACCTCCTCGGAAGCATCCCCGAAGAGTGGCTGCACGCCGGAGCCATCAATCGCCTCACTGAATGGGCGACCGCCGGCGGAGTTGTCAGTCTGACATTGTCCGTCAGCGCCGACGGAAAAACCGCGACCCTCAAACTCCCTCCGATAACAACCAACGCGTCATCAACCGCAATACACCTTCACACTGCAAGCCTCACGCGCGCCGGTTTCAGAATCCCCGGCCTCCCCGCGAACGGAATCCTGTCGATCACCCCAGGCCAGCCCTTCGAACTGATCGCAAATGAGCAGTGATGCAGTGTCTCTATCCCACTGTCACTGCTCACACACCTTTTTCTCTACCGACTGAGATTTGAATTACTCGGTGGAGGTGGCGGGCATTGGCCATCGGACTGGCGCGGCACCAGCACCACGGGCTCGAGGTAATGGATCTCCTCAGGTTGGGCCTGCCCTCGCAGAAGACGGAGAAGGCTTTGCCCTATGTGGCGACCATTCTCAAATACCTGATGGTCGACTGTGGTTAGTGGGGGATCGCAATAGGCTGAAGCACTTGAATTCCCATAGCCTGAAATCGAAATATCCAATCCAATTTTGAGCCCCCGTTCTCGGCAGGCTGCCATGGCACCAAATGCCAATGCATCAGTTGCACAGATGATGGAGGTCGGCGGATTGGCACCGACAAGAAGGTTTCGACAAAGCGAATAACCATGGGATTCGCTCAGTTCGCCGTTGAGTGTGATTAACGGATCGATCGAGAGTCCGCTTTCCATCATCGCCCGAACATAGCCCTGTTGGCGAAGAATGGCGAAGTAATAGTGGAGCGGACCATTGAGCAAGGCAACCCGAGTATGACCAGATTCAATTTGACGTTTAGTGAGCAAATAAAACGCCTGCTCATTGTCGGTATCGACCCATGCATACGGTTCGGAGCTATTGGTGCGGCCATAAGTGACAAACGGTATTCGTGCTTTCCGAGCAAGCGCAACGCGGGGGTCGTTAACACGCGTGCGGCCGATGATGAGCGCATCGACCCAACTCGCATGCACCAGGTTCTCGTACAAGGCTGTCTCACGATCTGGATCCGTGCGAGTTTGAACGGTGGCAATCAGATGATAGTCTGCAGCCTCAAGCTCAGTAGCCACTCCGCCCATAAGCCCTGAATAGACCGAATCGACGCCATGATTGCCTTCACTCACAGCCGGTAGGATCATTCCCACAGCGCAAGTTTTCCCAGACTTCAGGCGCCGCGCACCAGGGTTCGGGCGATACCCAATCTCAGATGCGCGTTTCCTGATGCGCTCCCGAGTTTCCGGTGAAACATCTTTGTACCCATTCAGAGCACGTGAAACCGTGGAAATGGATAGGTCCAAGTCGCGGGCGAGTGAAACGATCGACATGTGTAACTGACGTTAAGAGCGAAACAGCTCCCTACAAGGGCAGTGCACAATTAAACGGCCGGACTGATGCACCACTACCGATAAGGACAGTCTGCCAAGAGCATGCAGAGTTGATGCGTCCTTGAAAGATGGAAAAAAAACGCATTGACAAAAACCTTTTTGTCAAAGTAATCCCCTGACCCAGGAAGCCTCATAACTCAATATACCCATTACAATTGAGCGATAATTGTTACAAACCAAGCGAAGACGATCTATTCATAAACAAAACCGTTTTTGTCAAACGGACACTTGCTCAGATTGATCATTCGGTGAGGCGGGCTGAGTTCGTGCTTTGCCATCACCTTGTTGATGGCAACAAGTATCATCCCACATTTCTCTCAAACGGGTATTGGGGGATGTTCAGCTCAATTCGAGGAAGTGACCCAACCCTCGGATATTTGTCGGGTTTGATCGATCGTGGCGCCGGGGACGTGTCCCGCCCCGCAGCGCTTCCAGCCTGGAACTGTATCGATCTTTTCAACGGATACACCTGGCTAAACACCTGCGAACTATCTTCGCAGGTACTCCAAAACTACCGGCAAACATTGGATATGAAGGCCGGCCTTTTGGAAACAGAATACGACTGGCACGATGCTGACCGTGTAATGGGAGTAAAGCTCGCCAGCTTTTTCAGCCAAAATGATCCCCACTCGGCAGCATCACTCTTTTCAGTAACCCCCGCGCAATCCGGCCTGGTGCGATTTCAGTTCACTCTTGGGCGGGTTACAAAGGAGCCAAGCAGACTCCCCTTGGCGATAGTTTCATGGACTGAACTCAAGGACATCCTGCTTCGAAGCAATGCGACAATCGACACAGGGACATCTCCCTCCAAACGTCCCGTTGCGCCAACCGAGATTCTGACCTGGATCGATCTTCAGATAGCATTGGCCGCCGAAGGCAGAATGCTTTCCCTTGAAAAGGCCACGGCACCCTCACGTGCCGCCTTGTGGTATCCAGGGGTAGCGGAAGTTGAAGAAGTGGATGTGGATCCCACGCGGATGATTCTGACGCTGCGAGGGCGGGCACAACAGGGCGTCACCTTTGGGAAGGCCTTGGCCGTGGAGTTCTCCAAAGGACTGGATGTAATCAATGTCCACTCCAGGATCGATGACTTAAAGGCTGTTCTCGAAATTACTGCATACCTGCATGCGGGGGAAACCTACTCATTTGCACGCCATGCATCGGTTTCCAGAGAAGGCTGGTCGAATACCACAGCCAGCGACGTAGCGCGCGTCGAATCCTCGCGTCATCACGGTTGGGATCGGCAAGTCGCCGCACACGTCGAAGCATGGTCGACACTGTGGCTTGCAGATATCGAGGTTGATGGCGATCCTGACTTCCAACGGGTGGTCCGGTCTGAGCTTTTCCAACTCCTGCAAGCCTCGACATCGGAATACTTCAGTGGAGTCGGCGCCTGCGGATTGACGCCAAACTATTTTGGGCACGTCTTCTGGGATGCAGACTACTGGTTGTTTCCAGTGCTCCTGCTACTTCATCCGGAGCGCGCGCGGCATCTAGTGGATTTTCGCTTTCGCACACTCGGCTGGGCCAAGGCCAACGCTGCAAAGCGTGGATTCCAAGGCGCCATGTATCCATGGGAGTCCGACGCAGAGCTTGGCACTGAGCAGACACCCCGCTTTGCGGGCGTCAATGGGGAACGCGAGATATTGCTGAACGGCGCCATCGCGATCGCACAGTGGCAGTACTTCATTGCGATTCAGGACCATGATTGGCTACGCAACCGGGGCTACCCGGTAATTTCTGCCACGGCCGACTTCTGGGTCAGCCGTGTAACCCCAAGCGCCGACGGTACCCACTATGAGATCATCGGGGTAACCTCAGTTGATGAGAAGTACACGGATGTAAACAACGAAGCATTCACCAATGCTGTGGCCAGGCGTAACCTGGAAATTGCGACTCTTGGGGCCACACTCCTCGGACTTGAACCCGATCCTCTTTGGTTGCAGGTAGCAACCCGATTGAGCCCACCATTTTCTGAGGCGGAACAGCGCCATCGCGTGTTCGACGAGAACGTACCTCACAATCGTCGGACCTGGATGGCGGGCTCCCTGACTTTCCTGAGCTCTCCAAATCTCGACTGGCCTATGTCATCCGAGGTGCGCCTCAACAACTATCGCTATGCGTTGCGAAAGAACGCCGAACTCTCACCCGAACCCAACCAAATGATGCAGAGCATGCTTGCCTCACATGCCGCCCAACTTGGCGACGGCGATGCCGCTCTGTATTGGCTGACGCACGATCAGGAAGCATTTCTTAAACCACCTTTCCTCCTGCGAAGTGAGACTGCAAGCAACAACTGCACTCACCATCTTGCCGCAGGCTGCGGATTTCTCCAGGCCATACTCTATGGCTTCACAGGACTGCGGATCAAGGATACAGGCCTGCAGGAAACATATGCTCCTGTGCTCCCGAGGACTTGGCGATCTCTCACTCTGCGCGGCATCCAATTTAGAGCAGAACGCTTTGACGTTGTAGTTGCAAGAGACAAGTCAGGCCAGGTAATCCTGAATAGACAGGCGTCACTTTCTCCGCCCATCTCAAAGGACGCGCACCAGATACTTGCTCGAAAGGCTGCCGAGACCCTCGACGCAAATTGGAGGGGCGGATACACAATCCCTTCTGCCCGGCTCTATCCGTTTCAATGGAATTGGGACTCGGGCTTCATCGCCTTGGGGCTCGCATGTCATCGACCCGAACGTGCTATGGAGGAGATCAGCAATATGTTCCGAGGCCAATGGAGAAATGGGCTGCTCCCGCACATCGTTTTTCACCGCGATGACCCTAACTACTTCCCAGGGCCTGATGTCTGGGGGACAGCCAGTGCACCCGATGGACCGCAGAATATCCGCACCTCGGGTATCGTACAACCCCCAGTGTTCGCCTTCGTACTCGATCGAATCGCCTCAACGCCAATTGGCCGCTCCTCGAAATGGAAAGAGTTCGAAGGGATTCTCTACCCCCAACTCTTGGCCTTCCATCGCTATCTTTATCAGCAGCGTGATCCAAATAGAGAAGGCCTCGTTTATATCCAGCATAATTGGGAGGCAGGCACGGACAACTCGCCAACGTGGGATCCCGTGCTTGAAACGATCGATATCCAGCAGACGCGCGATGTTTCCAGTCTTCGCCGCGACATCCGAAATGTCTCCGCGGATCATCGGCCCAGCAACGAAAACTACCGCCGCTACATCTATCTCGTCGATCTGTTTAAGCGGTGCGACTACCGGGATGAAATCATCGCTGCCGAATCACCATTCCTGGTCCAGGACGTACTGTTCAATGCCATCCTGGTTCGTTCCAATTTGGCTTTGATCGCGATTGGGCAACGCAATGCGCAGGACACTGCAGAAGTGGAAGAATGGAATGAAAAGACCATCGCCGCAATGAACCTCAAATTGTGGGATGAACGAGAAGGATTCTATTTTCCTTACGATCTGCGTGGAGGAAGACGCCTGACGATCAAGACATCCTCGGGTTTCATGCCTCTCCTGGCTGGGATACCAAGCCAGACACAGGCCGCAAGACTCGTCCAGCATCTCCAGAGCTCCTTTGTCCAAGGGCAGGATTGGCGCCTGTGCGCTTCGACCGCTCCGACCGAGCCATCATTTGACCCTGTGAAATATTGGCGCGGGCCGATTTGGGCAAACCTCAATTGGATGCTTCACCACGGTTTGCGTCGATATGGCTTCGAGCAGGAAGCGGAGAAATTGAAGCAGGACACGCTGGATCTGCTCTCAGAGGGAGGACTATTCGAGTATTTCAATCCAAAGCCGGGAAATCCAGAGGGCTTGGGCTCCGACAGCTTCTCATGGAGCGCGGCGCTGGCACTGGATTTTATCCGCAATCCCACCCCGCTCTGACCGTGAACGCCCTCGATTACAGCCTGGTGGCGTCCTACTTCCTCGCGATGATCTGGTTTGGCTTGAGGTTCAGAAAGAGTCGTGAGGGTACTGAATATTTCCTTGGAAGTAAGGAGTTCGGAGCATTTTCGCTCTGCATGTCGACAATGGCCACTCAGCTTTCAGCCATCAGTTTTGTGTCAGCTCCTGCATTTGTCGGGCTCCGAACGGGCGGAGGCATGCATTGGCTCATGTTCGAGTTCGGTGTTCCACTAGCGATGATCGCCATCATGGTCGTCACCGGCCCGATGCTCTATCGATCAGGCGTGCTGAGTGTCTACTCCTTCCTGGAAAAACGCTTTGGCCAAACTTCGCGCATGCTACTCGCCAGCCTCTTCGTTCTCATGCGCACTTTTGGAGCAGGCATTGCCATCAGCATGGTGTGCCTGGTCCTCGCTTCAATCACAGGACTGGCTTTCTGGAAAATGATGTGCCTGCTCGGAATCATCACCGTGATCTATTCCCTTGAAGGAGGGATGAAGGCGATTGTGTACAGCGAAGTGGCTCAGATGATCATCAAGTTCCTGGGGATCTTGGTGATTGTAGCCGCGGGATTTTACTACATCGGTGGCTGGGAGGCTTTCCTACAGCATGTGGATCGTGGCAGGCTGCAAGTGATCGAATTCTCGAATACGGGATTCGACGGGAGGGAATTCGGATTCTGGCCCATGTTGATCGGTGGGTTCTTCCTTTACGTCTCCTACTATGGCACCGACCAAACCCAGGCGCAGCGAATCCTCTCAGCAAGAAGCGAGGCAACGGTCCGGCGTCTGCTATATTTCAACGGGCTTTTTCGATTTCCCGTTACGCTGTGCTACTGCATCGGAGGCTTGGTCCTGGGAAGCTTTGCACTCGCGAACACCGAATTTGCGGCGCAGCTACCTTCGGACAAGCCGGATCTGATGATTCCAGTATTTGTGGCAAACTATCTTCCGCACGGCGTCATCGGTGTAATCGTTGTCTCCCTCATTGCCGCTGGCATGTCATCCTACAGTTCGACGATCAATTCGGTCAGCGCAGTGGTAATGGAAGATTTCGTCGCACGTTTTCATCGTGTACCGAAGGAGAAATACGTGACATGGAGCAAGTGCGTCGCGCTGATTTGGGGATTGCTGACCATGGCCCTTGGATTCATCGCGGATCGCATCGCGCCAACCGCAATAGAAGCGATCAACAAGATCGGATCCCTTGTATATGGTCCAATTGTCGGAATCTTTCTGCTTGCGGCTCTGGGTCCTTGGGTAAGGGCCTCGGCGGCCAATCTCGGAGTTCTTGCAGGCTTACTCGTCAATCTCTGGCTCTGGCTGGCCTGCAAGCATGTCTTTTGGCTGTGGTGGAATGCAATCGGCGCCATCACCACTGTCCTCCTCGGAATCCTGCTGAGCATATTGATGCGCAAGCCCAATGATCCAGCACCGTCCTCAGCCGGGTTCATTCAAGTGAGACCAGGGCGTGAGGGCGTTGTTCTACTGCTCTATTTCGGAGCCATTTTTGTTTTCTGCCTGATGCTCCCTCATCTGATCGGCAACTCCTGATCAACCTCCAAATACCACCTACATGAAAACCTCATCCACTACGCTCATGTCCACCCTGTCCGGACATTTCGAACGGCTGCGTTCTCTCTTGTTTTGCTTCAGCCTCATGTCGGCAATCCCCTGGTACATACAAGGCGCAGAACCCGCCAGCGGAGGGATTGAAGGTCGGGTTCTGAATCCAACGACGGGAGACTATCTCGAAAAGGCACGCATATCCGTTGAAGGCACAGTACTCGAGACATTCACAGACCAGGGAGGCTATTTTCGTATTGCCGATCTTCCTGCAGGAACCGCTCGAATACGGATATTCTTCACTGGCCTGGCACCAGAACTCCGAGATGTCGAAATCCGCGCGGGACAGGTAACCCCCCTCAACGTGGACCTCGTTCCCCATGCGGCCAGAAGCGTCATGGCCCGCGAGGGTGACCGCGTCGAGCTAAGCAGACTCGTCGTGAGCACTTCTCGAGAGATGTCCGGTGCCGCAATCGCGATCAACGAACAAAGGTTCGCGCCAAACATCACCAATGTCGTGGCCGCAGATGAATTTGGTTATGTCGCTGAAGGCAATGTTGCCGAGTTCCTGAAGTTCCTCCCAGGCGTCGCAGTCGATTTTGTCGGTGGTAATGCGTTGGAGATTTCCCTTCACGGTGTCCCGTCAGCCAATGTTCCAGTAACGGTGGCAGGATTTAATCTCGCGGCCGCCGAGGGGACAGGCACCTCACGTTCGGTCCAAGCTGGCTTTGCGTCGACAAACAATCTCTCCCGTATCGAGGTTTCCTTCACTCCAACCCCCGAAACGCAGGGTTCGGCGCTGGCTGGCACTGTGAATCTCGTTCCACGCAGTGCATTCGAACGGGTCAAGCCTGCCTTCGGCGCCAGTGTCTATATGAGTATGCGGGACAACGCCCGCGACTTCAACAAAACACCGGGTCCCCTCGACAGGCCCACCCGCAAAGTGCATCCGGGTTTCGACTTCTCCCTCATCTATCCCGTGAACAAGCGATTTGGCTTCACGCTTTCTGGAGGACATTCAACCCAATACGTTGAAGGATCGTTGCTCAGCAATACTTGGCGCGGCACAACCGTAGGGACGAACGGTACGGCATTCCCTCACACGACACCGGATCAGCCGTACCTGTCCACTTTGCTCGTCAGCGATCGCCCAAAAAACCAGGAGCAGAGTTCATTTGGAGCAACAGTAGATTACCGCTTATCATCAAGAGATCAGCTCTCCTTTTCGTTCCAATATTCCTCCTACGAAGAAACGAACATCCTGCGTTCGGTAACCTTCAATGTTAACAGAGTGCTGCCAGGCGATTTCTCTCCTACCCACACCAAAGGAGCAGTCGGAGCTGGCGATCTGGTGCTTACGCGCAGTGGACGCAATCGGAACAATCAGAACTACGCGCCAACACTTGTTTGGCGTCACAACGGCCCAGTCTGGCGTGCAGAGGCTGGCATCGGGAGTTCGCGGGCCGTTTCGCGCAACAGAGATTTGGAAAATGGATTTCTGAATACGACCCAGGCCCGTCGAACAGGAGTCACGGTGACCTTTGACGACTACACCACAATGAGACCCCAAACAATATCCGTTACCGACGGAGCAACCGGTGCCCCAGTGGATCCCTACAACCTGTCCAGTTACGCACTCACCACCATGACCCCAACCAATCCGCGGAACGTGCAGGACGTGCAAACCGGCGCCTATGCCAATATCGGACGTAATTTCAATTGGCGCGTCCCCTTCTCTTTGAAGGCAGGCGTCGACTTTCGGAAAACAGAGCGGGACAATCTCGGAAGTACAATGACCGCAGCATTCGTTGGTGCCGATGGCCGTACCAGCACCACTCCCTTGGGGGGAAGCGACGACTTGGCTACACCCTTTCTCGATGCAAGCTTCTCACAACGCACGGCGCCATTCGGCTTTCCAAAGATCCAGTGGATCAGCAATGAACTGCTTTGGAAATACTACAACGCCAATCCCACCCATTTCGTGATCGATCGAAATGCCGAATATCGATCGATCGTCAGCACATCCAAATACGCTTCAGAGCTGATTTCCTCTGCCTATCTCCGAGGCGACCTGAGTCTCATGGACCGCAGACTTCGCCTCGTTGGCGGGCTTCGAGCTGAACAAACCAATGTGAAAGCACTCGGCCCGCTGAGCGATCCCACGCTGAACTTCCAGCGCAATCCCGACGGTACTGTCATCCTCGGTCCCAATGGCAGGCCTCTGCTGAAGGTCCCCACCACGGACGCTTTGGGTGTTTCACGGCTGACCTATATCGAACGAGGTATGAAGGCTGACAAGGAATACCTGCGGCTATTTCCGAGCTTAAATGCCAGCTACAATATTCTCGAGAATCTGATCGCAAGGGTGGGTTACTATCATTCGGTGGGTCGACCGGACTTCAACCAGTACGCGGGCGGCGTAACCTTGCCTGATACAACCGCTGCACCAAGCTCAACAAATAGAATCACCGTAAACAACGCAGGGATCAAGGCTTGGAGTGCCCAGTCAATGAATGTGCGGCTTGAGTACTATTTCCAAGGCGTTGGCCAAGTATCGCTGGGAGCCTTCCGGAGAAACTTCGACAACCTCTTCGCAGGGACCGTTTTTCGACCTACTTCCGAGTTTCTCGCATTGTACGGCCTGGATGAAGCAACGTACGAACAATATGATGTGTCCACCCAGTACAATGTCGATGGCAAGGTTCACATCCAAGGCTTGGACTTCAGCTACAAGCAATCGTTGACCTTCCTGCCAAACTGGGCACGAGGCCTGCAAATCTTTCTGAACGCGAGTGCGCAACGCACAACAGGGCCCAATTTGGGAAGCTTTACAGGAATCAATTCGCTGCCCCGCAGCGCAAGCTGGGGCGTGAGCCTGACACGCAAGAAATTCAATGTTCAGGTCAATTGGAGCTATCGTTCCAGACAACGCAGGGCGCCCGTCGCGTCTGCATCAAGCATTGAGCCTGGCATGTACAATTGGATCGATGAACGCCTGTTCGTGGATTTAATGGGGGAATACCACCTTTGGAAGGGGATTTCGGCATTCGCGAACTTTCGGAACCTACTGGGTGCACCTGAAAACCTCGAGATTGCAGGCCCAAGCACGCCAGACCACGCTCGTTTTCGCAGTCGCCAGGAATATGGCGTCCTATGGACTTTCGGTTTGCGGGGCCGATTTTAGGAGAAGCTGATTCGTATGCATCGTCTACTCCGAATCTCGGTCGTGGTCGGTTTACTCGCCGCACCGCTGACGGCACAACCGCGGGTTGATCGCCATGTCATACTGATTACCATAGATGGATTTCCAGCCAGTATGTGGCCGGATCCATCTATCCCCTTGCCCAATCTGCGGAAACTGGCTGCCAAGGGCGCCCAAGCTGATGCCTTGACTGTAAGCAATCCCACCATCACTTGGCCAAATCATACCACGCTAGTCACTGGAGTTACGCCACGCCGCCATGGGGTATTGTTCAACGGTTATGTCACCCGCCAAGGTCCCGGTCATCCCACTCGCAACGCACCGTGGACAGACAAGTCAATCATGGTTCGGGTGCCAACGGTCTATGATGCCGCACATGCGGCAGGGCTTACCACCGCAGAATGCGATTGGGTAGCTGTCAGCAAGGCAAAAACAATCCAATGGAGTTTCGCTGAACTGCCCGATCCGGATGGCACCGTCGCTCGCGAAATGGTGGAAGCCGGCAAGGCGACGCGGGACGAAATCGTCGCGGCACACGCTGGTAAAGTGAAACGCAACATCGTTAGTCGAGATGAACTCTGGTTGCGGGCAGCCCAGTTCATCTTTGAGCGCCACCGTCCCAATCTGCTCCTGCTGCATTTACTGAGTACCGACAGCATACATCATCGCTATGGCCCTGGATCCTTAGCCAGCTACTCGGCTCTAGCCCTGGCGGATCGTTTGGTTGGAGATATGATACGCACTGTCGAATCCTCCGGACTCTTGGAGCAAACGACGTTCATTGTCACCACCGACCACGGCTTCAAGAAAGTTCAAACCCAGCTCTTCCCGAATGTTATCCTAAAGCATGCGGGTTATCTTCGCACTGCCGGAGCTCGTGTCATAGCATGCGACGCATTCGCAGGCACACAGGGAGGGATTGCTTTCATTTATGTTACGGATCCGTCTAAGAAGAACGATTTGGTTCCCAAATTGAAGACCCTTTTTTCCAGGACCAAGGGAGTTGCTCAAGTATTGGATGGTGTCGAGGCACCAAGGTTAGGAATGCCTACACCCGAAGAGAACCAAGCCATGGGAGATCTGATATTGTTCGCTGATGAAGGGTACTACTTTACCGCTTCCTCGATAGAAGAATATGTGTCGAGCCCGGCCTTTGAAAACGGTGGCTCACACGGATTTCCCGCTTCAGAACCAGAACTTGATGGAATCTTTCTTGCGGCTGGAGCCGGTATAAGGGAGGGCGTTCACTTGGAACGGGTAAGTAATCTTGATATTGCGCCCACGATCGCCCATCTGCTGCGAATCTCCTTTCCCGAAACCGATGGAAAGGTGATCGCTGAAGTTGTTTCCGACCCGCCCTAGTCGATGACGAGAGTTTCGAGCGACATAGCCCTCTATTCCGGGCTAGCCCCTATCCTCCTCCGCCCAGCGTTTCGGTGATGAACCGTGGTGGCGCCTGAACGCGCGATAGAAGGTCGAGAGGTCGTTGAAGCCCGAGGAGAACATCACGCCGATGATCGTGTGTTCCGCCTGACGAAGGAGCCGGGCGGCATGAGCCACGCGGAGCCGCTCCAGATGCTCCCAGAAAGTTGCCCCGGTCTCCTCACGAAATTTTTCGCTGAAACTCCGTCGCGACATCGCAGCGCGCGCAGCGGCCAGGTCCAGCGTCCAGTTTTCAACAAAGCTGTCCGCAACCTCCGCGGCAACCGCGCGAACTCGCGCCGCGGGCGAGTCCGCGCGCGCAAGCACCCGCGCGCGTGCGATCACCGCGAGTATTTCATTGGCTGCCGCAGTCGCCAGCGCACCGCCGCCTATCTGACCGCGCGCCTGCTCGAACAACCCTCGGCGCCACAGCGCTTCGATCCGGAGTCGCCTCACACGAACCAGCGGCCACGCCGCCTCCGCATCCCGCACCAGCGTCGCCCACAGTTCCGGCAGCTCCGGCGTGCGCCCCAGCCACGCCTGCGAAAAACACATCAGCATGAGCGCGGCCGGTTCAAGGTCACGCAAGGCATGGCTCACCCTCTCCGGAACAATGAGAATCGTGCCCGCCGCCGCGATCTTCGGCGGACGCCGGTCCACCGTCAGTTCCGCGCGCCCAGCAAGCACATACACGAGCTTGTGAAACGGATCTGCCCGCATCGCCATTGAAAACCCCGACGCATGCGCACTCTCCGCGAACCTGAGTCCGAAAGGAGGCAAGAGCACCTTGACCGGTGAAGTGACGCGCACGCCAGCCAGATTGCCCAATTTGCCAATCACGGCAAGCCCCATCCGCCAAGACACGTCGCGGGCCTTCGGGTAAGCTTGTCCAGCCCCAAACACTGCCATGCACGCCCCTCTCTCCGCCCGTCGCTCAGAAATCGACTACGTTCTCCGCTGCAACCCGCCGCGCCCGGCGCCTCTTTTTCTCCCGGCCATCTACGAACACAAGGCCTGGTTCATTCATTCCACGCCATCGGACATCTCGCGCGATGCGGGTCTGCTCACGCGCGCTGTCCTTGCCGAATACGAAACAATCCAGCCCGATGCCCTCGTCATCGGTGTCGACGTCTACAACCTCGAAGCCGAGGCCTGCGGCTGCAAGGTCTCCTTCTACGACGGCCTCGACACGAGCATTCCTGGCATCAAGCCGGGAAATCACATCGTGCATGTCGGAGACGACCTGTCCTCGTTCCGCGTGCCGAATCCCCTCACCGATGGCCGCATGCCCGTCAACATCGAGGCCGCACGCAATGTGCGCCGCGCGGTGGGCGACGACTTCTGGGTTCGCGGCGCGATCTCGGGTCCGTTCTCTCTCGCCATCTCTCTCGTCGGCGCCGAGGCGCTCTTCCTCGCCTGCCTCGACAATCCCGAGTGGGTCCACTCCTGCCTCGAGTTTAGCGGCAAGGTCATCCGTGCGTTTGCACGCGCCTACATCGATGCGGGCGTGGACGTCATCATTTTCGATTCCCAGGCCTCTCCTGAACTGCTTTCGCCGCCGATGTACGAGGAATTTGTCCTCCCTGTGACACGGGACTTCATCACTTGGGCGGCAGCGCAGGGCGTGCGCGATGTCCCTCTGATCATCGGGGGAAACACCACGCCGATCGCCGAGCTGCAATGCCGCACCGGAGCGAACAACCTGCTCTGCGATTTCACTGCGGATTTCGACGAATGGACCCCGGCGGTCCGCGAGGCCGGCCGTGCCTTCCGCCGCAACGTTTCCCCTCGGCTCATTGAAACGTCGTCGCCTGAGAGGATCTACGAGATCGCCTCTGCCGAAGTCCGCCGCGGACGCAACATCCCGGGCTTCATCATGGGCACGGCAGTCATTCCCTTCGGCACACCCTCCGATCACATCCTTGCCGTCAGGCACGCATGTCTCGACAGCCACAACTGATCTTTTCCCATGCCCGACTACGCACAAATCAATCAGTTCCTCTACGAAGGAAACGCCAAAGAGGTGGAGCGCCTCGTCCGCGAGGCTCTCGCCGAAGGCCGTCCGGTGGACGAAGTGCTGAACGAGGGCCTCATCGCCGGCATGGCGGTCGTCGGGGAGGATTTCAAGTACAGCATCCTCTATGTTCCTGAAGTCCTTGTGGCGGCCCGCGCGATGAAGGCCGGCATGGCCGTGCTCAAACCGCTGCTCACCGCGGACGCCGCGCGGAATCCCCCGCGCGGCACACTCGTGATTGGTACCGTGAAGGGCGACCTGCACGACATCGGAAAAAATCTCGTCTGCATGATGGCCGAGGGCGCCGGCTTCAAAGTGGTCGACATGGGCGTGGATCAGCCGGTGGAGAAATACATCGAGTTCGCGCGCACGCACCAGGCAAACATTGTCGGCATGAGCGCGCTGCTCACCACCACCATGCCCTACATGAAGGTGGTCATCGACGAGTTCCAGAAGCATCCCGATCTCGCCCGCGTCAAGATCGCCGTGGGCGGTGCACCCGTAAACCGCATGTTCGCCGATGAAATCGGCGCCGACGGCTACGGCGCCGACGCACCGAGCAGCGTGGAGCTGTTCCTCAAGTTTCTGAGCGCCGCCTGAGCGCTGCCGTCCTGCCGCCATGAACCTTCGCGAAAAGCTGGAGAATCATGGCGACTTCCTTCTCGGCGTGGAACTCGTCTCCACCCGGGGCACCCTCACCGAAACGCGAGCAGCGCGCACGGTCGCGTTTGCAGAGGAGTTGGCGGCCCATGACCGCGTCGACTGGGTTTCCTTCACCGACAACGCCGGCGGCAATCCCCAACTCGCCCCCGCCGCGCTCGCCAGAATCGTGCGTGCCTCGGGTCGCGATGTGGTCGTCCATCTCTCCTGCAAGGACTTCAATCGCAACGCGCTCGAGTCCGAAGTCTGGCACCTGGCGAGCGAGGGACTCCACAATCTGCTCGTCCTCTCGGGTGACTACCCGGGCCCAGGCCTCGCCGGCGGAGCCAAGCCGGTTTTCGACATCGATTCGGTCGGACTTCTTTCCCTTCTCGCCAACCTAAACGCGGGTCTTGATGTCACCAGGCCTGGCGCGCGTCAGTCCGCGCGTCTCGCAGCCACGGAATTCTTCCCGGCCTGCGTGGTGACAAATTTCAAGCTCCATGAAAACGAGGTCATTCCCCAACTCCTAAAGCTTGAAAAGAAACTGCAGTGCGGCGCGCGCTGGATCATCAATCAGATCGGCTACGATTCCCGAAAAATCCACGAATTGCTTCTCTGGCTGCGCCGCCGCGGCTGGGGACACGTTCCCCTCATCGGTAACGTATACGTGCTCAATCCGGCGGTCGCGCGGCTCTTCCGCGAAAAACGCATCCCGGGGGTGGTCATCTCCGATGAACTCGCCGCACTTTGCGAAGCAAAATCCCACGAACCCGATCGCGGGCGCTCCTGGTTCCTCGAACTCGCCGCCCGCCAGATCGCAATCTACCGCGGCCTCGGCTACCGGGGAGCCTACCTCGGTGGAATTCATTCGCGAGCGGACCTCGACGCCGTGCTCTCACGGGCAGACCGTTTTTCCCAAGATGCATGGAGAGAGTTCGCAGGGGAGATTCGCTACTCTCGTCCGGGAGAATTTTTCCTGTACGGGGAGGATCCCGTAACCGGCCTCGCCGATCCGGAAAACCTCAGCTCTACTCCGGCCGCACCGCGCTCTTCCAGAAACGTCACCTACTCCTACCGTTTCGCCAAAGCCGTTCACGCCGCGATGTTTACCCCGGGAAAGCGATTGTGGAACCTCGGAAAAAAGGTAACCGCATCTGCACGCGACCCGATGCAGGGACCCAAGCTCCTGCGGATTGCCGAGAAGGTTGGAAAGTCCATGATGTTCGACTGTCGCGACTGCGGTGACTGTTCACTCCCGGAGATCGCATTTTTGTGTCCCGAATCCGCCTGCGCAAAAAATCAGCGCAACGGACCCTGCGGTGGAACTCGCGACGGACTCTGCGAGGTCGAGGACTATGAATGCATCTGGTCCCGCGCCTACGATCGCCTGGCCCACGAAGGGCGTGCGGAACAGCTCCTCGACCACGCGCCCGTGATTCAAGACCAGTCACTGCGTGGCACATCGAGTTGGGCAAATACCTGGCAGGGTCGGGATCATCTCACGCGAAAACTCTCCGTCCCCACCGCTGCAGCACCCGTGCCGGTGACCGGCCGCGGCGAAACTCCAGGTACTCCTTCCAATCCACAATCCGCACCTGCAACCCAGGACAATCCTCCGGAACGCCCGCCGCCTTCATGAGCAGCTCTCCAAAAATTCGCATTATCGGCGAACTCATCAACAACGCCTACGCCCGCGCCCGCCGGGCATGGGAGGCACGCGACGTCTCCGGCTACCAGCATCTCGCGCGCATGCAGGCGGAACGCGGCGCCGAGATCGTCAACCTGAACCTCGACGGAACTCAGCGCATCGCGGTCCGTCCCGAGGAGATGCTGGAGTTTCTTCCGCGTGTGATTCCCGCCATCCAGGACGCGACGGATGTGGCGATCAGTTTCGACAATCCAGGCATCGCCTATCACCGCACTGCGCTGCGCGCCCTCGATCGTTCGCGCTGCCGCAGCAAACCGCTCTTCAACTCGCTGGCTGCCTCGCGCACGCATCTGGACGAGATGATCGAACTCGTGCGCGAACATGACATGCGCTGCATTGTCATGGCTTCGGAATGCTTTCGGCCGGGAGGCGGATCTGCCCAGTGCCTCGATCCGCGGCAGAGCTACGAAACGGTCCGTCATTTTGTCGATCTGCTGGTGAGCAAGGCCGGCCGCACCCTCGATGACATCATTGTCGATCCCGGCCTCGCACCCGTCGGCGCAGACACCTACGGGCTGGTGAATATCGGTCTCGACACCATGCGGCTCTGCTCCGCCGATCCGCATCTTCGCGGCATTCACTTCTCCGTGGGACTCTCCAATTTCGCCTGGGGCACCCCCAAGGCCGCAAAGCCGCTTCTCGAACGCGCCTACCTCACCCTTGGCGCACGCGTCGGACTCGACTTCGCACTCGCCAATGTCGAGGCGAATGCCGTCCCACTGCCCGAGGACCATCCGCTCGTGGCCCGACTGGAGGAGGCCCTTCAAGCGGGTCGGCCGCAGCCAGGTGAATCCACCGAGGATGCGGGCTTTCGCCAGGCGGCCGCGATCATGGTGATCTGCACAGACTATCAGGAGGAATGAACGCTTCGGCACAATCCACAGCCGGAATCGTCAGCGCCCTGCAATGCGCCAGCGACCAGCGGATCTGGCTGAAAGTGGGACGCGTGTTCGACGGACATCAGAGCCGGGGTGCATGCCACCTTGTCCTCGATCGACACGCCATTCTGCATGTCGGATCGGCTCCGCCTCCCCTGTTGGTTCGCCCGGGTCAGATTTCCCCCGATCTCGATCTTCCCGATCTCACCGCCCTGCCGGGATTGATCGAAGCTCACGGGCATCTTTTCCTCGAAGGCGGTGAACTCGACCCGGGGCGACGCGCGACTTTCCTCACGCTGCCAGCGGATGACTTGCTTGCGCGCGCTGAACAACGCCTCGATCGACTGCTCCGTCTCGGAATCATCGCCGTGCGCGACGCCGGCGATCGCGTTGGAGTCGGACTAGCCCTCCAGCGCCGTTGCGAGTCGGCACCACACGATGCCATGCCGCACATCGAAAGTCCCGGCGCCGCGATTCATCATCAGGGACGCTATGGCGCCTTCATGGCAACCCCGCTTGAAGCGCACGGTAGCATCGAGGCCGCGGTCTCGGCACGCGTCGCCGAAGGGGCGCGTCACATCAAGCTGCTCGCCACGGGCATCATTAATTTTGAGAAAGGCGCCGTCACCGCCAAACCCCAGATGCCCGCGGAAGAACTGGCCCGCGCCGTCGCCGCCTCGCGCACGCACGCCCGCCAGACGATGGTCCACTGCTCGGGAAATGATGGCGTGGCCAACTGCATTGCCGCGCGGGTAGACACCATCGAGCACGGGTACTTTATCGATCGCGATCAGCTTGCCCGCCTGCGCGACCTCGACATCGCCTGGGTGCCGACCTTTGCTCCTGTGCAGTTTCAGGTGGACCATGCCGATTCACTCGGCTGGAGCACCATCGTTCGCGACAACCTCCGCCGCATCCTCGACGACCACGCCGCGAGACTCGCCGATGCAAGCAGGCTCGGCGTGAAGATCGTCGCCGGCAGCGATGCAGGTTCGTACGGTGTGGCGCACGGACACGGTTTGCTGCGCGAACTCGAGCTCATGGAGCAGGCCGGGCTGTCGGCGGAGCGCGTTCTCCGCTCGGCGACGGGCGACGCCTCCGATCGCCTTCACCTGGCGGAACCCGCAGGTCGGCTCTCACCGGGAAAACGCGCCCGCTTCCTGCTGACCAACGCACCTGTTCTGGATTCCGTGAGTCACCTGCGAGCCCCATCGATCGTCTTTTTCGACGGCGCGGTTTTCACGGGAGGAGATGATGCCTCGCAACCAGGCATGTGACATGGTGCACATCTTCCATCTCAATGGTCAGCCCATCGCGCTCGAGAGCGACGAGACGCTCTTTGCAGCCGCAGCGCGCGCGGGCATCACCGTCCCCACCTCGTGTCGCGCCCAGGGCAAGTGTCGTGAATGTCTGATGGAGATCACTGCCGGCGCGGACCTTCTCACGCCACGCGCGCCCGAGGAGTCTCACTTGAGCGGCGATTTTCGCCTGTCCTGCTGCGCGCGACTCGTGGCAACCGCACGGGAAGGCAATGCCTGCGTCCATGCCCACACGCTTCATCGCAGCGCCATGCAGGTCGAGCAGGCGGCAATCGAACAAACTGCCATGAACCGGCTTCAGGAAATCGATCCCGCCGTCACCCGCGACGGTGACCGGATTCTGATTGATGGCAGGGAGGTGGCGCGCCACACGGGCCCCATCCATGGACTCGCCATGGATCTCGGCACGACCACGGTCGTGGTCCGATGCGTGAATCTCGAAACGGCGCGCATCGTCGCAACCGCCGCCTTTGAGAATCCCCAGCGCTTCGGCGGGAGCGACGTGATGTCGCGCATCCAGTATGACAGCGATCACCGGGGGCGTCTCCTCCAGCGCACGCTTCTGGGCTACCTGGGCCGCGCCATCTCCGCATTCCCCGTTTCAGCCGATTCCATTTTTGAACTGGTCGTCGCCGGCAATTCGACCATGCGCGATCTTTTCTTCGGACTCGACGTCACTTCAATCGGCCAGAAGCCCTATTGGTCCTCGACAGAGCACGATTACCGCGCAGGCCGGAGGCAGACCACGGCGATTGAAGCCTCGGCACGATCACTCCGACTGCCGCTCCACCCTGCCGCCAGGGTCTACGGCCTGCCTCTTGTCGGAGGTCATGTCGGCGCCGACGCAGCCGCCTGCCTCCTGGCCCTCACGCCACACAGGTCCGGTGAGATCGTCGCCATCATGGACATCGGAACCAACACGGAACTATTCCTGGGCAATCGCGACAAGCTGCTCTGCGCCTCGTGTCCCGCGGGGCCCGCCTTCGAGGGACGTTCCATCCGACACGGAATGCCCGGGCTCGATGGAGCCATCGCGCATGTCACCCTCAAGGATGACGGTACCGTAAAATCCCGCGAGGTGATCGGCGACGGCACACCCGCGGGCATCTGCGGCTCAGGCCTCATCGATCTCCTCGCCGAACTCCTGCGCACGGGCCGCATCAACGAGTTCGGTCGCTACACGGATGGCGCCGAGCATTTCGTTGTGGATGATGCAACCGGCATTTCCCTGCACGAAAGCGACATCAGCGAACTCTCCCAGGCAAAGGCCGCCAATGTTGCCGGACTCAGTATCGTCGCAAAGCACTACGGAATCGCCCTCGGTCAGCTCGATCGCTTCCAACTCGCCGGCGGGTTCGGCCGACACCTCAACCGCGATGCGGCCCGCCGCATCGGGCTCATCCCGGATCTTCCCGATGATCGGATCGTGATTGTGGGCAATGCCGCCATCGAGGGGGCGACACTCGCTCTGCTCTCCGTGAGTCAACGGCGCGAGCTCGAGGAACTCGTTCGCGGCATCGGCCACGTTCAGCTTGAGACGGATCCGGACTTCTTTGATCACTTCGTTGCCGGTTGTCAGCTCGCTCCACTCACACTCCACACCCGGGAGGTTTCGCCGTGACGGAATCTCCCACCACCCAGGTCCCGGAGATCAGCGAGGCGTGCTTCCGGAGGTTTCTGCGCCTGCCGGCCAGTCGTCCGATGGAAGGACCCCTTGAGGAGAACGCGACGTTCGTGCGCAACTGGTACGCGACCCATGCGCGGCCTTGGGTCGTGACGACGCCTGTCGCCCTCTCGGTCGAAGACGAGAATCTCCTCGTCGATGGCGAGGCATTCCCATCGGGTCAATTGGCGGCACGGATCGGAGACAGGAGAAGTGGATTTCTGATCGCAGTGAGCGCGGGACCCGAGGCGGAAGAGGAGGCGGCATCGCGTTGGCATGCCGATGAGCCGGATCTCTACTATTTCATCGAGTGTTATGCCTCTGCCGTCGTCGAGTCCCTGCTTCGCAACACCTGCACGCGACTGGGCTCAAAGGAGTTCTGGTGTCCCGGCTACCGGGAGTGGCCACTCGCGCAGATGCCTCGCCTGCTCGACCTGCTGACTCGAAAGGTCACGTTGCCAGGACCGCTGCGCGTGCTCGAGAGCGGCATGCTCATGCCGCGCAAATCCCAGGTTGCGCTTGTCCCCCTGGCGACACCATGAGTTCGACAGGCACACCGCTCCCCACGTCGGCCTATGCATTTCCACTGCGCGCTCTGCGTCGCTGGGCCACCGAGAACCTGAGCCTCGTGCGTGCCGCCGACGGTTCCGTCGCTGCGGAGTTCCGGCTCGAATGCAGCACATGCGGCAACATTGCCTTTCATGTCATCTATCACGTGCAACTCTCGCCTCCATCGGACGGATGCCGCATCCTCGCGCTTGATTGCGCGCCCGCTCCTGGCGATGTAAACTTCAGAGAGCAGTGCGAGGCATCTGCCGACGAAACCCGGTTGCTAGCGGCGATTCGCTCGGAACAACCGTTGCTCGGTCAGCCGCTCTCGGATGCACTCACCTGGACGCCACAGACCACTCCCGATGGATGCCTTTGCGCGACAACGGCGCGTGCGCACAAATGGCGCGCGGTGCTTCAAACCCTCCATCATGCCCTGTTCTCCTCTCCATGAAAATCGACCTCTGCCCTGAAAACACCGCAGCCACCGACCAGCTTCGGGTTGAAAAGAATGACCGCTCCGGCATCGGCGTTCACTATGTCGACGCCTACCTCAAGCCGCTGAAGGCAGGCATCACCCTGCCCGACGGATTGAAATTCTCTGCCAAGCGACGCGGATTGAAGGTCACCCTCGCGCTAGGCACACAGAAGGGAGAAGGCCTCATGCGACGCCTCGCGGTCAGCCGTGATCCTGTTAAGATGCTCCGCGCCGCCCTCACCGAAGCCGGTTCAAAAATCGGCGTACGCCTGCTGGCCGAGGATGGAAGGTTGTTGCTCGAACAGCTTCCAGCCTGACGCGGAAAGGCCGCAAGACGCCCACCTGGTTGACCACAGGATACCTCGCTCCTGCTTGGCCCAATCTCGGTGCATTTTGATTCGACCGGTGACAGTGAATCGATTGGTCTTCGCCAGGCACAAGAAACGAACAATCTCTTCCATCGGAGTGACATTTTTGAACGGGTTTGCTGCCACATCTGTAACCTATCACTCCGGATCGAACCGCCTTCTTCAAGTCAACATGTAAGACCAGACCCTAAGGATTGCACCCGCCGGATCGAACCCTCGCGGATTTTCTGGTCGGATGTCCGGGATCATTTACTCGTAGTGAAAGAATGCGGTGGCGACAGTCGCCCATCCGGCTACAACCCGGACCCAGCAGGCGGAGAAGGCTTCGGGCATTGTCGGCTGCGTAATTGGCGGCTTGATGTCCGGTGGGGCGGGTCATTTGCTGCGCCATGTCCGAATTGCCGGTTCGCCACTCGCTAGTGAATCAGACCGTCGAGCTCCTGGGTGCGGAGATCGCACGGGGCACTTGGTCGGAGTGGCTGCCGAGTGAGCGTTCACTCTGCGAGAAATATCAGATCAGCCGTAACACGTTGCGGGCTGCCTTAGGGCGGATGAAGCGCGATGGGGTCATCCAGGCTGTGCATGGTTCGGGCAACCGGATACTCGCGCAACCGAAGGGCAAACCCCGCCGGGCGCAGATCCGCGACGTGGCGCTGCTGACCCCCGAGGGGCTGGAACGGTTGCGTCCGACCCAATCGATTATGATCGACGAATTGCGGGCGCTGCTGGGTGAGCACGGCTGCCGACTGCATGTGTTTCACGGGGCGCAGTATTTTCGCGCGAATCCCGGTCAGGCGCTAACGAAGTTGCTCGCGCAAAACCCACACCCCTGCTGGATCCTGCTGCGTTCGAGCGCGCCGGTTCAAAAGTGGTTCAGCGAGAATTGCACCTGCTGCATTGTGGCCGGTTCGGTGCATGACGGGCTGAAGCTCACGCATCGTGATTTGGATCACCGGGCTGTGTGCCGGCATGCGGCCGGTACGCTTCTGGGGCTCGGGCATGCCAGGCTGGCGTTGGTGGTTCCGAAGCCGCCGATGGCGGGGGATCTGGAGAGTGAGGCGGGCATGCTGGAGGCGGTGCGCCAGTCGCCCCATGCCGGAGCGGAGGTCGTCGTCTGCCAGCACGACGGCACGGTGGCGGGGATCGGGCAGACCCTGCGGCGCTTGATGGCGCGGCGAAACCCGCCGACCGCGCTGCTGGTCGCCAACGCCTATCACTACCTCGCGGTGTCCAGTCATCTGGCGCAACTCGGCCTGCGTGTGCCGGAGGATGTTTCAGTGGTTTCCCGGGACGAGGATCTGTTTCTGTCGTATCTGGTCCCTCTGCCGACGCGCTATGTGACCAATCCGCATGCCTTCGCCAAGCTGTTGCAGCGCTCGGTGCTGGAGGTGCTGGAAAGCGGCCGGGCAACCCAACAGGAAATCAAGCTGATGCCGGATTTTATTCGCGGCGGCTCCATTGCCGCACGTACTTGAGCAAAGGCGGCACACCATCGGTTTGCATTCGATCATTCCGGTCCGTGGGACTGTATTGGCGACAATGCGGAATCAAGCGAAGGAGGACGATAAGACTTTCGCCCCGGGGACCGTTGCTTCCCGGGGCGAGCCGACGAGGTGACATCGACGGCGGTTTTGTCACCCGTAAATGGTCAATTTCTGCAAGTCGCGCGTTTGGCGCGTTGGGAAAATCAGGCTGGCCAGCCAGCCGACGAGGAAACACGTGACGATGCCAATCCCAGCGTAGAGAAAAAAGTGCAAATCGGTATAGTGTTGCGCCAGGTAGAGCACCGCGGCGCTGCTCAACGCGCCGATCAATGCTCCAGTGCCGTTGGCGCGGCGGGTAAAAATGCCGAGGGCGAACAGCCCGGCCAGGCCGCTTCCGGCCAACCCGATCAGACCATTGTAGGCGTCCCAGAGCGATTGCAGTCCCAGTTTGGCAAGTACCAGCGCGGCCAGCGTGGCGAACAATCCCACTCCGGCCGTGATCGCCCGCGCCGCCCGAAGGCCGCGGACTTCATCGGTAAGGAAACCAAAACGGCGGCAAAAATCTGTCATTACCACGGTGGTGACGCTGTTCAGGCTGCCGGAGACGGTGGACTGGGCGGCGGCGAATATTCCGGCAATTACCAGTCCCGCGACACCCGCAGGCAGGTTTTGTACAATGAACGCCGGAAAGATGGCATCCGTCACTTGGGCGGAATCGAGTTTTTCGGGGTGCAGGCGGTAAAACACAAACAACGCCGTGCCGATGCTGAAAAAGAGCGCCGTCGAGGGGAGGGTGATCAACCCGTTCAGCCAGATCGCCCGGCCCGCCGTGGCTTCATCTTTCGTCGTCATGTAACGCTGCACCACGGCCTGGTCGCTGGTATAGGGGACGAGGTTGATGAAAAGATTGCCGATGACGATCACCCAAAAGGCATTGGCCGCGGTACTGGGATCGATAGTCCAGTTGAACATGTGGAATTTTCCCTCCTCGCCAGCGGTCGCGATGAGCTGGGCGACCCCGGTACCGTCCGAACCAAAGACAATCAACCACAGGCTGATCAACGCCGTTCCCACCAGCACCACGACTTGAGCCACATCGGTCCAGACCACCGCCTCGACACCTCCCATCACCGTGTAAAGCATGCACAGGATACCCATGATTACGATGCAAAGGTTGACATCAAGATCGCTCACGGTGGCGAGCGCGAGAGCGGGCAGTAACAACACGATCGCCTGCCGACCGAGTTGGAACAGGATAAACGCCGCGCTGCCGTAGAGACGTGTGGAGAGATTGAACCGGAGTTCGAGATATTCATAGACTGAAGTTATGCTCAACCGCCGGAAAAAGGGCAGATAGAGGCGGATGACCACGGGAGCGATCAGCAGGATGGGCAGACAGGCCCAATAAAATGTCCAGTCCACGGCGTAAGCCTTGGCGGGAATGGCCATGAAGGTGATCGAACTCAGCACGGTCGCATAGATACTGAGGCCCGCAGCCCACCAGGGAATCCGGCCGGCCGCCTTGAAATAATCGTTGGTATTTTTATTGCGCCGGGCGCAGAACCACCCGATCCCCACCATGCCGCTGAGATAGATACCCAGCGTGGTGTAGTTCAGCCAGCCAAACCCGATGCGCCTCGGTGTGAGCGGAGTCGCCCCGACAGCCGGGACGGCAGGAGCGGACAGCACGGGTGCCGCGGACTGACCCGGCGCGGATGTGGCGGCCGCGGCGGTTCCAAAGGTGGCGATAGCCAATAGGGCGAGGACGATTAAAAATAGAACTGAACGCATCGGGGTGGACGTGGATTGGGGCGGGGGACACATGAAAGCGAGGTCAATCGTTCCTTAAGGATCCGTGGGCTGATCAGAGGGACGAGGTTCAGGCTGGATGAGGTTGATGCCGGTGCCAAGTGACGGCCGGTGGTGCTTTGGTGGTACCAAACGCTTCTGCGCGGCTGAGGCCGTCGGCTGCCGACACGACGGCACGGTGATGGGGATCGGACAACAGGCCACTGCGACGCTTGATGGCCCGACGAAATCAGCCGACCGCGCTGCTGGTCGCCAACGCCCACCACTACTTCGCGGTATATCCAGCCATCCGGCGTATTCAGGCTCGTGGGTGCCGGAAGGTGTGTCGGTCGTTTCCTGCGGCGAGGATCTGTTTCTGTCGTACATGTCCCATTGCCGGTACGCCATGTGCCCAATCCGTATGCCTTTTCCGAATTGCTGCAGCACCCGGTACCGGAGGTGCCCGAACGCGGTTGGGCCATCCGGCGGGAGATCAAGCACATGCCGGTTTTATCCGAGGAGGCTCCATCGCCACGCCCCTGAGGAAGGCTGGCAGGCCGGTCGTGGGAAAGTGGTATTTGGACAGGACCACTGAATAAGGGTTTAGTCCCGGCCCGGGAATGGTTCCACATGGGGCGAAAGTTCGGCTCCATGCCCACCCTGCTTGTTTGGTTTCGACCAATGAAGTTCAGAAGAAACAAACACCCTTCCCCCAAACACCAATGAAAAAAAACATCTCCCTCCTTCGCGGTCTGCTGGCCGCTACCTTCTTCGGACTTGCTCCGGCACAGGCCCGGGCCGGCTCGATCGTCGGTCACATCAGCGATGTCAATACGGGGGCATCTGTCACTGGCGCCACCGTGACCGACGTCGCGACCGGTCAGTCAGTCAACGCCGATCGTGAAGGCCAGTTCCGGTTGGACAATATTGCTGCCGGCCGTGTGGAACTCCGGATCAACTCCGTCGGTTATGACGGCAAAACCGAGACCGTGGAAGTTCCCGCCACCGGTCACGTGTCGTTGCAGATCCTGCTCGGCGACAAGGTCGTCAAGCTCAACCGGCTGGTGGTGGAGGGCTACCGTGAAGGCTGGGCCAAGGCCCTTCAACAAAAACGGAACGCCACGAATTTTAAGGATATCCTTTCCGCCGATGCGGCCGGTAACCTGCCCGACAACAACGTCGGCGAGGCGCTTTCCCGGTTGCCCGGCGTCAGTCTCGATATCGACTATGGCGAAGGGCATTTTGTCAGTATCCGCGGCACCGATCCAAATCTGAACACCGTCACGATGAACGGGGCCACGGTTGCGTCATCACCCGATCTCGGTCGGGATGGCCGCAGTTCGCCCATGGATTTGCTGGGCACGAGTCTGATCAGCCAAGTGGAGGTCATCAAGACGCTGACTCCCGATATGGACGGGACCTCGCTGGGCGGGACCATCAACATCCTGACCCCCTCGGGTTTCGACCACAAGGGACGCTTCATCGCCGGTTCGTTGCAATACGGCCGGAATCTCGGAATCAAGGAGCCGATTGGTTCCGCCGAATTTGCCTACACCAATGTCTTCGAGGCAGGTGCGGGAAAACTGGGTGTTGCACTGACGATGAATTACGACAAACGGCACACCGCCCGCGACAAGATCTTCCTCGCTTGGGGCGGAAATGCCAGCCAACCGGTGTTGACCGAGCCGCGATTGGATTTCTACCGGGATGAGCGTGAGAAATACGGCGCGGCGTTGAATCTAGATTATCGCACCGACGACGGCCTGCGGTTGTATTCTCAAACCTTTTATAATCACTTTACGGAGGCTTTCGATAATAACGAGCAGCTCAACTCGGCCACAGGCACGAGAACCCAATTGTCTCCCACGAAGGTGTCAACCACGAGCGTCCGCGTCGATATGCGCATGATCAGCAGCCACCGGGTGAGCGAGACGATCAACCAGGTTTTCGGCGTTTCCAAAGTGATGGGAGACTACAAACTTGATGCCGAGGCGACAATTTCCGAGGCAACCGACAAGCAGCCCGAGTATCGGAACCTTTCCTTCCGCACCGGCAACGTGACCGTCCCGGGCGGCTATATTCTCGATTATGGTACCCGCTACCCCACTTATGACATTACCAGTCTGGTAGCGGGTCTCAATCCGTCCGTCCGCCAGGTGCGAGGTGACACCATTGACAACGAGGACAAAACCAAGACGGCGAGTGCGAATCTGCAACGCGACTTTTCCGATTGGTTCGGCGGTCGGAGCGGATTCATCAAGGTGGGAATGAAATACTCGCGCCGGGATCGGGATAACCTGCGCAGCGTGGGCCTTTATCAGGCACCCGGCTACGTTCTTTCTGATTTCGACCCTTCCATCACGACGCCGGAATCCTCCCCCGTATTGGATGGACGCTATATCCTGCCCAATACCATTAATCCCGCGGTCGCCCGGGCCTCGTTCAATTCCCTGCTCTCGCAGGGCAAGCTGATATTCAATTCCAACGGCTCCTTGTCGAATCAGGGCGAGGACACCTTTAATGTGAAAGAGAATATTTGGGCGGGCTATATGATGGCGAGTGTGGATGTAACGTCTCGCCTCAATGTGCTAGGCGGGTTCCGTTATGAACATACGAATGCGCCGCTCGAGGGTCCGCTTTTTTCCATCAACACGTCCAGCGGCCAGCCCGAGTTGGCGAACCGGAATGTTACGTTCAACTATGGGGAATTCCTACCCAATCTTCAGATCCGTTACGAAATTTCAAAAGCCACCCAAGTGCGCGCTGCCATCACCAAGACCTTCGGCCGACCGGCATACAACGATCAGGTGCCCTCCGGCGCATTTGACAAGGACGGCGGTTCGCTAACTACGGGCAATCCCCAGCTTAAGCCTTTTGAGTCCTTCAATTACGATCTATCCATCGATCATTACTACAAATCGGGCGGCTATGTTTCCGCAGCCGCATTCTATAAAAAGATAAACAATCCCATCTATACCTATTCCAGTCTTTCGACCAATGTGACCTTCGGCGGAATTCTCTTCCCGACATTCACCACCTCGACGAAGGAGAACGGTGAAGCCGCGAGTGTGAAGGGTTTGGAATTGAGCGGGAAGCTCCCGTTTTCCGCCTTTATCAGCGGTTTCGCCGACGGGTTTGGCGTGGACGCCAACGCATCCTTCATGGATTCATCGGTCACGGTGTTCTCCCGGCCGGGCGAGGATCTCCGTTTGTTCGCATCGCCCAAGCGGATCTATAATCTTGGGTTGTTCTATGAGAAATCCGGCGTGTCGGCCCGTGTGGCGTACAATTACAAATCCGATTCGCTCGATACGATCGGGGCCGGTCCGTATCAGGATATCTATGCCAGTGCGCATTTCACTTGGGATGCCCAACTGGGCTACCGGGTTTCGGAAAACATCAAGTTGTTTGTCAACTGGCAGAATATCACAGACGAAACAGTGGACAGTTACACCGCTTCCAGCAAGGATCGCATTTTCGAAAGCTTCTGGTTCGGCTCCAACATCCGCGCGGGTATAAGACTCCGATTCTGACCCGGAGCCGCCAGGCGATGGGTTATTCCTGCCACGTCCTGCGCGACGATCCCCGAAACCCCGTTTCGGGGATCTCAGCTTATATCGTTATGAAAAATACATTGCTCATCACTCGCCCCGCGTCCCTCTGTCTGTTGCTGTCCGGCTTCATGATGCTGCCACCGACGGCTGGCGCCACGGCGCGAGGAGACCGCATGCCGCTGCTTATGCCGGACGATTTCGAGTCCCTTCAATTGGTGGCATGGCGGGTCGAAGAAGGGGAGCCGGACTCCCACAATCCTTTGCTGGAGCCGGCCATGCCATGGGACGCGGGTGGGGTGATGGCCCATGGAACCGTGCTGCGCGATCCCATCGACGGCCTTTGGAAAGCCTGGCAGGTCTCCACTCCGGCCGAAACTTCCCTGAATGGACTGAAAACCGAGCATGAGGGTCGCCGTCGGCTGACCTACTTGGAGAGCAAGGATGGAGTGCATTGGGACCGGCCGATGTTGCCGCTGGTCCGTTGGCCGGGCTACGACCGCACGAACATCATCTTCGATTTGGATTCGGGAGGCACCGCCGTTTACGCGTCGGTGCTCATCGATCAAAAGAACAAGGAATGGCCCTATGAAATGTTTGTGATGCGCTCGCCAAAAACGGCGGGATTGCCCAACCATGTCGGACATCTGCCCGGCCCGACCACGAGGTTGGGAACCTATCGGTACCGCTCGAAGGACGGAAAGGATTGGAAACTCATGGAGGGTCCGATCCATCCCTCGGAGGGCGGGGGCGATGTCTGCTATGTCTATCGCGAGCCCGATGGTTCCTACGTTTCTTACTACAAGGTTTATCCGCCGATGCAGGAAGGGGCGCGGATCATTCCCTACGATGTCAACGCCCGCAGTTTGCAGCGGGCCGTGGCCCGCCGTACCAGTCAAGACGGAACGAATTGGACCGGCGATACCGTGGTCTTGCGGCGCGATTGGCGCGACCCGGACTACGCCCAATTCCTGGAGTTGTGTCCGATCAAAGTGGAGGGCGGCTACGTGGCGTTCATCAATGCTTTCAATGCGGTGACGCAGACCATGGCGCTTGAGATGGCGGCTTCGCGGGACGGGATCCATTGGTGGCGCCCGGACCGGCGGGCGGCATTGCCGAATGCCTCACTCGGAGATTTCGGCGGAGGAATGATCTGGCAGATGAACAAACCGATCGTCGACCAGGACAAACTGTTTGTCTACTATGCGGGATCGGAAGGGATTCATTCGCCGATCATCGATACCCGATTCCAACCGCAGATCGAAGTGGGCGGGGAAAGCGTGGTTGGCTTCAGATCAAAAAGCACGCTGCCTTTTTATACAGCCTTATGCCGGGCGTCCTGGGAATTTGACCGGCTTTACGCCTTGATGGCGGCTGCAGGAGGACCGTTGCCCGGTGAAGCGGTGACCCGTTCGCGGAAACTGGGCGGAGCGCGGCTTGAGCTCAACGTTCGCACCAAGGCAGGCGGCGATCTGAAGGCGGAACTGCTGGACGAAGCCGGCGTTCCACTGCCGGGATTTTCGCTAGAAGACTGCAAGCGGGTCACGGGAGATCACCGCCGGGTGATGGTTGCCTGGAAGGGAGGAGACCGGGCCCCGGCTGGTACCGCCAAGATCCGCTTTGTTCTCCACCGCGCCTTCCTCTACGGATACGAGGCGGCAGGGGCGGCGAAACAGTGACTGTTGGAGCCGCCCTTCGATCAGCCGAAGAGGCCGGGCCTCGCGCCACAGCCGAGTGCGCATGTTCGTTTGGAAAAAGAATATTTGAGGTGTGTATTCAAGTCGAGCCGCGCTCCAGCCAAGGTCATTTGAAGAGCTCGAGGAAGACGGCTTTCCGTGGCTCATTCGATGGACGTCCGCCTTCGATCGTCCTGAGCGCAATGAAGGATCCAGGGAGATTTTCGCCAATAGCTTCGATCAGCGCATTTCCCGCCTGATTTTTCGCTGCGTTCAGGACGACCGGATGCCCGACGGCACCATCGCGCAGGTGCATCAACGCATGGGCTGGCATGTCGCGTCGAACGGTCGGTTTCTGACTTCGGTTTTTATGGTCATTTCCTCTACCGTCTGACAGCCTGCCGTAGCAGGCAGAGGTTTCCTCAAAACCGATGGTCGCAAAGCTGCAGATTGAATCGACAATTTATTGGATCAGCAAAAGCAAAGGGTCGTCCGCAAAAGAGTGCCGGGAAAGATTGTGGTATGATAAAAGCACCTTTGCTTTCGCATCGCATCGCACGGGCTAACACCAGATGCTGAGGGAAATCAATTTGTCGGCTGGAGAATGAATCAATTCACACGCCCATGAATTCCTCCATTTTCGATCTATTTAGTCTGAAAGGGAAAACCGCTTTCATTGTCGGCGGTGCGCATCATCTTGGCTACGATATGGCCGACGCGCTGGCCGAGGCCGGGAGCAATCTGGTGATTACGTCGAGATCCCTCGTGGGTGCGGAGAAGACGGCTGCGGTCTTGGCCGGGGCTCATGGGGTCGAGGTGCTGCCGTTGGCGCTCGATAATCGTCGGCACAAGGACGTCGCGGAAGCGGTGCGCTTGGCGGAGAAGTGGAAGGGGCGGATTGATATTCTCATCAACAACGCGGGAGGCGGTTCGGGTCGGAGCCCGGCACATCTCTTCGAAAGGGATCCGGTAGACGTCGAGGACCTCATCGCAGTAAACCTCACGGGAGTGTTGCATTGTTGCCAGGAGGTCGGTCGGAGGATGGCGGCACAGGGCAGCGGAAAGATCATCAATATCGCCTCGGTCGCGGCGCTGGTGGGTCGTGATCGGCGGGTTTACGAACGCAACAACCTCAAGGGCCAGCCCATCGACTACGCCGCCGCCAAGGCGGGAATCCTCGGCATGACGCGCGATCTGGCCGGTTTGCTCTCGCCGCGCGGCGTTTGCGTCAACGCGATCTCTCCCGGTGGGTTTGAACGCGCCGACATGCCCCGGGGCTTTGTGCAAGATTACAGCGAGCGGACGCCACTCGGTCGCATGGGCCGGGATGGTGTGGACCTCAAGGGCGCGGCGCTTTTTCTCGCGTCGGCGGCATCGGACTATGTGACCGGACATAATCTGGTCGTTGACGGAGGCTTTTCCTTATGGCGTTGAACAATCGTATCGTGGTGACGGGACTTGGCTCGATCGGCCGCCGGCATGCTCGGCTCCTGGCGCGGCGCGGGGATTTGCAGGTGGAATGGTGCGAAAGCTCGGCGGAAGCCGTCGCGTTGGCGCAAAAGGAACTCGGCCACACCGTTCCGGTTCATGCCGCCTATGAAGCCATGTTGGCGACACGGCCGGCGATGGTGGTGGTGGCGACTCCCCATTCCATGCATGCCGCGCAGTCGATTGCGGCGCTCGATGCCGGCATCCACGTGTTATGCGAAAAACCATTGAGCGACAGCCTGGAAAGCGCGCGAGAAATCGTCGCTGCGACCACCCGCTCTTCCGCCGTCCTGGCGGTGGGATTCCAGTTGCACTTTCACCCGGCGCTACGCCGCGTCAGGGACCTCATCAACGGGGGGGCATTGGGTTCGATTCATCATTTGCACTGTCTCGTAGGCACCTATGTGACGCTGGTGAATTCCCAATCCCGCTATCAAAGCCGGATCGAAGGGGCGTTGTTCATGGATTACGCCCATCAGCCGGACATATTTCATTGGCTGATCGGCCGGACGCCCAAAGGAGTCTATGTCGCAGCGGGCCAGGGCGGGAGCCTGCCATTGCAGGCCAATCCGAATTACGCAGCGATCACCTGCGACTATGCGGATCCGGTGATTTCCACCATTCATCTCAACTATCTGCAGGTGCCCGACCGCCACGAATACGAGATCATCGGCGACCAGGGATGGATTTCCCTCGATATGTTCAAGGGCGAACTCCGGCTTGGGCGACACAGCGATGGTTCGGTTCAGGTGGAACTGTTCCCGACGGAGCGCGATTCCCTTTACGAACAGGAACATCAGGCTTTCCTCGAGGCCGTGGCGGGCAGGCGGGAGCCTGAAAGCCCCGCTTCCGATGCTTTGGTGTCGATGGAGGTTATCGCAGCCGCCCTGGGTTCCCTGCACAGCGGGCAACGTCGAGCTTTGTGAGAATCATGTCCGCGTGCGATCTGATCGCGCCCCCGTCGAATCCGAGCTATTCTGCCGAAGGATGGCCCAATGGTATGGCAAAGGGACCTCTTGTTTGCAATCGCCGCACCTGCGGAGACAGGCAAGCTTCCGTTCGTCTGGCAGGCAGTCCCGGACTCGGGTCCGGAACTGCCTTATCTTCCTTCCCCAACACAAGAGACCTATCCGATGAAATTACTCGCGACCCTGTCCCTGGGCTTTTTTCTGGCCAATGCGCTGGTGGCTGAACCTGTCGGATTGAGGAAAACCCTCCTGCTCGATTCCACGCTGATCGAGAGCAGTGAGAATATCCGCATCGCCGTCGGGCAGCCCGAAAAATACCCCGGCAATCCGCTTTTCGGAGAGGACCGCCCCTGGGAACCGCGGTTCGACAACATGTATCCGAACGTCATCCGGGACGAAAGCGACGGGTTGTACAAATGCTGGTATAACCCTTTTCTGGTCGAGGTGGAGGACTGGCTGGGTTCAACCAACGAGCGCAAACGCTGGCTCTATCCGCGGCAATCGGGATTGTGCTATGCCGTTTCCAAGGACGGTATCCACTGGGAGAAGCCGAACTTCGACATTCTGCCGTTTCGCGGCCAGCCGAGCAATATCCTGATGCGCGATGTCCACGGCGTGGGGGTTTTCCGTGACGCACGGGAAACCGATCCCGGGAAGCGCTACAAGTCGATTTTTGTCAATCAAGTTGAGGGCCGACGCACGACGGTGGCAGTGGCGTTTTCCGCCGATGGCATCCATTGGGGACCCCAGACGGTTCTCTCCAATGTGAAGCTCATGGCCGACACCCACAACAACGCCCTCTGGGCACCGACGCTCAAGCGCTATGTGGCCTTCACTCGGGATTGGGATCCGCGAGAGTGGAAACGTAACAGCAAGGGCGAAATCCCGGCTGTGCGCCTGGTGTCGCGGATTGAGAGCGAGGATTTCGAACATTGGAGCGATCCCCAGACGGTTCTGCGCGGGGTGAACGACAATATGCAAGTTTATGCGATGCCCGTTTTCTACTATGCCGGGATTTATCTGGGCCTCCCCGTCATTATCAATGCGAAGGACGATCGCACGCACGCCGAGCTGGCGTGGAGCAAGGATACGATCAACTGGCACAGGGTGGACATTGGCACCCCGCTGATTCCGAACAGTGAGACGAAGGGCGATTACGATTGGGGTTGCGCCTATCCGGCCGCCATTCCGCTTTTTACAAGAGAGGGAATCAAGCTCTACTATGCCGGCAGCGACGGCCTGCATTTTGGTGAACGGAAGGCTTATTTCGCGCTCGCGACGCTGCGTCCGGATGGCTTCGCCGCCGCGACCCCGGCTGATGCCACCAAAGCCGGGAAGATCGTAAGCATGCCGGTTGCATTCGAAGAGGACGACGGCCTGCTGCTGACTGCCGACGTCGAGCCGGGCGGCAGTGTGCAGGTTGCGCTGCTCGATGGGAAGGGGCATGCGGTCGCTCGCTCCGCGCCGATGACGGGTTCGTTCAGTGCGCGAGCGGTCGATTGGAAGAGTCCGTCCTCCCGGCCCAAGGGTGAGTTGCGCCTGAGTTTCACCCTCTCGCATGCCCGCCTCTATTCCTATGATATTGTTTCGCAGAAACAATCGAAGTGAGCTCGGGCTTTTGCCTCACCGAGCGGGACGCTGAAGCGGGATTTCCGACGGCCGCATTGAAATCGCGCGCGTCGTTTTTGCCACGGCCGCGATCTGGCTGGCCGTCGCACTCCGGCTGGAGACGGATGGGGCGCTTCCGTTTCCGAACATCGTTTTCATCCTTACAGATGGCCAGGCATGTGCTGCATGGAGGATCCTTGTTTATATCAAGACGCCGAACATTGACGCGTTGGCGCATCGGGGTGTGCTGTTCCTGAATCATGTTGTCACGGCGTCGATCTGTTCTTGCGGTCGCGCTTCCATTTTCACCGGTCACGGTCAATACGCGCGGCGGCACGGGGTGGAGGATTTTGCAACGCCTCTTGGAATTCCGCGACTTCGCGACTGGTCCCCAATACCCACAACTCCGTCGGGTTTCAGGCCCGCTGGAGGGAATACCGGGAGAAATTGAAATAGAGAGCCGTCCGGGCCGTCAGGCTACGCTGGAATAATCGAAGAACCCAAGGTTTTTTAACCGTTCGCGGAGGGCGGCTTCGTGCGCAGGATCCAGGCTGCGCAGCGGCAGGCGCACCGGGCCGCAGTCCACGCCGATTAATTTCATCATGGCCTTGCCGGCCGAGAGTCCGCCGAAGCTGGACATCACATCGATGAAGGCTTGGGAACTTGCCTGATCGTGACCGGCGGAAGTCAGGTCGTTCGCTTGCATTGCGCGCAGGATTCGCGAATAGAGCGGCGCGGCGAAATTATACGTGCTGCCCACCGCTCCGGTCGCTCCCAGCCTGAGGCCGGAAAGCAGGATTTCGTCCCGGCCAAAAAGTATGTCATAGCGACCTCCGGCGAATTTCCGCGCGGATTCATAGTCGTCCAGATCTTCATGCGTGAACTTTACCCCGGCGAGGGAGGGGATGTTCCCGTCCGCATGGGTGAGAAATTCCGATGCGCTGATGTCGATCCCCGTCATCGCGGGCATGTGGTAGTAATAGAACGGCAGGGCGGGTGCGGCGGCCGCCACCCGGCGGCACCACGCAACGAGCTCCTGCGGGCCCGCTGGCTTGAAAAAGCAGGGTGCGATCGAGGCGATCGCATCCGCGCCGATTTCCTGGGCGTGTCTGGCCAGCCCGCAGCTCTCCGGCAGGCTCAGGTGCCCGACGTGCACGATTAGTTTTAATCCGGACGGCGCGGCGGCCCGCCACGCTTCCGCCATGCGGACGCGTTCATCGTTCGACAAGCTGAAGCCCTCGCCGGTGGTTCCACAAACGAATGCGCCGCTCACACCGTTGCGGGCCAACAGGTCGGCCATTCGGGGAATGACCGCGAGGTTGAGCTCCCCGTCTGGCAGGAAGGGCGTGAACGTCGCGGCGACTAGACCGGATAGGATGGAAGTCATGGTCATTGAGGAGTGGCGGAAGATGAGTCCGCTGCCAGCCCGCCTCAAGTTGGGCGCGGTGGTGCCATTATTGGACCAGCACTCGGGTGTTTTTGGCCGTGTGCCACTCGCGTTGAGTTGATATTCCGGATGCGAGCGGGTCATTTCGACGGAGTGATCCCTTGTATCCGGCTGCTTTGCCCGCAAAGTGTAACCCATGTCCGGATCATTCCGTTGGATTCGCCCAGTCTGACCGATGCTTCCAGCTTTTCGGCTACGACGGAGTAGATCGGATACGCGCGCAGGTGCGGTGCGGGAAAATCGAGCAAAGCCGGGAAGTCGATCTCGTCGGGCTTTGACGTGACGATGTCACCGAAACCAATGTCCACTTGCAGAGAAATGCGCACATTCTCCAACCGCGCTTCCAGAGTAACGCGGGTGCCGGGGTAGGCCTCCTCTTCCCGGATGGATGTCGCGGCCACTGAGTCTGCCAGAAACGT
>CAUJJL010000086.1 GCA_963205455.1 Verrucomicrobiota bacterium
GCCGCATCGCTTGGGATTCACGCGATGGTGGTGCTGCTCATCCTGCTCTCCGCCCATTTTTTGAGCCGGAATGCCGACGACGGCCCCAAGATTTTCACCCTGGTCGGCGGTGAAGGCACAAACTACTCGGCGACCCAGGCGCCGGCAGCGGGTGAGCCGGGTGCAGCCGGGGCCGAGCAGGTGAAGTTGCCTCCGATTGTCACACCGGTGCGGCAGCCCGAACCGGCCCCCCTCACACCCGTTTCCCAGCCGCCAGATCCGGCACCGCTGAAGGCGGTCGAGGCGCCCAAGGCCCAGCCCCGCGTTGAGCCGAAACCGGCGGATTTCACCAAGAACATCGTCCGTCTCTCTGAAAAGCGGAAGGCGAACATCGAGAAAAAATTCAAGGCGGACCTCGCCCGGGAAGCCAGACTCCAGGCGGAACGCGAGCGAAAGGAGGCGGAAGCGCGACGCTCGCAAATGACCAAAGCCGAATTCGACAAGGCGAACAAGGCGGCCAAGTCTACGCCATCGAAATCCACAGCGTCCGCAAGGATACCTTCGGTCGCTGACGGCGTACGGCGCGGCATGGCGGGCGCTGCGCGCAGCTCCACGCAGGAGGGTGCAGGCGGCACCGCGCAGGAACGCGCCGATGCCGACATGATGTCCGCCTACATCTCGATGATCGTCGCGCGCATCCGCCAGGCGATGACCGAGGCAAATTTCAGCGCCGTGCTGTCGGTGGAGCTTCAATTCAGCATTTCGTCGGGAGGGGTCATCACCGGGACACGAATCCTTGGGGGAAGCGGGAGCAGCGACTTCGACCACGCCGTCCTGGATGCCTTCAATGCCATTCCGAATCTGGGACCCCCGCCCAATGGAAAAGGGGGGACGTTCAGCTTCCGGCTGAGCATGCGGGATGAGGAGTAGGTCGCCGGCAGGCCCAAGCCTCGGATGCCTGCCGACCCGCGCGTATTGCGCAATGGAGGCAACCGGGGAGTTGGTGGACCCGATCAGAATCGAACTGACGACCTCCTCAATGCCATTGAGGCGCTCTGCCAACTGAGCTACGAGCCCGCATCCAACTGAACCCGTGGAAAATCAATCTTCGGGAAACAAACGCAAGCGGTTTTTTCACACCGGTTCCTGATTGAAGTTGCGCAGTGCCGCGTCGCTGTAAATGCAAGCAACCCATGATTGCTGATGCTTTTAGGACTTGGTTTTTCCCCGCCCAGCCGGTTTTCTTGAGGGTTTCATCGCCATGGCCATCGCAATTCTCTTTGCAGGGCAGGGAGCCCAGAAAGTCGGAATGGGCAGGTCGCTTTACGAAGCGTCTGCCGCCGCGCGCGCTCTCTATGACGAGGCCGACCGCACGCTGGGCTGGAAATTGACGCAAGTCAGTTTCGAGGGTCCAGAGGCGGCACTTACTGAAACAAAAGTCTGCCAGCCAGCGCTGTTTGTTCATGGACTGGCGCTACTGGCATCAATGCACGAAGTCGGCCGTATCCCGGCCGGTGAGCCGCTCGCCGCATTGGGACTCTCCTTGGGCGAAGTCACCGCGTGCACGGCGGCAGGTGTTTTCGATTTTGCGACGGGACTCAGAGTCGTCGCTGAACGGGGACGTCTGATGCAGGCTGCCTGTGAGAAAACGACTGGAGGCATGGCGGCTGTGATCGGAGAGGATCGTGCCCGAGTGGCCGAACTCTGCCGTGAGTTCGATATTGAGGCGGCAAATTTCAATGCGCCTGGGCAGATCATCGTTTCCGGAGAGAAATCGAAAATTGAATCGACGATCGTCGCATGCAAGGAGCGGGGATGGAAACGGGTCATGGCACTCAACGTCGCCGGCGCCTATCACTCCCGCCTGATGGAACCCGCACGTTTGGCATTTTCGACGTTCCTGGATTCCGTCCCGTTTACCGCCCCGAGATTCACTATTTTTACCAATACAACGGGAAATGCCATCCGCGGTCCCGAGGCAATCAAGGCTGCACTTGTAAAGCAGGTCGTTTCACCGGTGCTTTGGGAAGATTGCATGCGATCCGCCGTCGGCGCGGGAGTCACCCAGTTCTGGGAGCTTGGCCCCGGGGGGGTGCTGGCCGGCCTTGCCCGCCGTACGGAGAAGACCTGGACGGTGAAATCCTTTTCAGAATTCTCCGACCTGACCCTGGCCTGACGCCGTTTGCGACGCAGCTTTTCAGCGACTCCCTATTTTGAGCCAACAAGAATCATCGCCATCCGTGGACGTCCCGTTCACCCGCAATTTCTGCATCATCGCCCACGTCGACCACGGCAAGACGACGTTGTCCGACCGGTTGCTGGAGTACACCAATACCGTGCAGCAGCGCGTCATGACCGAGCAGCATCTCGACTCCATGGACCTCGAGAAGGAGCGCGGGATCACGATCAAGAGCCACCCCGTCACCATGTCGTACAAGGCCAAGGACGGTCAGCTCTACAAGTTGAACCTCATGGATACGCCCGGGCACGTGGACTTCTCCTACGAGGTGTCGCGCTCGCTTGCGGCATGTGAAGGCGTCCTGCTCCTTATCGATGCCGCCCAGGGAGTCGAGGCGCAGACGGTGGCCAACGCCCATCTCGCAGTCGGACAGGGACTCAAGATCATACCCGTCATCAACAAGATCGACCTGCCGAGCGCCAACCTTGAACTCTGCATGAAGCAGCTCGAGGACATCCTCACCATCCCTGCCGAAGAGGCCATTCTGGCGAGTGGAAAGTCAGGCATCGGCATCGAGGAGATCCTCGAAGCCGTCGTCACCCGGATACCGCCGCCCCGCTGGGCGTCCTACCCACAGGTTCGCGCCCTGGTTTTTGATTCGCTCTATGATTCGTACCGCGGTGTGATTGCCTACACGCGCGTGTTCTCGGGCTCGATCAAGGCGGGAGACATGATGAGGCTGATGAGCTCCGATCAGCGGTCGGAAGTAAAGGAGGTGGGTGTCTTCACGCCAAAGATGTCCAAGACCGAATCCCTGGATGCGGGAGATGTCGGTTATGTCGTCTCGACCATCAAGGATACTGCGGACATCAAAATCGGCGATACCATCACGCTGGCACGTCAACCCGCGAGTGAGATGCTGCCGGGCTACAAGGAGGTCCGGCCGATGGTGTTCTGCGGTCTCTATCCGCTCGACAGTTCCGACTACGAAAAACTCAAGGCCGCGCTCGGACGCTTCCGGCTCAATGACGCGGCGTTTGTCTACCAGTCGGAAAGCTCAGTGGCGCTCGGCTTTGGTTTCCGCTGCGGTTTTCTCGGCCTGCTTCATATGGAGATCACGCAGGAGCGCATCCGTCGTGAGCATGACGTGGAAATCATCTCGACCTATCCCAGCGTTGTCTACCAGGTGGTGAAACACGGCGGGGATATCCTCGAGGTCGACAACCCCGTCAATCTTCCCGACCCCGGGACGATTACGGAAATCCGCGAACCCACGATAAGAGCCGCGATTCACATCCCGAATGAAAATCTCGGCGACATTCTCTCGCTGGTGATGGAAAAACGCGGCATTTGCGATCATACCGACACGCTGGATGCGCATCGGGTGATGCTGACGTGCATCCTACCGCTGAACGAAATTCTCGTCGACTTCAACGACCGCCTGAAGAGCATCACTCATGGCTACGGCTCAATGGACTATGAACTCGGTGACTACCGCGCGAGCGATCTCGTGAAGATGGAGATCCTCATCAATGGCGATCCCGTCGATGCGTTTGCGAGCATCGTGCACCGGGAAAAGGCCGAGGGGAAGGGGCGGCAGTTGTGCGAGAAGCTTGCGGAGATCATTCCTCCGCAGATGTTCAAGGTTGCGGTTCAGGCCGCCATTGGCGGAAAGATCATCGCCCGCGACAACGTCCGTGAAATGCGAAAGGACGTCACCGCGAAATGTTATGGCGGCGACATCTCTCGCAAGCGCAAGCTGCTCGACAAACAAAAGGAAGGTAAGAAGAAGATGAAGCAGATCGGGCGAGTCTCGATTCCTCCTGATGCCTTCATTCAGGTTCTCAAGAACTGACCCAGCTCTCGCGTCGCTCATTCATCATCGCATCTCCTCCCGTGTTTGGCCTATTCGCTTCCCAGGAAAAGAAACTGCGCACCCTTGCCGGCAACTGGCTGGAACTATCGGACAAGGTCTATAATTTCAGGCGCGATGTCATGGAGCCGACCGAAGTCGCAGAGCTTCAGGCGAAGGCGGCGGGTGTGCGTGCCTTGCTCAAGGAGAAGAAGGGTGACTCTTCGCGCCTCAAACTGAGCCTTGAGACGCTTGAGGAGACCCTGCGCAAGTACGGCGGCAAGATCTATCCAAAATCCTCGTTCGTGGAGAACGTGGAGTTCTTTCTGGTCGCCGCGATCTTGATCCTGGGGATACGCTCTTACTTTATCCAGCCCTTCAAGATTCCGACAAATTCGATGTGGCCGAGCTACTATGGCATGACACCGGAGGTGTTCCGTCAGGCATCGGATGAACCCAACATCGCACAGCGAGCGTTTCGATTTCTTGCCTTCGGAGCGCGTGCGCGGCGGATCGACGCACCTGCCGCTGGAGAGATCGAATTTACCTACGGAGGCGGTGAAGGACGGGGCATCATTTCCAATCGTATCGTCAATGGGCGCAGTTGGCTCATCCTGCCCACGAAACTGAAGGAGTACACGCTGTTCGTCGGAGGAGTGCCGGTGTCCTTCACCGTACCGCTTGATTTCGATTTCGACTGGGCACTTCGCGAAGCGTTTTTTCCCGAGGAAACCAGCCTTGAGGTCGCCCTTGAGAAACTGAATGCGCGGGGACAATCCCAGATTCGCACGGTGAGCATCGCCGGGCGTCCCCAGAACCTTCGTTTCTTCAGGACAGGGAAGTCGGTGGAAAAGGGGGAGCGCATCCTCTCGTTTGATATCCTGACCGGTGATCAACTCTTCGTCGACCGGATGAGTTATCATTTCATCCAGCCTCCGATAGGCAGCGGATTCGTCTTTCGCACCGGAAACATTCCGGGAATCCGCGATACCCATGGTGACCAATACTACATCAAACGCCTTGTTGGTGGGCCGGGAGACACCATTGAAATTCGCGATGGAGCCTCGGACAATGGCAGCGGTTCCGCCAATGGAAGCAGGCCGGGTACCGAACGTACGGGGATTCTGATGCGCAACGGAAAACCAATTGAAGGCGCAAAGGCCTTTCTGCAAAACAATGAGAAGCAAGGCCTCTATGCCGGTTATGTTCCGTACGGTGAGCTGGCGTTGGGAAAAGTTCTGACGATTCCGGAAAATAGTTTTTTTGCCCTTGGGGACAATTCACGGAACAGCCTGGACGGCCGCTATTGGGGCTTTGTACCAAGCCGTGACGTTGTCGGACGTCCCTTGTGGATCTACTATCCGTTCACGAAGCGCTGGGGACCGGCGAGGTAGACAGACAGCTCGGCATCAGACTGGCCGACTCAGGGGATCCCATCAGACACCGGGCGCGGCGTTTTCGAGGATTTCCGATACAAGAGTCGCATTGATGTTTTTGATCTGATCGCCGTCGTCATAGATGACATTGCCACTGAGGCCGATCAGCAAAAAGTCCTCGTGAGGTACGTGAAAAGTCTTTCCGTTGACCATCACGATGGTGAAAGCGTGAAAGGGCAACGCATGCACGAGCTCGCGGAGGCGGGTTATGACGGGGTGTTGCACACCCTCACATGGGGCGGAGATTTCGCATCGTGTCAATGTGCAAATGAATGTCTGGTGTCATGAGGGTGTGGGACTGGAGTAGAAACTCCCCGAGATCGTATTCGCACAATAAACATTATGTTCATTATATAGTGCTGGCAAGTATCACCTGCTCTGGAGTTTCGTCTATCAATAAACCTCGATCAATCGTGCCTCGGCATCGAGCTGCTGAGTAATCGTCGGCCACGCACGCTCCATCGTCGCGAGCAGCGCCGCTGTGCGTCAATTACCGACGCGCAACCAGATCACGGAGACTGGCTCCGGTAACAGCACTGTCATTAGGGCAAAATCTTCGTCCTTGGAGACGACGATTGCGCCTTCACGGGCGGCACGCCGCCAAATGTCAGTATCGGGCGACTGTGCGAGGCCGATGGCGAGCACATGCTCGGCGTGGCTGTCCTTGGTTTTCAGCCAGCTTGCCAGCGCGGCCGGTAGCTGGTTATCGACAAGGAAACGTCTCACGATGCGCGCAGCACCACATGGTCATTCTGTGCAGCTGCAAACTCCAGGCATGCGCGGATGTCATCGGACTCCAAGAACGGGTGATCGGCAAGGATCTCATCCCAGGAGGCGCCGTGCGCCAGCAGTTCCAGCACATCTTTCACGCGCAGCCGGTAGCCGCGGATACAAGGACGACCGCCACATTTACCAGCCTCGACGGTAATGCGAGTGAGCAGGGAGTTCATGAGCGAAACCATATAGTCAGAAGAGGGCTAAAGGAAAGTCTGGGTTTCAGGCGTGAACCTCAGCACCAAGACAAAGGCGTTCCTTTTCGGTCTCGCCGGCAATCAGGAGATGTAAACTCACGCGGCTCTCGTGGCCGGGATGCGACAGTACCGATGAATACGCGTCAACGTTGACAAACCGGATGGGGTTTTCGCGATTGACCACGGAGAGACTGTGGCACCGCTATAGCCCGTTCAACAGCGAGTGGATGGCTGGCTCGTCTCTGCCGTCATCAAGGACGTAGTGGCCGACGTTGGGCAGCAGCGTCATGGCGGCTTGCGGCAGGAATGTTTTCCACTCTTCAAGGAAGTGCTGATTGAAACAAAAATCCTTTCCGCCCCAGACGATGTTCACCGGGTGCGAGCGGAACTGGCCAAGTCCCGCTTCGATCGTCTGGAGCGTGGAAAAGGAAACGTGGTCCGGCTCCAGCGGGATGTCCTTGACGAAGGCGTCCACCGCCACGCGGTTGGCCCAGGAATTGTACGGGAAGAGGTATCCTTGCCTTTCGGCTGCGGTCAGGCGCCGGGCGTGCATGGCCATGGTGACCGCCGGGCCCGCGAAGCCGTTCAGGCCGCGAACGATCCAGGTGCCGAACGGACGTGAACGGCACAGTGCGATGCGCCTGGGGATGCAGTCCGAACGGAAGGCCGCCGTATTCAGGATCACGATACGGCCGATGCGCGCGGGGTCTTTCACTGCGAGTCCGAAACCGATCGCTCCTCCCCAGTCGTGTACGATCAGGTGAATCCTTTTGATTCCCAGTGAGGATATCAGGGCCTCGATGTCCGCAATCCGTGTGGCCAGCGTGTATGGATAAGCCTCGGGCTTGTCCGACAGGCCCATCCCGATGTGATCCGGCACCAGGCAGCGGTGACGCGACCGAAGCGCCAGCAGAGCATTGCGATAAAAGAACGACCAGGTGGGGTTCCCGTGCAGCATCACAACCGCTTCGTCGCAGCGCGGCCCTTCGTCGACGTAGCTCATGCGCGCGCCTCGTGGCGTCGTAAACACGGCTGGCGTGAATGGATACAACCCGCGCACTGCCGGAGGGAGCGAATTGGGTGTCACCATTCGAGCGCGAGCATGAGACAGTTCAATCCACTGCCGATTCCCAGCAGCGCCACGCGCTGCCCCGGTTTGACTTCTCCGGCTTCGATGGCGGCCGCGAGGGTTGCGGGCAAAGAAACCGAGCCCATGTTGCCGAGGGTTTCGAAGGTTGAGAAATCCTTGGCCAGATCCAGTGCCAGGATCTCATAGAGACGGCGCCGATGGGTGTTGCCGACCTGATGGCAAATGAAGCGTGCAAAACTCGCGGCGCTGCCGTCGACAACGCGGCAGAATTCGTCCCAGGTTTCTTTGGCCAACGCCACACCTGCGTCCAGCAGTCGCTCCGAGTCCGTCTGCATGGCCAGCGCATCCGCCCCATGGGTGTCACCCTTGCACAGGTCGCTATGCGCGGTGGCGGCCCGGGCCACCCCACCCACCAGGCGGTGGGGCTGGCGCCCACCGACCAGCAAGGAGCGGTGGCATACGACGGCGGCGACGGCGCCCGATCCGATTGTCAGATTGGCAAAATACGGCTTGATCTCGTTTCGCGTCAGCGGCTTTTCGAGCAGCGTCGCCAGAGTCTGCTCCACCAGCGGACGGCCGTTCTCACCGGCCACCACCAGCGCGCAGCGGATCTGCCCCGCCTCAATCATGCTCCCGGCCACGGTGAGCGCGTTGAGAAATCCCAGGCAGGCGTTGGACAGGTCGAAGATCTGTGCGTGCGAGGGCAGACCAATCTTGCGGTGAGCAAAAGCGGCAGTGGCGGGCTCCAGCATGTCGCGACATACTGCGCTATGGATGAACAGGTCGATCTGCTCCGGACGCACACCCGAGCGTGCCAGAGCCGCGCGCCCTGCCTGGGCGCTGGCGTCGGACGGCAGCGTGCCCCGCGCCCAGACCCGCCGCTCGCGGATGCCGGTCATCAACTCGAGCCGACCCTCCGGCAGATTGAGCCGTCGATAGAGCGGCTGGAGGCGTCGCTCGATTTCATCGGAGCTCAAGACCTCCGTCGGCAGCACCGTCGCAAGGGATTCAATGCAAGTGTGATCGAAACGCATCGTGCCGCACGCTGCTACTTTGCCTCCGGCCGCATCGCCAGCCGGATGATTTCCGCATCAAAAGCGTTCGACCCCAGACCCGCGTCGACCACCAGTGTGGTGCCATTCATCCCGCTGCTGCGAGGGCTGAGGAGAAAGAGCACGGCATTGGCGACCTCCTCGGTTGCAAGTGCGCGTTTGCGGAACGTGAGTTTCTCCGCGTAGAGGTAGCTCTCGAGATACCCGGGAATACCTGCGGACGCACTGGTCTTGAGTGGTCCGGCTCCAACAACATTGAACCGGATCTCGCTGTCTGCACTGAAGGACTTCGCCAGGAAACGCGATGTTGACTCCAAGGATGCCTTGATCGGCCCCATGTAGCCGTAGTTGTCGGGCGTCACTAGCAACGAAGAAATCCCGATCGACACGACCGAAGCAGCGGGATCCAGCAACGGCTTCAGGGCCCGCGCCAGTTCGACGAGCGAGAATGATGAAATGGCTGTGGCTTCGAGGAAATCGCTTCGCTTGGTTTCCTGAAAGGCCTTGAATCCATCGGAGTAGTTCGCGAAGGCGATCGAGTGAACCAACCCATGGATGACCGTGATGCCTGCGGCGGAGAGTTCACTCACCAGACCATCCGCAGCTCCTTCTTGCGCCACATCGCAGACAAACACAGGCCTGTCCTTCAGCAGTCCCTGCAAGGAGGAACGACGCGCCTCTGAGCGAACGCTGTAGGCTACCTTTGCTCCCTGCTCTTCCAACGCCCTGCCGACAAACCAGGCGACGCTTTTGCGATTGGCGACGCCGGTGACGACGATGGTTTTTCCGGCAAGTGCGAGAAAGTCGGCCATGATGCTGCGGATCACGATGCCTGCGATGCCACATCCTTGCTTCCGGATGGGGTTTTCCACGCAACAGCGAATTCGACGGTGAGGATACGCGTATTATCCGGTTTCCGGACGGCGCCTGTCATCATTGTGAATCCGCCCAGCACATCCTTCCGCTTGACTTCGATCAGAATGGTGTCGCCGGGGAACACCGGATTCCGGAAGCGGACGTCATGGATTTTCGCCAGAAGCGGCACACCTGCGCCCAACTCGGTTTTTTGCGCCGAAGCCTGCCTGGAAAGAAAGACCGCGCCTGCCTGGAAGACCGCCTCGCAAAGAAGTACGCCTGGAGTGATGGGTGCGCCGGGATAGTGCCCGCGATAGAAGTCCTCCTCCGCCCGCCAGGTCCGGCGGGCGATGAGGCCATCGGGTGATTCCGACACAATGTCGTCGACGAACAAGAACGGAGGACGGTGTGGTATGAGATCGGTGACAGCTGACGTCATGCGAATGAATAAAGGAAGGTAATGAACGGATTGAACGGAAGGCTAAGCAAGAGCCTTTCAGCGCTGAGCTGCAAATTTCACGCATGAAGGCTTGCATTTCTTATTCGCAACCTCGGTCGCTTTCGCGTGTTTTCCTTCAAAGCACACTCAACTCGAATCATGGGACTCCTCGACTACCTCAAATCACAGTTCATCGAAATCATCCAGTGGGAGGACGACTCCCGTGACACCCTGTCATGGCGTTTCCCCGATGAGGACAAGGAAATCAAGCGCGGCGCTCAGCTCATCGTGCGAGAATCGCAGACTGTCCAATTCGTCTACCTGGGGCAGTTTGGCGATACCTTCGGACCGGGAAAACACACACTCACCACGGACAATATTCCGATCCTGTCGACGCTGAAGGGCTGGAAATTCGGATTTGAGAGCCCTTTCAAGGCGGACGTCTATTACGTCAACACCCGCCTTTTTACGGGGAACAAATGGGGCACATCCAATCCCGTCATGCTTCGCGACGCGGATTTTGGGATCGTTCGTGTGCGCGCGTTTGGCACCTATGATTTTCGGATCTCAAACGTACCGACGTTTCTAAAGGAGGTCGCAGGCACGGACCATCATTTCCGCCTCGACGAATTTGCCGACACGATGCGGTCGCGGCTCGTGAGTGTTTTCACGGATGCCCTTGCCACTTCGAAGGTGCCGGCCCTGGACATCGCTTCGCGCTACGGTGAACTGGGCGAGGCCCTGCTCCCGCTTATCAATCCGACGCTGAAGGAAAAGTACGGGCTCGAACTGGGAAGTTTCATCATCGAAAACGTGTCGGTTCCTCCGGAAGTCGAGCAGGCCATCGACAAGCGCTCGAGCATGGCGGCAATCGGAAATCTTAACGACTACATCAAATTCAAGATGGCCGAAGGCATGGGTGCGGGTGGTGGTGGCGGCCCGGCTGGCACTGCGGCTGAACTGGCGATGGGCTTCGGAATGGCCCAGCAGATGATGAACCAGCCAGGCGGCATGTTTGGGCCGCAGGGCACTCCGCCCGCGGGCGGTATTCCCGTAGCCGTAGGCGCAACCCAGGCTCCAGTAGCGATGGACCTCCTCGGACCGGCCCAGGCGGCGCAGAGCCTGGGGGTCTCTGAAGCCGATGTGCTCGCAGAGCTCGAGAAAGGTTCGCTCAAAGGGAAAAAGATCGGTTCGACCTGGCGTATCACCCGGGCATCACTGACCGAGTTCATGAACAGTTGAGCTGGCGGCAGCCGGATTGCGCATGGACGCCGTCGCTCGCTCAAAGTTTTCCTGTCCGTCGTGTGGTGCAGAGGCCACCTGGAACCCTGCAAAGAAGGCCCTTGTCTGCAGCTTTTGCGGGACGGTTTCCCCGGCAACGGTTGAGTTGACCGGGTTCAGCCAGGCACCGGATGCCATAGTCGAACACGAATTGGTGCAGGCGCTGCGCAATATTCCCGATTCTGCGCGCGGCTGGCAGGCAAAGAAGATCCAGGTGAAGTGTCAGTCGTGCCAGGCAATATCGGTTTTTGATGAGAAGAACGTGGGGCAGCGCTGCGACTTCTGTGGCTCGGCCTCACTGGTTCCCTACGAGGAGATCAAGGAATCATTCCGTCCGGAGAGCCTGCTCCCCCTCAAGCTCAGCAATACCCAGGTGCGGGATTCGATAAGGAAGTGGTATGGCTCACGATGGTTCGCTCCCAACCGGCTCAAGCGAGGCGCCATGACGGACACCGTCAAGGGACTCTACATTCCGTATTGGACCTTTGACGCGCAGGTTCATGCCGATTGGACAGCGATGTCTGGGGACTATTATTACGAAACGGAGTCATACACGGACGCGAAAGGACAACGCCAGACGCGGCAGGTGCGCAAGGTGCGCTGGTATCCTTCCTCCGGTGCACTGGATCACTTCTTTGACGACGAACTTGTTTCGGCCTCGCGTGGCGTTCACCCTGAACTTGTTCACGGCGTGGAGCCGTTTCCCACGAAGGAACTGGTGCCCTATAATCCGAGTTTCATCTCTGGCTGGGTCGTCGAGCGCTACCAGATCGATCTGCCCAGTGCGGCTCAGGCTGCCAGGGCCAAAATGGAATCAAAGACGGTGAGTCTGTGCGCCTCGCAGGTCCCGGGGGACACGCATCGCGATCTCAATGTCCGCTCCGCCTATTCAGCCCAGACCTTCAAGCACATCCTCGTGCCAATCTGGATGGTGAGCTATGATTTTCATGGCAGGAGTTTCCAGTGCGTGATCAACGGCTACACGGGTTCCATTGCGGGCGAGTACCCGAAGAGCTGGATCAAGATCGCTCTCGCCACGCTCGGGATTGCGGCGCTTGTCATTCTTTTCCTCTGGTGGGGAAATCGCCAGTAGCAATCGGGCGCGAGGGATCGGCTACCCAGTCGCTCCACGAACCCACGTAGAGCCTCGAACCCGAAAGGCCGGAGTGCTCCATGGCGAAGAGATTCACACACGAAGTTATCCCCGAGCCGCAATGGTGCACCACCGATGCTGGCGGGCGAAGTTTGATTAATGACTCAAACTCCTGCCTTAGAATTTCGCGCGGTTTGAAGGTCATGTCGCTATTGAGATTGGCTTTGAAAAAGCGGTTGACCGCACCAGGGATGTGCCCGGCCACACGGTCGATGGGCTCGACGTCTCCGCGATAGCGGTCGCCGGAGCGCGCGTCCACGACCAGAAAATTCCCGTCGCTCAGGTGCGACATCAACTCCTCCGCAGATGCCGTCGCGCGTGAATCAGCCTCGTTCGTCATGGGCGTGACAACTTTTTGGGAAGGTGCGACGGTGGTAAGGTTTCTCGCCTCAGCCTTCCACTTGGTGACTCCCCCATCAAGGAGTCCGACCTTCTTGTGCCCCAACCAGCGCGACATCATCCACCAAAGTCGTCCTGCAAAAAAGCCCCCTGCGTCATCGTATGCCACGACTGTCGCGGCCGGGGTCACGCCACAGCGCGCAAGGAATCCGAGAAAGGCGGATCTGTCCGGCAGCGGATGGCGCCCTCCCCTTTCACCTTTTTTCCCTGAAAGATCCCCGTCGATCCGGGCAAGGAATGCGCCCGGTATGTGACCCTCATTGTAGACCCGTTCGCCCTTGGCGGTATCGGCAAGATCATGCCGACAGTCGAAAACGATCCAGTCGGGATCATTCAGGTGAGCACTAAGTTCGTCAGTCGAGAAGAGCATTGTGGATTCGAGGGGATCAATTGCGGGAGCAGAAAATTGGATGCAGGCTGGTCCCTGCTGTTCTTGGAGGCAACGTTTCGATTTCCGGGATTTGGGTGTGACACTTTTCACTTGAGCTGGCAGGGGTGAGGCTCAGTGAAATCAAACTGCACACGCATGTTTTCCTCCGGTTGGCAGCTGACGATTATTCTCATCCTCATGGGCTTCCTTCACGGAGCCGACTGCATCGCGGAGAATGCCGCCCTTGCCGCAGAACAATCTTCGGTAGATTTGGAAGTTGGGACAATCTGGCAGGTGGGAACAGGCACGCCTCTGTCGTATCGACTATTTCCGACGCAACTCTCCTGGAGATCAAAGGAAGCGTGGGGGTGTGATGTGGGAAGCTCGCTTCGCCTGCGTTTTAGGCATCGCCTCACATTTCAAGCGACGTGGATCGATCAAGGTCCCGAATCTCACTACATTGCACTTGGCGGTTCTCCATCACTTGAACTTTGGGATCGCCGCGAACGCTGGGGTCTGACGGGTGGCGCCGGTGGTGGACTTGGACTTCTGGATTCACGAGGAGTCAAGGGAGGACAGGGCCAGGATTTCACACTGCACTGGTTTGCACGTGGTGGGATCGAGCACGTCGTCGCGCCGGGTCGTCGGATGAGCGTGGGCATACTCTTCCAGCACATGTCGAACGGGGGGCAGACCAAACCCAATCCCGGGATCGATGCCGTTGGCTTCACCCTGGGCTATTCGTGGATCTATTGATGCAGACTCGTTTGTTCGCTTGGCGATCGTTGCGCTGAAGTGTCAGGATCTCTGCTCTTGTCCATGGACACGATTCTTCATCTTGCCGGGTACCGATTCACCAGGTTAACCGGCTTGCAGGAATTGAAATCCGACCTGCTTGGTTTTTGCCGCGAAAGGGAGCTTTGCGGTACGATCCTTCTGAGTGAGGAAGGAGTCAATTTCTACGTCGCTGGGAAACCGACAGCCGGTGAAGCGCTGTTGGGCAAATTGCGCTCCATACCGGGTCTCGACGGACTGACCGCACGCCGAAGCCTCTGCGCCAATCGGCCGTACGAACATATGCGGGTGAAGATCAAGCGGGAGATTATCGCCTTCGGCATTGATGGCGTGGATCCCGCAATGCGGACATCGCCAAAACTTTCCCCTCGCGAATTGAAGGAGTGGCTGGATGAAGGGCGCGATGTCACCCTTCTGGACACCCGGAACAACTATGAAATCCACTCCGGCACATTCAAGGGAGCTGTGCCGGCGGACATCGACCACTTCCGTGAATTTCCAGAGGCGGTGCGAAAACTGCCGGGCGATTGGAAAGCGCGACCGATCGTGATGTTCTGCACGGGAGGAATCCGCTGCGAAAAGGCCGGCCCGTTCATGGAGCAAGAGGGATTCCAAAACGTATTCCAACTCGATGGCGGCATTCTCGGGTATTTCGCGGAATGCGGAACCGCGCACTATCAGGGCGAATGTTTCGTCTTCGATCAGCGCATCGGTCTGAATGCGGCCTTGGCTGGGACCGGATCGATCCTTTGCCCCCGATGCCAGATGCCGGTCACGGTCGCTGAGCAGTCCCGAACCGGCTACACACCGGGAGCAAGTTGTCCGCATTGCAGGAGCAACGCCAACGCCGAGCAGCGGAGCGGATAGGTTCGAAAAGCCGGTCACAGCCAGGATTGCCAGGCTGGTGCATGTCTCTGCTGAGAATCATTTCAGCTCAGAAACGGGACTGGAGTTGCTGCTCATTGCCGAGGGCAACGCAGGCGTTCTGCGTCGCCGCCAGCGGGCGACCAGTCCTTCGTTCGGACTGACGATCCAGATCAATGCAAACAACAGCGCTCCTGCGACGACCATCGCGGCTGCGATTGAGCAATCCAGCCATACTCCAAGCGTCACACCAAGCCATGAGCTGATGGCTGCGTGGACAAGCGAAAGCAGGTGAACTCTCGAAAGGCGGGTGGAAAGCAGCGATGCCGTTGCGCCGGGAAGGATCAGCATGGCCACCACAAGAATTGCGCCAACCGATTCAAATGCGCTGACAACAACAACGGAGAGCGCCGCCATCAAACCATAGTGCATCAGGGTCGGATTGGTGCCCAGGGATCGTGCCAGTCCGGGGTCAAATGCGCTGACGAGCAGCTCCTTGTAGAATGCGGCGATCAGGAGCCCGACCATGAGCAGCACCGCGGCCATTCTGACAAACGGAACGGGGCCCAGAACGAGGCCACCCAGGTTGATCATCGGCTCAAGCGGAACAAAGGCGATTTCGCCATAGAGGACACAGTCGGCGTCGAGATCCACCTGGCCCGCGTAGAGGCTGGTCATGACCACGCCGATCGCGAACAACGTTGAGAACGTAATGCCGATGGCGGCATCCTGCTTCACACGGGTCAGCTTGTGAATGCTCTCGATGGCTATCGTCGTGAAACCTCCCGCTGCGAGGGCGCCGGCGAACATGGGAAGAGTTCCACGGCTGCTTGTAACAAGAAACGCCGCAACGAGGCCGGGCAGGACGCTATGGCTGACCGCATCGCCCATCAGCGCCATGCGCCGCAGCATCAGGTAATTTCCCACAAGACCGCAGGCACCGGTCACCGCGAAGCCCATTGCAGCAATCCATCCAAAAAGGGAAAGGTTCTCCGTCCATGGCGCGACCAGCACCGCATGGGCATCGAAGGCAGGGATCATGGCATTCATTTTCCGGTTCCGTTGCCGCCCTCGCGTCGCGCGTCGCCTCCGTGAATCGCCCGCGCGCTCGGAATCGCCCGGCCGTGGGGATCGAAGGTTGCATAACCCAGGCGCCGCTCAAGATCGCGCACGACCGACTCGCCAAGGATGTGTTCGATCTTCTCCGCATCCTCGTGCACATGGTCAGCGGCGATGTTTGCCGATTGCGTCAGGTAGAGCTCCCAGAGGCGGTGATTGCGCACAATCTCCCCTGCCCTCTTGCGTCCCGGAGGTGTGAAATAGAGAGCATCCCCTGAGAGCGTCGCCAGTCCGTGGCGAACGAGATCCCGTCCCAGACGCTGGGCATCATCGATCGTTTCACGCCGCCGGATTGCCAGGTCATGGAGCGTGACCCCCTCCGTGCGGAATTGGGTCGCCTCCATGACGTGAAACATCGACTTGAGCGTGTTCTCACGTTGGGTTCGAGCTGCGCCTCTTCGGCGCAACATCCATCGGGCGACCACACCATGCCTCGGGCCGAAAAGAAAGGCGGCTGAGAACAAAGCACTCGCGCCAATCACCATGAGCGGTCCGGTCGGAAGACTGGGACCTACAAAGGACAGGAAGGCACCCGCCATGCCTGCACCCACGCCGAAGGCCGCTGCCATCACGACCAAGCGGTGAAGCCTGTCCGTGAGCAGGTAGGCCGCAGATGCGGGAGTGATCAGCATGGCCGACACCAGCACCACACCGACGGCCTGAAGCGCGATGACAACCGATGCAGTCAGCAGCAGCATGAGTCCGTGGTGTATCCAGCGCGTCGGCAAACCGATTGATCGCGAAAATCCGGGATCGAAACTCGATGCAAGCAGCTCCTTGTAGAAGGCGACGACCATGACGACGGCTATCGTGGTGACGAGGGCCATCAGTGTGATGTCCTCTGCACTGAGCGCGGCAGCCTGGCCGAAGAGAAACTTGTCCAGCCCGCTCTTGTTGCCTGTCGGCAGGCGCTGAATCATGGTGACAAGACAGATTCCAATCGCGAAGAACGTCGCGAGCACGAGGCCGAGCGCGGCGTCCTCCTTGAGGCGGGTTGTGCGGGAAATCGCCGAGACAAGAAATGTGCCCAGCAGTCCCGCAATCGTCGCCCCGATGAGGATCGCGAGGGGGTCCTTCGTCATGTTCCAGAGAAACCCTATCGCTACGCCGGGCAGAACAGCGTGAGAAAGCGCATCCCCCATCAGCGCCATCTTGCGCACCACGATGAAGCTTCCCAAAAGACCGCAGCTCAGTCCGAGCAACACCGATCCGATGAGCGCGAAACGAACCGACGCGTCCTGCAGCGTGAGAAAGCGCACGATCTGGGTGCTCCAATCTGAGCTGACAAACTCACGCACACCGGCTGCTTCAACCGGAGATGTCGCCGCGGCCACTAGCAGAATCAGAAGAGCTCTCGATGCTGTTCGACTCATGGTTGGCGGTTTGTCAGAAACGGGATGGGACACCTATCGCGACGCTCCATGCGCGCCGAGCGCCTGCGCGACTTCACTGAGAATGGTCAGGCGCCCACCATAGGTCTTCTGCAGAAGTTCCGCGGTGAAGACCTCCGCTGTTTTTCCGAAGGCGACCACGTTCATGTTGAGAAGGAGCAGATCGTCAAAATACTGGCGGGCCGTTGGAAGGTCGTGGTGGACGACGAGCAGTGTCTTCCCCATGTCGCGAAGTTCGCGCAGCACGGCAATGATGGCCGCTTCGGTAGCCGCATCCACACCCGCGAACGGCTCGTCCATGAAATAGATGTCCGCCTCCTGGGCAAGCGCGCGCGCAAGGAAGACTCGCTGCTGCTGCCCGCCCGACAGATTCGCAATCTGGCGGTTCGCATAAGGCAGGAGGTGGACTTTTTCCAGACAGGCGCGGGCAATAATCCGGTCAGCTTTGCTTGGGCGACGCAGGAGTCCGAGGCGTCCGTATCTTCCCATCAAGACCACATCCATCACGTTGACTGGAAAGTCCCAATCCACCGATTCACGTTGAGGCACGTACCCCACGCGTCGCGCCATCTTGTGAAATGATTCGCCGAAGAATTTAACCCAACCGCTTTGCAGTGGCAGCAGTCCCATGCAAGCCTTGATAAGTGTCGACTTGCCTGCCCCATTGGGTCCCACGATCCCGATGAGGCGTCCGGGCTCAATGACGAGGTCGACTCCCCACAGGACGGGCTTCTTGTGGTAGGCGACAGTCAGGTCGTGTATCTCCAGAGGTGCGTAGGGCTCGCTCATGATCAATCAGAAACGTTGTGAGAAACCCAGGGTCACCACCAGATCGGGCGCCGTTCGGGTCAATCCGATGGCCACGCCCGCATCGAGCTGCAGGTTGTCGTTAACCATAAAAGTCAGTCCGGTATTGAAGCCCAAGGCTGGTTTGCCTGCACCCGTCTCAATCGTGAGTTCCACAAAGGCGCCAAGCGTGTCGGTGAGATCCCGACCAAGCGTGACCGTATTGATCCAAATCTTGTCGTAGCTGTCGCGTTCGTTGCGCGAGAGGTCCAGCTCCGTCATTGCCCCCAGGCTCATCTCTCGCCCCAGTTTCATCGCGAAGGGAAAGATAATGCCTCCTTCGACGAAATCGTTGCCGAGCCCATCTGACGCGGTGGGCAGCTTGACGAAGGGCATCACGCCGAAGGCCGTTTTTCCGCCATCGTTTCCCCAGAAATTACATTTGGCCCGCAGCGTGATATCGCCCAGCCCCCGCTGTCGAATGCGAATGCCCAGCGGCCGATCCTCAACCTTTACGTCGAGGTGTCCGTCAACCACCACCTGCAGTTCCCACCGCGGTGTCAGCCCCAGGCGCAGGTTAAAAGGCAGGAAATTCCAGATTTCCACGCGTATGCCGTCCCATTCGGAAGTGTATCTCTCCCGCAGCCAGCTTGCCGCACTTGCTTCCAGTTGCATGCGTCCGGGCTCGAGTGTGAAGGGACTCTCTGTCGCATCGGGGCGATCCGTGCTGAATTCACGCGCAGCCTCGATTTCGCATGGGCACACCATCACGGCAAAGAGGACAACGGGATGGAAAAGATGACGCGGATTCTGAAAAAAGAATCGGTTCATTTGAGAGAGTCGACGATCGTTGTCAGGTTATGCTTGATCATGCCTTCGTAGGTTCCGAGGTCATAGCCGTTTTCGATGGCACCCGGTGTTCCCATCGCATCGGAGAACAACTCCCCGCCGATCCTCACGCCGGCATCCCGTGAGACCCGCTCAATGGTGGCGTGAGGCACGCTGGATTCGACGAAGATCGCCTTGACGCGGTGGGATCGGATGAAATCGACGAGTTTGGCCATGTCCGACAAGGCGGCTTCGCTGACGGTGGATATTCCCTGGAGGCCGATCACCTTGAAACCATAGGCGCGACCAAAGTAATTGTAGGCATCGTGGCTGGTGACGAGGATGCGACGATCCACGGTCAATTCAGTGGCCTTGGCCAGAGACCAGCGGTGCAGCGCCTCAAGGGAGCGTCGCAGCGCGATTCCGCGGGCCTCGAATTGCGTTTTGTGCGCGGGGTCATTTGCCGCCAGCGTTTCCACGACCGGCTGGATGCATTGGATCCAAAGGGAAACATCGAACCAAATGTGAGGATCGGGATGCCCCTCGAATTTTGGCGGATGCAGCAAACTCTCCCTCGGGATTTCGCGCGAGACTGCGACCACGGGCTTGTGTTTCTCGAGCCGTTCAAACAGCTCGGCCATCTTTCCCTCGAGCATCAGGCCATTGTAGAAAATGACGTCGGCCTTCTGCAGTTCGATGACGTCAGAAGCGCGCGCCTTGTAAAGGTGGGGATCGACCCCAGGCCCCATCAGTCCGGTGACCGATGTCGCCTCCCCGCCAATCTGCCTGACCAGATCCGTGATCATCGTCGTGGTGGTGACCACACGCAGCGGGGACGCCAGAGCAGCCGCGGAGAGGAGGAGCGAGAGTGCGGCGCTCGTAAGGGCAGCGTAACGTGGCTTCAGGATCATGAATGCATGCAAACCCGGGTAATGATTACCGCAAGCAAAAAATGTTAGCCAAGGCTAATTATGAACATATGGGGATCCTGATCTTGCCCTGCCGGATTGCTCGCGCCCACTCTCAGAAAGCATGTCGAAATCGGCCGCGCGTATTGTTTTTCTTGTTACAGCGCTCTTTTTTGCGGCATTCTTTGTCTGGCCAATCCTGCAGATCCTGAAGGGCGGCTTTATCGATGCGGATGGCAAATTGACGTTTGCTTACTTTGTCGCCCTCCTCGCCGACCCCCTCTATCGTGAGGGCCTCGTAAATTCGTTTCTGCTGGCCTGCCTGACCACCAGCCTTGCGCTCTTGATTGCAGTTCCGCTGGCGTTCATCAGCGACCGCTTCGTATTCCCGGGAAAATCTGCGCTCAGCTCCCTGGTCCTGATCCCGATGATCCTGCCACCCTTCGTTGGTGCGATCGGCATCAAGCAGATCTTCGGTCAATACGGTGCATTCAACTCCCTGCTGATTGCGCTCGGTCTTCGACCGGAAGGATGGACCTATGACTGGTTTGCATTGCATCAGTTCGGAGGCATAGCGGTGGTCAATGCGCTCACCCTCTACCCCATCCTCTACCTGAACTGCGTGGCTGCATTGGCGAACATCGATCCGGCAATGGAGGAGGCCGCCGAGAACCTTGGTTGCACCGGATTCCGACGGTTCCGGCTGATCACGCTGCCTCTGATCAAGTCCGGATTGTTTGCAGGCGGAACGATCGTCTTCATCTGGGCATTCACCGAACTCGGAACTCCCCTGGTGTTTGACTATGCGCGCCTCACGAGCGTGCAGATCTTCTATGGGCTGAAGGACATTGGAGGAAATCCGTTTCCCTATGCTCTCGTGGCAGCAATGCTTGTATCTACGACACTGCTGTACGCCTTGGGTAAGGGAATCTTTGGTCGACAGAACCATGCCATGATGGCCAAGGCGACCGCCAGCAGCGGCCCGCGTCGGCCGGGCGCCCTCGGGGCCTGGTTGTGTACCGCCGCCTTTGCCGGCATCACCTTTCTGGCCGTTCTTCCCCACCTCGGCGTGGTGCTGGTCGCGTTTTCCGACGACTGGTATGCGGGTGTCCTTCCGCGACAATTTACGCTGGAGAATTTCAGGATTGCGCTCGGACACGATCTCACAGTCCCGGCGATCGCAAACAGCCTCAAATTCGCGAGCATCTCGACGGTCCTCGACGTCATTTTGGGCATCGCTATAGCCTACGTCGTCGTTCGATCGAAAGTTGCCGGCCGACAGGTGCTCGATTTCCTTTCGATGCTTCCGCTAGCGGTCCCGGGCCTGGTTCTTGCCTTCGGATACCTCGCAATGTCCCAGGATGGAAGGCTGTTCTCCTTCCTCAATCCGACCCGTGATCCGACCATCTTGTTGATCATCGCCTACTCCGTGAGACGACTTCCCTACGTCGTGCGATCGGCGGCCGCAGGCTTCCAGCAGACGAGCGAAACCCTGGAAGAGGCGGCGCAGAATATGGGCGCGTCACCGTTGCGTGCGCTGCGCAAGATCACCCTGCCGCTCATCATGGCGAACCTGATCGCGGGCGGCCTTCTGGCATTCGCGTTTGCGATGCTCGAGGTGAGCGATTCGCTCATCCTTGCCCAGAAGCAGGCGTTCTATCCGATTACGAAGGCGATCCTTGAACTGCTGCAACTCCTCGGTGACGGAAAGTTCATTGCAAGCGCGCTCGGCGTCTGGGCGATGGCCTTCCTTGGAATCACGATCGTGGGAATGACCATCCTGCTTGGAAAGAAACTGGGCGCCATCTTCCGCATTTGACCGAGTCGGGCATGATCTGGTTGCTGATCGTCTCGTTTGTGTGGGCATTTTCCTTCGGACTGATCAAGGGCCGACTGGGCGGGATTGATCCCGTCATTGTTGCGTTTGTGCGCATGGCCATTGCGACGGCGGTGTTTCTTCCCTTTCTCAAGCCGAGGGCATTGGGCGTCGGGCTTGTCACGCGCCTCTTTGCAATCGGAGCCCTTCAATTTGGGCTGATGTACGTCCTGTATCTTCACGCCTACAGGTATCTGCAGGCGCATGAAATCGCGCTCTTCACGATTCTCACGCCATTCTACCTGGCATTGCTTGATGCGCTCCTCGAGAAGCGCTTCCAGATGCGATTTCTGGCAGGAGGTGTGCTCGCAGTTGCTGGTGGTGCCGCCGTCACCTGGCACCGGACAGACGGAACCGGCCTGGCGACAGGTTTTTTTCTCGTCCAGGGGTCGAACCTTTGCTTTGCAGCGGGACAGCTTTTCTACCGCCGGTTGCGGCCAAATTTCCCCGATGGCATCAACGATCATCAGGTGTTTGCCTGGCTTGGTTCAGGCGCGAGCGTCATCGCGGGCTTGATGACCCTTGTCACGTCTTCGTGGTCAGATTTCACGCCGACATTGCCGCAGTTACTCGTGCTCATTTACCTCGGTGCGATTGCGTCCGGACTCGGATTCTTCCTATGGAACTTTGGAGCAACTCAGGTGAACGCAGGTGTGCTCAGTGTGTTCAACAATCTTAAAATCCCCCTGGGCATCCTATGCTCGTTGGCGTTTTTTCACGAACGAACCGACCCGGTCAGGCTGCTTGCAAGCCTGGGGCTGATGCTCCTCGCACTCTGGCTGATACAAGCGAAAGGCAAAACAGGTAACGCTCCGGTTCGAAGATGAAGCATTTGCGGGACAGGCAAATTCCGCTATCGAAGGGAATATGTCCCGAGCCACCCTCGCGCCTGAAGTCGGCACTGTTTCCGCGGATTCCACCGCAATCGGTATCCTCGCGGCGCTCAGCGTTTCTCACCTCCTGAACGATACGATCCAGGGCATGTTGCCCGCGATCTATCCCATGCTGAAGCATACCTTTTCGCTGAACTTCACGCAGGTCGGGCTCATTACGCTCGCATTTCAGGGCACCGCTTCGCTGCTTCAGCCGTTGGTCGGGACCCTGACAGATCGAAAGCCGCTGCCTTTTTCCCTGGGCGTTGGCATGACCATAACGCTGCTGGGAATCGTCTGCCTCTCCCGTGCGCCGAATTATGCGTTTGTGCTCGTGAGTTCGGTCCTCATCGGCTTCGGATCCGCAGTTTTTCACCCGGAGGCGTCACGTCTTGCCCGACTCGCATCCGGGGGACGTCACGGATTGGCTCAATCCGTCTTTCAGGTCGGCGGGAATCTCGGCAGTTCTCTCGGCCCTCTCCTCGCTGCGGTGCTCGTGATGTCAGGAGGACAGACACACACGCTTTGGTTTGCGCCACTCGCCGTCATTGCGATCGTGATCCTTGTCCGTGTGGGAGGCTGGTACAGGGCCCACCTACAATCGTTGCATTCACCAGGTGTCCGACGCGTGTCCCAGGCAGAGATGCCTTTCAAGCGCGGTGTCACACTGCGTGCCTTGCTGGTGCTGATCTGTCTCATATTTTCCAAGTACATCTATCTTACAAGCCTCACGAGCTACTTTACCTTCTATCTCATAGACAAGTTTCATGTGCAGCCTTCGAGCGCACAGCTCCTGCTTTTCCTTTTTCTGTTCGCGGTTGCTGCCGGGACAATCATCGGCGGCCCGGTGGGTGATCGGATCGGGCGCAGGATAGTCATTTGGATTTCGATACTCGGAGTCGCACCATTCACGCTCCTGCTCCCGCATGTGGGCCTGCATGCCACGGTCCTGCTCAGCATGGTGATAGGCCTGGTTCTCGCGTCGGCCTTCTCGGCGATCATTGTCTATGCGCAGGAGCTGGTTCCCGGAAAGGTGGGGCTCATTTCCGGTCTGTTCTTCGGTCTCGCCTTCGGCATGGCTGGCATCGGGTCAGCGCTCCTCGGCAGCCTGGCAGATCATACAAGCATACAGTTCGTGTTCCACGCCTGCGCCTTTCTTCCTCTCCTCGGCATGCTCACGGTTTTTCTGCCGAAGCTTCCCCGCATCCACGCGCGCTAGCCGGTACTACCGCGTCTTGGGAGGCTATTGAATGTCGAACGAGGCCTGTAGCGGAAACACAGGCCTGCCCAGCCTCCGGCTCGACCGGGACTCAAATGACAGTGCAACGCGATGGTTGTGAGTGACGAAGCGTATAAAATCCACGCGTGTCACGCAGAGGCAGCGAGTCTCTTCGGCAGCAATGACATCGGTACCAGCGGAACTGTTCTGCAGAAGTTCCGTATCACCAAACGCGTCTCCCTCATCAAACTGTTCGATGACCTGCCCATGGGAAACACGCTGCACCCGACCCTCCCAGATGATGTGAAAGGTCCGTGGATCTTCGGCATACTGCACAATGCGCTCCCCTTTTTCAAACTTGCGCATTCGAGCGATGTCGCTGAGGCGGATGACGGATGCGAGCTGCCAGCCGGCGCACAAGGGCAATGATCGAAGAAACGAGCAGATATGCGCGAGTGAATGTACCCGGAGAACACCCAGATTCTGAACGATGCGCTCCTGAAAAATCTTGGCTGGAAGCGTCAGCGCAAGCACGGGCGTGCGGCTTCTTACCTCTACGGGCGAACCATCCGGATCAACAAGGCTGTGGGCTCCGAAGATATCCCCCTCTGCAAGAGGCTGCACCCTGCCCGCGCGTCCCGCAGCGTTGCGCCGGACAACGGATGCGCTTCCCCTCACGATCAGGCCGATTTCCTTATCTTCGTTCGGGGCGGACAGTATCCGCCAAGGATTGTAGCGCTTGAGCACAAACTTTCGGATGATCTCGAGTTGCTTCTGCATGGGCAAGGTGCGGAAGAGCGGGCTCCTTGACATCGCCTTCAGCGTTTCCGCGTGTGCAAGTCGGCCTGACGGCAGAACCTTCCAGCGTCGCGATTGCTGACGGACATCAGTGATCAACCGCGCACCGCGGCGCTTGGCGAATGTGGAGAGGACCCAGCCAAGAATGCCGAGGACAAACAGTCCGATCAGCCCGCCGGAAATGATTCCTATCCGCTCCCAATACCAGGAGTTGGCAAGCAGCTCCAGGACGCGCATGTCCAGCGCCTGGTAGATCACATGCGTCGTGATCGCAAGCCAGACAAGGCTCATCGCCAGAAGCGTGATCAACGCGTTGCCATCCAGATGGCGACGAAACGAACGGATCATCCTCTTCGGATGGAGATTGGTTGAGAACAGGAAATCGCGATCGGTGTCGATGCGGAGCTGACTGGAAAAAAGGCGCCGCCAGCGGGCCATGGGACCGTACCAGGGATTCAGTGCCACGATCGCTCCGACCATGGGCAGGACCGCCCAGCTCTGCTGAAGCGCACACGCAGCGGCGGCCGCGGCAATCAGTGGCGCAATGCAAATCAACTCAACCGCTGAGCGCACGCGCTGCGGCTGAAGGATGGAATCAATCAATTCGATATGAACGTGGGGAACGAGTCGGAAAAACCTCCGTTGAGGCGGAGGAAACCGACCGCCCGCATGGTGCAGGACCGACGCTCCGAGAAAGTATCCCAACGACAGCGCGGCCCCCCAGACTCCCCAGCCGATCAACAGATCAGAAATGCCGACTGGCAGGGTCAAAGGCGTGACAACGATCGACGCGAGGAAACTGAGGCCGGATAACGCCGAAACAATGGTCGCGACCTGCCATGGCAGCCGTGGCCAGCGTGCGGATGGCCTGGGTGCTGGCGTAAATGTCGGCTTGCTGTCGCTGGTGAGGATGCCTGCACGGTGAGCCTTCAGGATCAGTTCATAAAACTCCCCCAGTTCAAGACAGGTGCGTGTGAGGATGGCTCGGCCGAGCATCTGCGGAACCGTCTGCGGAGTTCGGAACGCCTCCAGCGTCACGCGCTGGGCTTCATTCACGCACAGGTATGTTCCGCTCGATGTGTTCTTGAGCGCCAGAACTCCACGATCCGACACACCCGTCCTGACCTCAGGACTATATTTGAGGACTTCGAGCGTGAGAAGAAAGTTCTCGTCCATGGAGCTAGGCGCGCTGCATCAGTCTGTCGAGGACGAGAGTGATCCTAGGAGTTCCTCGATCAGCTCGGTCAGCTCGGAGACTTCGAAGGGTTTCGAAACGAAGAGGCATCCGCTCTCGCTTGCGAGCCAGCGCGTGTCCTCGTCGAGGCGTCCACTCACAAGCACGATTTGTATCCTCGGATCCCGCCGACGCAATTCGGCGATCAAGGTGAGGCCATCCACGGCGGGCATCACAACATCGACCAAGGCTAGTCCCATTTCTCCGCCATCCCTGGCCCATGCCTGCATCGCCGCCTCGGCGGAGTGTGTCTTCCACGTCTTGTAGCCGATTGCCGAAATGACCTCGGCAATCATATCGCAGAAGGCGGGCTCGTCATCTACGATCAGAACTCCCTTGCGGAGCTTTTCTTCACGAACGGACTTTTTCCACAGCTTGGTGACTTCGGGCAGAACGGGGGCATCAATGGTCATGGCGATGATGGGTTTAGAGGCGAGATTCGCCCTAACCATCGGCACCGCAGGGGGCTGCCTGAAAAAAATCGATCAAGGTAGCCCGCCACCAACAAGCCAGGCACTGCAACCTACTGGCGCTGATGGTCCAGCCACTGCTCAAATCGGTGTGCGTCATCGGGAACGTCGACGCCAATGGTCGGATCCTCGGTTAATTCGCAGGCAATTGGATATCCGTTCTCGAGCACACGAAGTTGTTCCAACTTCTCGATTTGCTCTAGTGTCCCCGGTCGCAGAGACGCAAATTTTTCCAATAGATCGGCCTGATAGGCGTACATGCCCAAGTGACGATAACAGGGATTTGTTCCAATCCACGCATCGTCCACATTGCCCGCGCGATCCCGGGCAAACGGGATGCATGAACGCGAGAAATACAGTGCACGCCTGGATGCTTCGGCAAGAACGACCTTCACCTGATTCGGATTTCGGAAATCTGCGGCATTCGTGAAGCGGGTGGCGAGGGTCGCCATCGGAGCATCGGCTTGAATCGCTTTGGCGAGGGCGAGGATGTGGCTGCGGCCCACCAGCGGCTCGTCAGCCTGAACGTTGACGACAAAACGTGCGCCGATCCCGCGATTTGCTTCGGCGATTCGGTCCGTGCCGCTTGCATGCGTCGCGCTCGTCATGATCGTTGAAAACCCGCCCGCCTTGAGAGGCGCGGCGAGCAAAGGGTCATCAATGGCGAAATGGAGCGGAAATTCGGGTGCCACGGCCGCAAGCCGTTCTGCGACCCACTGAAGGAGTGCCTTGCCACGAATTGGATGAAGAAGCTTGCGGGGAAACCGCGTCGATTCGAGGCGGCAAGGGACGATGATCGCGAAGCCGGACATGCCTCAAAGCGTGGCCGGGAGATTTTGGGTTGCAAGCCGGGCGCTTGTCTCAAGGTTTGCAGGGGTACACGCATGGACAAAATCGACCCGTCAGTACCCGTTCATCCACTCACAAAGGAGCTGGTGGTGCAGAACAAAATGGGCATTCATGCACGTCCGGCCGCCATGATCGTGCGGGTCACAAACAAGTTCAAGGCCGACGTCTTTGTTGAAAAGGACGAAGAGCAGGTCAATGGCAAGAGCATCATGGGGTTGATGATGCTGGCTGCGGGCAAGGGATCGAAAGTGAAATTCATCGTTACCGGGGACGATGCCCCCCAGATGCTGGCCGAGCTCGATACCCTTTTTAGTCGAAAGTTCGACGAGGCCTGAAGCGGTTGAGGCGGTACAGGCGTGAGATGTGGCCTGCATCCGAGCCTTTCCATTTCGATCCAGTCACGACGTTGCGTGACCTTTCCGTTTGGCGATCATCGAGGGGCATTAGTGGCAGCCTAAAACTGGAAGAACTCCCGTGCGTTTTGGGTCGTTTGCCGCGTAATTTCATCAAGGGACAATCCCAGGAGGTCGGCTGCCACTCCGGCGGTGTGGATGAGGTGGGCGGGTTCGTTGGGTTTTCCGCGATGAGGAACGGGGGCAAGATACGGGGCATCTGTTTCAAGCATCAGTTTCTCACGACCCTGTCGCTTTAGCGCGGCCCGGACGTTTTCTGCGTTCTTGTAGGTCAGCACTCCTGTGAAGGAACCGCGCCCTCCGCGCTCAATCAGGGCCTCGATTTCCTCAGGTCCTTCGACAAAGCAATGAAAGACTACGCGTGTCCAATCCACTCCGCTGGCGTCGATCATGTCGACACACTCCGCGAAGGCACCACGTGAGTGCACGACAACTGGAGTCGCAAGCGCCCGCGCCAGCCTGAGGCATTCGGCAAATGCCGCGCGTTGATTGGAAAAAATGCGATCTGCATCAACTGCATCCTTCGGCAGATGAAACCGATCGAGTCCGGTCTCACCGAGAGCCACCGGGCGCGGACCGCTGCCGTCCGTCCAGTATGTTTCAATCTGCGCAACCTGCTCGGGCCAATCTTCGTCGACCGAACACGGGTGCAGCCCCACGGCATAGGCAACAAAATCGGGTGTGGATGCAGCCAGGGTCCGGTAAAGCTCCCAGTCGTCCGTGGAAGTTCCGATTGTGATGATCCGCTCAAGGCCGACTTCGCGCGCGCGGCCAAGAATGGCAGGAAGTTCACCGCGGCGGGTGAACGTCTCCAGGTGGGCGTGAGTGTCGGTCAGTCCCATGTGGGGAAAGGTAGAAGGTAGAAATCGGAGGTCAGAGGGTAGGTGGGAAGCTGGGGAGGTCCGTCCGGGTGGAGATTGGTAGGAGGCTCAATATTGGAGTTTTTGAGTCGAACACTGAACTCCGATCTCCGATCTCCGACCTCTGACTTCTGTCTCCCTGTTTCAACGTCTCACATTTGCTTTTTCCCATCGCCCATGAGGTACAGCGGGGAATATCGTTCGCGCAGGTACCGCAGCAAATAGCGGGGCGAGAGATCTTCGCCTGTCACATGTCGGACGATGCCGAGGGTGTCGAAGCGCCGACCTTGCTCATGGATGGAGCGCCGCAGCCATCCCAGCAGGCGGCCAAAGTTTCCTGAGGCGAAGTCCGCCTCTAGTCCGGGCAGGTCGGCATTGGCTTTGTACCAAAGTTGCGCGGCGATCATGTTTCCGAGGCAATAGCTGGGAAAATATCCAAACATGCCGCCGCTCCAGTGCACATCCTGCAGCACGCCTTTCGAATCGCTGGGTGGAGACATTCCGAGAATCCTGGCAGAGCGCTCATTCCAGGCGGATGGAAGGTCACGAACTGCCACCTCACCGCGAAAAAGGCTCTGCTCAATTTCAAAGCGCAGCAGGATGTGGAGGTTGTAGGTGACCTCGTCCGCATCGACGCGAATCAACGTGGGCTCGACGGCGTTGATCGTCCGATACAACTGGTCGCTGGAGAGCGATTGCGTCTGTGGCGAAAAATGAGCTCGAAAGCGAGGCTCAAAAAATGTCCAAAAGGCACGGCTGCGGGAAACCTGATTTTCCCAGAGACGACTTTGCGACTCGTGTACTGCCATCCCGATTGCCTGCCCAAGCGGAGTACCCTGGTCCGACAGCGGCAGGCCCTGGTCGTAAAGCCCGTGCCCCGTTTCATGAATGGAACTGAAGAGCGCATCCAGCGGCTCATCCTCATTGAAACGTGTGGTCATTCGAACATCGGCCCCGGCCCCTTCGCAGAAGGGGTGAAGCGATACGTCCAAACGCCCGCGGCGGTAATTGAAGCCAAGGCGTTCGGTGACCTCCCGAAGAAAGCGTCTTTGCTCCTCGATCGGAAAACCGCGAAAGAGACCGGTTGGGGACTTGTGGGGGGATGACAGAACCTCCGCGACCAGGGGAATCAATCCCGCCTTCAATTCTGAAAACAGCGCGGTAATGACATCGCAGGTCGTTCCCGGATCATGTTTGTCGAGGGCGTAGTCGTACGGCCGATCGCCCCACCCCAGGTACTCGGCCTCACGGCGTGCCATCTCAAGATGCTTTTCCAGAAACGGCGCAAACCCGGGGAAATCATTGTCAGCTCGAGCCCGCGCCCAGGCGTGGTAGGCATTGCTGTTCAGACGTGCGCGCTCCGCGACAAAGGCAGCGGGAAGTCGGGTAACGCGATCGTAGTCACGTCTCGCATGACGGACGACCGTCTGCTGGTCATCGTCAAGCATTGCCCGGCTGTTCTCGAGTTCCTGAAGCAGGCGCCCGATCTCGGCGTCCGCGGCAGCCGAATGCCCGAGTTCAGCCAGCAGCGCCATTTGCTCCGCACGCTGGTCCGAACTGTCAGGCGGCAGATTGACCTGTTCATCCCATCCCAGCAGACCCGAGACAGTCCCCAACAGATGGCTGCGTTTCAGTTTCTCGATCAGTCTTGGATAGGAAGAGGAAGACATCGTGCATCACACCTTCGCGCTGTTGTCACATTTGAAATGCACCCGAGAACGGCGCAGGGCGTGGGCGCGCATGGCGGCATCCTTGTTTCCCTCGCGACGCTGGAGGCCGAAATTCGCAGCGGATGAATCGATCGGGGTTGATTCGCCGGCTGCCGCATCCGCAAGACAAAGCAGCGCCTCTGCGGATGCCGGAAGCCTCCGCGCAGGAAACCCCGCATGGGTCGACAACCAGCGCAGCATGGGCACCGATGGAAAGTTACGAACCGAGTCACTCACTCCACTACCCTGCCCTCGGGCGCGGGCGCCGTCAACGCCCGCAAGCACGAGACTCCTATTGGCAAAACGTCAAGGGGTTCAACGCGATGGAATAACCCTTGCTGCTCTACTGCAACTGCATGCTCAAGCGACGCATGCCACCGGCCGCGGCTATTCCTGTTTCCAGTCACCCGCCTTTGTCGGCAGCCAGAAGGGCTTCAACCATCACCGACCATTCTTCAGCCAAAGATGTCCCGGGCGGTGGGATCGCGCGGCCGACTCGGGAGTACCAGTAGCGGGCGTTGGCCAGGTCGCCTTCCTTTCGGTGCAGGTAGGCGTGAACCCAATCGCCCTCACGGTTGCCCGCCGTCTGGCAAATCTCATGCGCCCGCGCCCAATCGCCGGCCGCATCATGCCAGAGCGCCTGCAGGGGCAGACTCAGGTGATCGACGGAGGCAAGGCGTTTCAAATCTTCGTTGTTCATCAAACTTGAGCAGAAACAAAGACTCCCGGGAGATGTACGCAAGCGGTGCATGCAAGTGTGCTGATTGCGAGGGAGTAGCTTGAAAAAACATGCTGGTCGCATTGGTCTTTCGGAATGCCTGCAGTTATCGAGCATTTAGTCCGACGCGTGAGCTGGGATGAGCTCGACAAGTCCTATCTGCGCAGACTCGTTGAAATCGCCCGGGATGAGGACCTGAACGGGCTCGGGCTGCACCAGCCGCCGTCCAGGAAGGGTGATGCCTCAACCGCGAGCATCGGAGGAACTCCGCCTGCTGCTGCGGCGGATCTAGTGGCACGTCAGCAAATGACCGCATGCGGCCTGCCACTGGTACCTCTCATCCTTTCCGTTTATGGCGGACGCGCTACCGTGCAATTCCGGGTGAACGATGGCGTCGTCGTTTCAGAAGGACAGGTGCTGGCAACACTCTCAGGAGACCCGAGGACACTGCTTGCGGCGGAACGCATCGTGCTCAATTTTCTCCAACGCCTTTCGGGTGTTGCCACGCAAACGCGCCGTTACGCGGAAGCCCTCGGACACGGCCGGACGCGGCTGCTCGATACCCGCAAGACAACACCCGCTTTTCGTATGCTTGAAAAGTATGCTGTCGCCTGTGGTGGCGGCTGGAACCATCGCCTCGGTCTCTTTGATCGGGTCATGCTCAAGGACAATCATCTCGCCCTTCTCGGATTCCGCAGCGGGGGTGATTCCCCTGCCGCAAAGGGTTCGCCCGGCCGTGACCTGGCGGCAGCGGTGGGCAGGGCAAAGAGCACGGCGCCGGAACTGCCGGTTGAAGTGGAGGTCGATACGCTGGAGCAAATCCCGGCCGTTATTGATGCAGGTGCGGACGTGATCCTACTCGATAATTTCAATCTCCCCCGCCTGAAGAAAGCCCTCAAACTCATCCGTGGCCGCACGTTTACCGAAGCGAGCGGCGGCATCACGCTCAAGGCCCTCCCGCGCCTTGCGGGCCTAGGTCTTGATTTTGTTTCCACCGGTGCACTGGTCCACAGGAGCGCTTGGGCGGACATCGGACTCGATTGGAAAACCTGAACCATGGACTCCCTCGAATCCTACATTCTCCGCGAGCTGCTGATGTTTGAGGGCGACTACATCTCGGGATCCGCGCTCGCAAAGAAGCTCGGCATCAGCCGTGTGGCGATCTGGCAACATATGGAAAACCTGCGCGCCCAAGGCTATATTTTCGAAGCGGTGCGCGCGAGGGGGTATCGTCTCATCTCCAAGCCGGACCGCCTCGATGCCGCTCTCGTGCGCGCCTACCTTCCGCTTCGCAACCGTCCGCTTACGCTGACCATCCTGGACACGGTGGATTCGACCAATGACGAAGCAGCAAGGGAACTCGCGGGAGGCAGGACCGCACCGTTTGTCATCATCGCTCGGGAACAGACTCAGGGACGGGGGCGCCTCGGGCGCCAGTGGCTCTCCGAGCCAAACGGAAACCTGTACCTATCTTTCGCGTTCCGACCAAAGGTGGCAACCCACAGGATGCCGACCTTCACGCTCTGGATGGGAGCCAACCTTTGCGAACTGATCGCCAATTTCTGCCGCATTTCGCCCGGTTTGAAATGGCCCAACGATATCTATTTCGGCGGACTCAAGGCGGGCGGCATGCTGACTGAGGCGCGACTCGATGCTGACGAAATCCGGGATCTCGTTTTTGGATTGGGACTCAATCTGCATGCGCCTGCCGGAGGATGGCCGGAACCGCTTCGGGCACTTGCGACATCGCTCGAGGCACAGGCTGCCGCTCCGATTGATGTCAACAAGTTCACCGCTGCCGTGATTGGCCGAATGTTGCTCGCCTACGAAAAATTTGTCGAAGGGCTCCCCCTCGGGGTGCTTGCCGATATGTGGAACCGTCACGATATCCTGCGCGGTCAGCGGATCAGTGCGTCTCATGGTGGAGGGCTTGTGACGGGAACCGCATCAGGAATTGACGATGAAGGCGCACTCCTTGTCCGCACCGACAATGGCCGGATAGAACGCTTGCGGGCGGGAGAGGTCACGCTAAGCCCACGGAACAAGGCGTGACCGGACCGCTGTGCCATTTCAGCGTGGACTTCGGCGCGCAAGGCGAGACTTGCGTCGGTTTCCCTGTCGGTGAACGATGGTGAACCTTCCTTCATGGCATCCTACGGTTTGCAAAATCGAAACCCCCTCGCTCGCGATCGCTTCGCTTGCAAGACCCATGTGAAAGGTCGAAGAACCCCGCGCACAGACCGGGATGTATCCAAGGAGGCCGAAGTAGCCGGAAGTTATTCTCCACCTACCCTCGGGTGGCAATTCCAGCGACCTCATGCGACGGCGCCTCTGCCTCGGTTCCGAGCGAAGATTGCAACAAGCCATGACTGACAGCCCCTCCGCACCCGCCTTTGAGGTTTCCGAACTCGTGAAATCCTACCGGGGCATCACAGCCGTCAACAAGATCAGCTTCAGCGTGGCCCGAGGAGAAATCATCGGTTTCCTGGGGCCCAACGGCGCAGGAAAATCAACAACCATGCGCATCCTGACCGGCTACATCCCCGCAACTTCCGGCACCGTCAGGGTCTGCGGCATTCCAGTCGCGACCCGTGCGGAAGAGGTCAAGCGCATCGTCGGATACATGCCTGAGAACAATCCGCTGCCGGAGGACATGAGGGTCTCCGAATACCTCTATTATCGGGGAAGGCTTAAGGAAATTCCCAGGAGTCGGCTAGGGCCCCGTCTCGACGAGGTCCTTGAACGTTGCGATCTCACGCGTGTACGTCATCGCATCCTCGGGCAACTCTCCAAGGGCAACCGGCAGCGCGTGGGAATCGCCGAGGCGATTCTTGCGGAGCCGCCGGTGATCATCATGGATGAGCCCACGATAGGGCTTGATCCGCACCAGATCCTCATCGTTCGCGACCTCATTGCCAGTCTGAGAGGCCGCATGACTGTCATCATCTCCTCCCACATCCTGCCCGAGATTGAAATGACGTGTGACCGCGTCCTGATCATCAACCGCGGTCAGTTGGTCGCCCAAGGTACTCCTTCCGAACTTCGCCGCGAGTTCCTTGGTCGCACGCGCTACCTTGTGGAGTATGCGGGAGACAGCGCTTTGCTTGCCGGCTCGCTAAGGCTTATCGACCCAACCCTGCAGATTGAATCTCCCCCGGGCGAGGGCACGGGTGAGGCTTCGCGAGCCGAGTCTCCCGATGGATTCCGGAAGGTTTTCCTGACAACCAGGCAGGAATCGGATCAGGGAGAGTCCATCATTCGCATCCTTGCGGCCCAGCCGGGCATCCGGCTGCGCTCGTTCACCCACTCTCATGCAAGCCTTGAGGATGTCTTTCTTGCCGCAACCAAGCGCAGCTGGGACATTGTCGATTCACCGCTCCCGCGCTGAGAACTGCCGCGTTTGCCTAAATCGATGCGCCACTACTTCACGATACTCAACCACGAGACCCGGATGCTGCTTGTCAATCCGGGCACATACATTGCCGCCGTCCTTTTCCTCGCGGTGATGGGATTCTTTTTCACAGGGATGCTTGAAGGCTATGGCGGTGCCGGCCAGGAACAGTCGCCCGCCACGATTTTCTTTCGCTTCTTCTTCATCCCCGTTTTTTTCATGGTGCCCCTGCTGACGATGAAGTGTTTTGCGGAGGAGCGCAGGCTGGGCACGCTGGAGACCCTGCTGACGACTCCGGTCACGACAACGGAGGTTGTACTGGCCAAGTTTGGTTCGGCATACATCCTCTATCTTGCGCTCTGGGCGTCCACCGGGGGGTTCTTCTACGTCCTGTACCGGTTTGCTGGGGACCGATTCATTGATCCGGGTCCGTTAGTGGGAGGTTATCTCTTCATAGCCATTTCCGGTTTGTTGTTCGTCGCGATCGGCGTGTTCGCGAGTTCGCTGTCCCGCAATGTCGCCGTTGCCGCCATCCTGTCGTTCACGCTGCTGTTCGGCCTGATCGTGGGGCTCAATTTTCTGGAAACGATGGCGGTGATCGACCTTGAGTTCATGCGACCCGTCAAGGCAGCCGTCGGTTACGCGCAGGTGTTTGAGCACCTCGACGACTTCAGTCGCGGCGTCGTCGACACACGGCAGGTCATCTTCTATCTGAGCGGAACGATACTCACGCTGATCTTCAGCATCCTCGGCGTTGAGGCCAAGCTCCTGCAAGGCTGAGCAACATGATCCTCGCCGAAAGTTTTCGCGCCGCGCGCTGGATCCGCCTCATCAACCTGGTCCTCCAGGCACTTCTTTTCACGACCCTTTTTGCCGGCCTCAACTACATCGCACCGCACTACTTCACGCGTTACGATCTCACCCAGTTTCGGCGCCATTCGTTGTCGCCCGAAACCATCTCCTACCTCACCAGCCTGCGGGCACCGGTCGAAATCATCGTCACACTCTCCGAGGACGACGAGAATGAGGAAATTTCGCAGGCGGCCCGTGATCTTGCAGGCATTCTGAAGGAGTATGTTTACCAGACTGAAGGAAATCTGGATGCATCAAGAGGGTATGATGGCAGGATTACGGTGAAGTTTCTCGACGTCTATCAGCGACGTCGGGATGCGGAGCAGATCGAGGTCGGTCCGAACACGGTTCTTGTGAGAAGCGGAGACCGTCGCCGCGTGGTTGGCCTGGAAGAACTCTATAAGATTGAGAACCGAAAGAAGACAGCCTTCCAGGCGGAGCAGGCGTTGACCGCAGCGATCCTCAGCGTCGCCAATCCCGAGCGGAAGAAGATCATTTTTCTCCTGGGTCATGGTGAAATGCATCCTGACGATGTTGAACGCACGCGAGGACTTTCCCTGTTGAGAGACAGCCTTCGGCTGCGCAATTTCGACCTCGAAGGCATGGATCTCGCGCAAGTCCGCACGATTCCCAAGGACGCGCTGGTGATCATACCAGGACCCATTGCGCGATACGGGGCACCCGAAGTGAACCTGCTCCGAACATGGATGTCGACCGATGCAGGCCGTTTGATTGTCCTGATTGGACCAGGAGCGAACCATGGACTGGAACGTCTCCTCGACGAATGGGGTATCCTTGCGGACGACGTTCGGATTTTCGATGACGGCCCCGACGGACAGAACGAGGAAGGCGACTTGATCATGCGTGGACTCAACAAGGACAGTCCGATCACTGCCTCGCTTCATTCGAATGGCCTGCCCGTTCGTTTCGGCACCGCTCGGCCTGCCCGCCCGGATCCAGGACGTACGCCCGATGCGGGGCTTCAAGTGGTGCCGCTTGTGCAGACTGCGGCGAGCGCGTGGGGGGAACGGAGCTATAGGTTGAATATCACTCCCAGAAACGATCCCGGTGTCGACCTGCCGGGACCGATCGTGGTCGCATCCTCCTCGGAACGGGTCGCACCTCCCAAGGCATCCAATCTGCCTTTTAGCGTGCGGGGTGGACGCATCGTCGTTTTTGGCTGCGCCGATTTTGTCGCCAACGACCGCATCGAAGCCCAGGGGAATTTGACGGTGCTGCTCAATGCGATCAACTGGTGCGTCGATCGTGATGCCCAATTGAATGTCCCGGCACAACCCATCACCCGGCTGCAACTCTCCCTGACCCAAAAAGAGCTGTCGCGCCTCCGCTACAGCCTGCTGCTTGGAGTGCCTGGGGCTGCGGCACTGCTGGGCCTGATTGTCTTTTGGACCCGCCGCCGTTAGACTGATCCACTCCCATGCGCACAAAAGTCACGCTGGTTCTCATTTTCCTGAACGCTGCGCTCTTTCTGTTCATCTTCTATTTCCTGCGTCCATCGATAAATGAAGCGACTCGGGAGCATTCCCGTCGCCTCGTGCTCGGGCCCCAGGCGGCGAACATCCAGAAGATTGAAATCATCGGAAATGCCGAACCCATCCGCATGGAACTGCGCCCGGACGGCTGGTACCTGACCGCACCGCTGGAATGGCCGGTCGCCGAGCACGCCATACGTACGATCCTCAATGAACTTCAACTGCTTGAGCGCGAGGCGAGCTTCAGCCGGGAAGACCTCCAGAAAAGCGGCCTGACGCTTGCGGATTACGGCTTGGACAAACCCGCGTTCATTCTGACCCTGACTCCAGGAACGGCGACCGGAACACCAGGTCCGTCCGCCAACCCGCCGATTGTCCTCAAGGTGGGCGCCGAGACCAAGGGAGGGAACCGCCTCTACATCCTATCACCTGACGGCGACCGCGTGCTGGTTGTGAGGCGAACACTTTTGGACAGCCTGCGACTGCCCGTCGACCAGTTGCGGCGGGACAAGCTCTTCTCGATTCCTCACTATGAAGTGCGATCGCTCAGCCTGCAGGTTGCTGCCGCAAGCACTCTCCGGGTCCGTCTGCGTCACGAAGGAAACCGCTGGCTCTTCGAAACCCCGATTCGCACGCGGGCGAGCAAGGACCGTACAGAACTTGCCATTAGCCAGCTCAATGGGCTCACCGCAGCCACGTTTCTTCCCCAAGCAACAATGGATCTGGCACGCACCGGCCTCGCCAACCCAGTGCTTCGCGTTACACTCGAAGGAATCAACCGCCGGGAGACCCTTCTTCTTGGATCCGCGGTTACAGCGGAAGGCAACGGAACCCCTCCTCCTCCCTCCGGCGACGACGTTCTGACCTACGCAAAACTGGAAGACAGGGCGGCGGTATTCACGACGTCCGTACCAAAGGTGCTGCTCGCGACGCTTCGAGACTCCCAGGAGGAACTGAGGGAACGGCGAATTCTGGATCTAGACGGGCGAACGATCACCTCCATTGGTCTGCGTGCAGGCAACCGCCCGGAGCTTACCCTCCAACGACTCGACACGAATCCCGCAGAATCCGGCGGAGAAGCACCCGGAGCCTGGCAGGTGGTGCGCCCGCTGGCTTCGGGTGGTGGAGTGCAAACACTGCCAGCGGACACTGCCACCGTAGATCGCCTCATCCAGCAACTCGCGTTTCTTGACGCTAAGAAATTCTTGAGCGATGCACCGAGCGCGGCCGATCTGGAGAACTGGGGCTTCAGTCGACCCCTGAGGGAGATCTCGGTTTCGCTCGCAAAGGCCGCCCCGTCATCGGGTGAATCCGCAGGAACCCCGGGGCCCATTGTCCTGCAGGTCGGTATTGAGAGCCCCACGCAGGGACTCTACTATGCGCGCCTGGATAAACAGGATTACGTTTACCTCGTTGATGGCAGCATCCTGAGTCAGACGCCGGTTGAGGCACGCATCTACCGTGAAAAGCGCCTGCGTGAGCTCCCGGCAGGCGCGTCAATCACCGGGCTGTCGCTCAGCAGATTGGACGGCTCGGTCATCTTTTCAAGGAAGCTGACCGCGCCGGAGACTTGGACTGAAGTTCTGGCGACCCTTTCCAGCAGAGAGCGGACCGCGGTGGAGTCGCTGCTCCAGCACCTGCGAATCCTGCGCGCCAAAAGCATCGTGGTGGACACGTTTCAACCCACGGTTCTGCTCGACGGCGTGGAAAAGCCCTGGAGCTATCGGTTGGATCTGACCCTCGCGTTCAGCGGCGCGGGCGCAAAGACCGAAGAATCGACGATATTCCTCAGTGAAAGGACGGGCGGTGGAACCCAATTGGCGGGCACCTCCGACTTTGGCGGCGTTGTATTCGAAGTGGAGCAACCCCTGTTGGATGCTCTCTGGGTTCTCACCTACGGACCGCGCGATCCCGGGCCTCTCCCCGTCAGTCCAGCGGCAACCAAAGCCGGTGCCCCCTGATACCGTCACGGAACGACTCCAGGCGGCCTGTCGAGCGAAAGCGGCAGATCCTTGAACGAACAGGCGCAATCGGCAAATCGTGAAACGCATCCTGAAACTTCTTCGGGTGACGACCTGGTATTGCACCACCTGCGTGTCGACGGTGCTGCTATGGACTTTCTGGCTCGCACTTGCGGCACTCATCGTCATCCAGGCAACCATCGCGACAAGCAGGGAACTCGCACTTCCTGTCTGGGCGCGTACGCAGATTGAAAACCGCCTCGCCCGCATGGGCATACGCGGCAGCTTTGGACCGACGGTGTTTGATACAAGCGGTCGCATATGGGTGAGGGACCTGAAAATTCTTCATCCCACCCTCGATGAGCCGTTGTTGGATGCCGCGTCGATATATGTGCGATTTGATCCCCGCTGGATTTCGGTCGGACGTTTTGAACCTTTGGAAATCGAAGTCGATGGTGCCACGCTGTGGCTTCCCTCAATGCACTCCGCGACGGGACGCGCCGAGCCGACCTTCAAGGATATCTCTTTGCACGTTGCCTCTGAAGGGTCGAGACTTTCGCTTTCAGGATTGTCGACGCAGCTCGGAAACCTCGCGATTTCGATTCACGGTCAGCTCAATCTTCCGCGCAAACCTCGGAGCCTTCAGCGAACAGGCATCGACGATCTCTGGCAGGAAGGCATCCGCATCTATCTTAGGCAGATGCGCCAGGTTCAACGCATCTTGGAGTGGCTTGGGCGTTTTGACGATGCGCACTTGAATGTGGAACTCAGGGAGAGTCCAGCCAGAGGCCTTTTCGGCACGGCGAATGTCGAATTCACCGCCAGCCACTTTCGCGTCCCGGACAACTGGACCCGCCCGCTCGGAGGCTCTGCCTCGCTGCAAGGCCTGACGGTACACACGTTCGTTCCACTGGGGGGCGATGGACCGGAGGATATCCAGATCACCTGCGCCGCGGTTCGCGTGCAGGGTGTCGAGGGCCGATTCGCAAACGACATGGATGCGCTCTTGATCGCGACGCTTGACCCAAACTTCACTCGCGTGACTCCCCTTGCCCTCAAAGCGCGTATTGCGAAGCTCGCCGCTCCACCCTGGTCGGCGGATGCAGTTGGGCTCGAAACCAAGTTTCCCAGCCTCGACACCCAGATCACCGCAAGGATTGGCGGCGAGCCTTGGAGCGTGAATGTTCGATCGCTGGATGTGAAAAAAGGACACATGGACCTTCGCCTGGACGCTGGGGTGTCTCCTCAGATTATTGAATGGGCTGGCGGGATCCTGAAGCGCTCCCTTGAGAAGGAACTGACCCTCACGTCCAACCCGCGGCTGCTTGTGGATATTGACCTGGACAACGGTTGGAAACTGCAGCGATGCAAGGGACGGATTTCCGTTGATTCAGTGGTCGCACACAAGGTCGCGCTGGATCGGGCGAGTGCGGCGTTTGAACTGGCTGGCACCTCGTTGCGATTCGACGACATCATTCTGAAACAGGGGCCCAGCATCGCCAAGGGTAGTTATTGGATGGATACCGGCAGCTTGGACTTCCGCTTCCTGCTCGACGGTCGGCTCCGCCCCGAGGGCATCAGTGGATGGTTTCACGACTGGTGGCCGGTTTTCTGGGAGAACTTCGATTTCACAAAGTCAGTGCCGTCAGCCTCCGTCGATATCCAGGGCCGCTGGGGACGGAACGCGGATTTGTCGGTGTTTGTCGCAGTTGAGAACGGACCGACTGCCATCCATGGAATATGGTTTGACCAGGCCCGAACACGTCTCCTTGTGCGCCCGCATTTCTATGACGCGCTCTATTTTCGCGTGAACCAGGGCGATCGGACTGCCTACGGCAGATTTTCGCGAACCGTGAATTGGGAGAAAAGGCTTTGGTCAAAACTGGAGTTCGATGCGACGTCGAATGTTGATTTGGCCGACGCAGCGCGTGTGATCGGAATCGAGGGATTGGGTATTGTAGAGCCATTTTCCTTTTCGCAGCCTCCACAGCTCAAGCTGCACGGACACCTCGATGGTCCCGGTGCCCCCAAGGGGGAGCACAGGGACGTGAGCCTCGCCTTCTATGCAGCGGGTCCTGGAAGCTATTACGAGTTTCCCCTGAAAGACGTTTCAGTGAGCGGGACCATCAAGGATGACGACATCGTGCTGGATCCGTTTGCCACGGACTTCGCGCAGGGGACAGCGGAGGGGCGGTTCCATCTCAGCGGCAAGGAAGGCAACCGGCGCCTCGGATTTGATCTCCGGGTGAAAAATGCAGCACTGGGCGAGGCGATACGGGTACTTGAGGAATTCAGCGCAAAGCGAGCCGGCCGTGAGATTCCAAAGGAGAGCAAACTCCAGAAACAGATTGCCGCCGGCCGCATTGACGTCGCCATTTCGGCAGACGGAATGTTCGACAACCTCCTGAGTTATCAGGGGCAAGGGAACGCGCAACTCACCGGTGCAGACCTCGCAGAGATCAACCTGTTCGGTGTCCTGTCGCAGGTTCTGAAGCGGACCCTGTTCAACTTCACAACGCTCAAGCTTGACGCTATGCAGGCGAACTTCGCGATCCAAGGCCCCAAACTCAATTTCTCCCAGCTTCGTGTGACTGGCCCCCGTGCCCTCATCGACGCAAAGGGTGATTACCTGCTCGACAAAAGTGCGCTCGACGTAAAGGCGAAATTGTATCCGTTCGGGCAGGACAATTTTATTCTCAGCAATGCGGTGGGGCTGGTCCTTTCACCGCTTTCTGAGGTCCTCGAATTCAAGCTCACCGGTCAGCTCGACGACCCCAACTGGAGCTTTGTCTATGGGCCCTCCAATTTCCTGCGCGCGCTGCGAGGTGGAGATTCAAAGCCGTCAGACTCGTCTCATCCTCCTGAAAAATAGCATGCACCGAAAATGGATTGCCTGAATGGGGCGGAAGGGATAACTCCTGAAGTATCAGGAATTCATTGATTCCCATGGAATAATAGCCGGAGAAGACGATGGATGCTATTGACTTGCGCTGCAATGTTCAGCCCCTTGGATCGGGGCGAATCGGATGAGGCCAGCAGGGGCGCTCCTTCCCTCAGCAATGCGCATGATGTGACGCTAATAATCGTTTATAGAGTCCTCTGATGGCAACACTTCCCACGCTACCTCAAATCCAGTGGCTTCGGCGCCTATCCGCAATCTCTGCGGTTGCGCTGATTGCCTTGGGGGTTGCGATCCTGTCGGGTTGGTCATCAGCACCGGAATTGCCAACAGCGCTCCCTGGAGGCGATTTCCATGTAAGACTGAAGTCAGGCTTGGGTCTGATGTTCTTCGGCACTGCATTGCTCGGATATTATCTCGGTCTGCGTGCGGCCGCATGGGGTGCGCTCGTGCCGGCTGCATTCGGTGGATTGGCCGTCTGGGAGTTTGTCGTGCAACAATCCAGCGCTCTTGGACGGGAGATTGTTCGAAATCCGCAGAGCATCGACAGCACGACCCGTGTGCACTTCCCGCTGATGCTTTCCTTTGGATTCCTGGCAGGAGGATTGGTCATTGCATGGCTGGCCAGACGGAAACGTCCGCGTTATCGCACACCCGCGCTCGCCCTTATGGGGACCGTGGCGCTGGCGGTCGGATTTGCAACGACGGTTGGGTATCTGCTGAACCTCCCGCCGATCTATGGCTGGGGAACCTCGCCGGAACTGGCACTCATAAGCGCTGCCTCACTTCTTGGGCTCGGGGCCACGAGCATGATTTTTGCATGGAGGGAAGCTTCGAAAGTTCGGCCTGGCGCTCCAGCGTGGATTCCGTTGCCAGTCATCGTCGGTTCGCTGGCGCTCACTCTCATCTTTGCCTCGGGGCTGAGAACTCGCGACATCGAATACGGGCGCACCAACACAGAGTTTCAGCTCAATGGATTCGCAAGCGCGACAGATCTCGAACTCGACCGGCAGGCGGGAGCGTTTGCCCGATTGGGCCGGCGCTGGGGGGCGGATGCGGAACTCGCTCCGGCCGTGCGCGACGCCGATGCCGCGGCTCATCTAGCGGATTCACCGGGAGCGCACTCGATCGTTTTGCTCGACGCGGCGCGCAATCCCGTCCGGGTATTTCCACTCCGCGGGAACGAGGGTTCCCTCGGAGTTTCCTATGATCAGGAAGCTGTCCGACGCGAGACACTCAACATTGCTGAGAACACGCTCACCGCGGCAGTGTCCGGCACACTGGAGATTCCCGGACTAGGTTTGGGGTTTGTCATCTTTGCCCCGCTCTTGAGAGAGAACCGCGTCGTGGGATACGTGGGTGCCGAGTTCACCTATCGCCGCTTTTTCGGGGCGATCGACATGAAGATGAAGCTCGCCGGACGCTACCACTGTGTTGTCCTGATCGACGGTATCAGGGTTTATCCGGCGGTCGACGATGCGACCGGGATTCCGGATGAGGCCATTGTGAAGACATTCACCGTACACGATCGGCGTGTTCGCATCGAACTTTCCCCTACCCTTGCGCTCTTGCGCTCCAACCGCCGTTACCTGCCGGAACTCGCGCTGATAGCCGGAATCGGCATCAGCCTCCTCCTCGGCCTCTCGGTCCACCTCGCCAGGGCCGCCCGTTCGGGCCTGAGGGCAGCCGAACAATCGAACAAGCGGTTGCTAGCCGAGAACGATGAAAGACGACGGGTGGAAGGCATGCTGAAGGTTTCAGATGAACGTCTTCGCCTGGCGCTGGATTCCACGCTGCTTGGCATCTTCGAGTGGCAGCTTGCGACCAACCGTGTCTATTACAGCCCGGGCATCTGGTCCATCGTCGGTCTCGATCCATCGTCGGCTCCCATGACAAATGAAGTCTGGGAATCGCTTGTGCATCCCGACGACCTTGAGCATTACCGGAATGCCTGGAACCTGCATCTCCGCGGCGAACGGAGTTTCATCGATCCGGAATACCGAATCCGCGTTGCTGATGGCTCGTGGCGCTGGATCTACGCTCGTTCACGGGGGTTCACCGCCAATGACCAGCCCGGTGTTCCCACGCGTATTGTCGGCACCGTTCAGGACATCACTTCGCTCAAGGCGAGCGAGCACGCTCTGCGCGAAAGCCAATCAGCGGCGCGCAAACTTTCCCTCGTCGCTTCGCGAACGGACAATCTGGTCATCATTGCAAAGCCGGACGGCACAATTGAGTGGGTGAATGAATCCTTCCTGCGCGTCATGGAATACACCCTCGCCGAGGTTGTCGGACGGGGCCCGCAATTCTTCATGATGGGTCCAGAGAGTGATCCCCGCATCGTGCGGCGCGTAAGATCCGCGATGGAGCGCGGAGAGGGAATTTCGACCGATCTCGTCAACTACTCCAAATCGGGACGCAAGTACCACGTGCATCTCGAAATACAGCCGGTCAGGAACGAACAGGGCATCCTCGAAAACTTTATCGCGATCGAGGCGGATATCACTGGCCGGGTTGCCACCGAGAACGCGTTGCGCAAGGCGAAGGCTGAAGCCGACGATGCGTCGCGGGCCAAGAGTGAATTCCTGGCATCGATGTCTCACGAGATCCGCACGCCGATGAATGGTGTGATTGGGATGACCAGCCTGCTGCTCGAAACCCCGCTTTCACCGGAACAGGCCGATTATGTTGCAACCATACGTTCCTCGGGCGAGGCGCTGCTCACGATCATCAACGACATCCTTGATTTCTCCAAGATCGAGTCGGGCAAGATGGAACTCGAGCAGCAGCCGGTCGACCTGCAGGCCTGCATCGAGGAGGCCTTCGATCTCTTTGCGATGGCGGCAGCAGTCAGAAACGTTGAACTAACCTACCTCATTCATGAGGGCGTGCCGGATTGGATCTCCGGGGATGCGACCCGCCTCCGACAGATTCTTGTCAATCTGGTCAACAACGCGGTCAAGTTCACGCCCGCCGGAACCGTTGCGGTGGAGGTTTCGATCGTTGAACCACCTGCCGACGCACCCCCTGATCCGCGCGGCACCTGGGCGCGCTTCTCGGTTCATGATACAGGAATCGGCATACCGCCGGAAAGAGTCGACCGGCTCTTCAAGCCCTTCAGCCAGGTAGACTCCTCGACGACCAGAAAATATGGCGGCACGGGACTCGGTCTGGCGATCTGTCAGCGACTCACCTCGCTCATGGGCGGAACGATCAGCGTCGAAAGTGAAGTCAATCGCGGATCCATTTTTTCTTTTACCATCCCCATTGACGCGCTCCCGCAGGCTGCGGACCCGCTCCAACTCACGGTGCCCCGCGAACTCGCATACCAGAAAGTGCTCTGCGTCGACGACGACGTACGGACACTTCAACGACTCGCTCGACTCCTCCGCACCGGTGAGGCGGTTCCCGATCTTGCGGAGTCCATCGAGGCTGCAGAGGCATCCATTGCGAAAGCAAAACCTGCCGCTGTGATCGTCGACTTCGGTCTGCTTTCGTCCGCACGAGGTGAATCGCTTTCCTCTCAACTGGCATCGCTGGGATTGGCCACCGTCCTGCTGATGCCGATCGGCAAGAACTCTGGACATTTCCATACCCATGCGTCGGTGGCCACGGCTGCCAAACCACTCAAGACACAGTCACTTCTCCGCGCCCTGGGTGCAATCATGGCGTCGAGTCGCAAACCTGTGATCGACAGTGCTCCATCGGCAGCCGCACAGAGCCTTGCGAGCGAAATCCCTCTGAGTGTGCTGGTTGTCGAAGACAATCCCGTGAACCAGAAGGTCGCCCTCAGATTTCTGGAACGGCTTGGCTATCGAGCCGCCACGGCGGCAAACGGCCTGGAGGCGCTTGCCGCACTTGAGAGTCATCCCTACGAACTCGTGTTCATGGACCTCCAGATGCCGGAAATGGATGGTTTTGAGGCATCAAAGAAGATTCGGGATATGTTTCCGAAATCCCGGCAACCAACGATCGTTGCGCTCACGGCCAATGCATTGCAGGGGGACCGCGAGGCATGCCTGAATGCAGGCATGGACGATTATGTCTCCAAGCCCGTAAAGCTTCAGGAGATCGGCGAAGTGATCCGGAAACATTTTGCCGCCCGAAAAGGTGACGTTGCGCTTCCATCGGCCTGAGTAGCGCTTGACGTTAAGCTATGCGTGTTGCTTAACGTTGATTCCCGATACCATGATTTCCGTTCGGGGCGACATGCAACCGTCCTTCTAAAATTTGCTCCTCCTGCATGCGACGCCACGCATCCGGTCCCTCATTACGCTCAATCGCACAGCGCGCGGAGGTTTCCGTTGCCGCGGTTTCGATGGCGCTTCGCAATCATCCCCGCATACCCGCTCCAACGCGCACGCGCATTCAAAAGCTCGCTCTCGCCCTCGGCTGGAAACCGAATCCGCTCCTGGCCGAGGCAATGAGTGCCATTCGTGCGGGTCAGCCCGTTACGGATCGCGTCACCCTTGCCTGGATCACCGCGCACCCCAGACGCGACGGATGGAAACGAATCCCATTCTTTCGGCGCGCCTACGAGGGGGCATGCGCACGGGCGACGGCTGCCGGCTATCATCTTGATCACTTCTGGCTTGGGGACGCCGATGGCCACGCGGCGCGCCTGAGCGACATCGTCGCCGCCCGAGGCATAAGTGGAGTGATGATCGCTCCCCTGCCGGCACCAAATTCACTGGCACTCGACTGGAGCCAGTTCTCGGCGGCGGCGATCGCCTATACCCTCACCGCACCGCGCCTGCACAGGGCAAGCGACAATCATGTGGCTTCAGCGCGAACAGCAGTCACGGCGTTGTCTGTAGGAGGTCACCGGAGAATCGGGTTGGCACTTTCGCGCGACCAGGATCGTCGCGTCACGGGACTGTGGACCGCTGGCTACATGCTTCAGATGTTGAATGATGGACGCGGGCAATCGTCCACCATCCACCGCCCGGCCGAACTTGAGGAAGGTGAATTCCTTGAATGGGTTGACCGGCACAATCTCGACGCTGTCATCGGCTCCGACAATCGCATAGTTCCGTGGCTGAAAATGAGCGGCCGCAGAGTACCGGATGATGTCTCTTATGCAGACCTCGATGTCGAGAGATCGGACGGCGCAACCGCGGGAATCCTGCAGGATGCTGAAGGGATTGGAGCCGCCGCGCTCGATCTGCTCGCGGGACAGCTCCTTCGGCATGAGCGTGGCATACCCGACCGGCCAAAATTGATCCTGATTGAGAGCAAATGGACAAACGGCCAGACGGCTCCCCCTGTCACAGCTCAAGCCATTGGCCGTGCGGTTTCGGGCGATCATGCCATGGCTGGCGACTCTTCCTTTCCGGTAGTTCGCCCGGCGGCGTTCGATTGAAGGGGCTGCATGCCGCGAGGCACCCTTCCGCTGAGGGATCCTGCGAGATGTCCTGCATGAAATGGCGCCGCCGCTGACGTCACGAGGGAGTGGATGGTTACACTTTGTTCCGAGAAAAATCAGCCTCTGACAAGATTCCATCCTCGTCTTATCTTTCAGGTCAATTTGCATGGATGGTCGCGAAGCGTATCCCGTTCAATCCTTCTCCGCTCACGACTCTATGCCGGGATCGGTGCGCACACAGAACATTCAGCCAATGTCTTCTTCCAAGATTCTGACCGCAACCCTTGCCGTTGTCCTGACGACATTCGCAAATCTGGGCGCAATCGAACCGAGTGGAGTTGAAAAGCACCCTGCGCCGACCTCGCTTGGATCCGGTGCGATTCTTCAGGAACTACACTCCTTTCTCCAGCTTGGGCGCGTGCTTTATGTTGCCGCGCACCCGGACGACGAGAACACACGGCTTTTGTCCTATTTTGCCAAAGGCCGCGGCTATAAGACAGGCTACCTGTCATTGACCCGAGGGGACGGCGGACAGAATCTGTTGGGGTCCGAACTTCGCGATCAACTCGGCGTCATTCGCACACAGGAACTGCTGGCGGCGCGTCGCATCGACGGTGCCGTTCAATTCTTTACCCGGGCGAATGACTTCGGATTCTCCAAGACGCCTGATGAAACCTTCCGGATCTGGGACAGAACAGCCGTTCTCTCCGATGTCGTCCGGATCATCCGCCGATTTCGCCCGGATGTAGTCATCACGCGCTTTTCGACTGAGCCGGGTACGACCCACGGTCACCACACGGCCTCTGCGATTCTTGCAGTTGAAGCGTTTTCCATGGCAGGAGACAGCGCGGCCTTCCCTGAGCAAATTGCCCTGGACGGATTGCAGCCCTGGCAGCCGACCCGAGTGCTCTGGAATTCATTTTCCGCGGGCGTACGCAGCGGAAATCGGGAGTCCAATGCCGTGGCCCTTCAGGTGGATTCAGGCGCCTATAATGCCTTCCTTGGAGAATCGTTCGGTGAAATTGCCGCACGGAGCAGGACCCAGCACAAGAGCCAGGGATTCGGAAGCGTGGCCAACCGCGCCTCGGGAACCGATTCCTTCACGGTCGTGGCAGGCAAGCCCGCAAGCCATGACATTTTTGAAGGAATCGAGACATCCTGGTCACGCATTCCTGGAGGAGAGAGAATAGGGCGTGCGGCCCTCGCGATCCTGGATGCCTTCAATCCAGGAAAGCCGTCTGCCAGTGTACCGGCTCTCCTTGATTTGCGGGACCAAGTCCTGCATGCGGCCTATCCCGAGAATCCCGCCATCCTGGCAGACAAGCTGGCTCAGCTTGACAGGGTGATTTTTGCCTGCCTCGGCATGTTCGTTGAAACGACGACCTCGCGCGCGGAGCTCATGCCGGGCGAAAAGGTCGATGTGAGATTCCGAGTCCTTGTACGCGACCTCGCACCAAACCTGAAAGTGCGCTGGGTGCAAAGTCGGCTCGGGGGAGGCGGCGTCTCAGTTGCCCCTGGCCAGGTCCTTTCCCCGGGGCGCTTGTCTGAACAAGCAGCCTCGACTACAATCGCGGAAGACTCTCCTCCCAGCACCCCCTATTGGCTCAGGGAACACGGCGATGAGGGAATGTTCCGCGTCGACAATGTCCGGCTGATCGGCACGCCCGAGAACAGCCCGGTGCTGCCCGTCGAGCACGTTTTTGAAATCAACGGGAAGAGACTCACTGCGTCGGATTCCGTTGTTGAGGTGATTGATGATCCAATTCGCGGAGAAATTCGGCGACAGGTTCAGGTCGTTCCCCCGGTAACGCTTTATTTCCCGCAGGATCTCGAACTTTTTTCTCCCGGCGAGTCAAAGACCGTCTGGGTGGAGGTCGAAGCTACGCGCGCGGGCACTGCCGGGCGCATTGATATCGAGGCGCCTTCCGGATGGACAGCAAAGTCTCCTTCCCAAACGTTCGATCTCAAGGACCGAGGCGCGCGCGCGCGGATTTCTTTCACGATTGCGGCTCCACATGAACCCGCGACCGCGATGCTCGGTGTCCGTGCGACCGTCAACGGGTCGGTTATCCGAACCAGCCGGATCGACATTCGATACAATCATATTCCCGCGCAGTTGTTGCAACCGCAGGCTCAGGCCAAACTCGTAAGCCTGGACCTCGCCATCAAGGGGAAGTCCGTCGGTTACCTCCCGGGCGCGGGCGATCTCGTTGCGGAAGGCATCCGCCGGATGGGCTGCGACGTGACGATCCTAGGAAACGGGGATCTCACGGTCGACCGCCTTCGCACCTTCGACAGCGTGGTGTTGGGAGTTCGGGCGTTCAATACGCGCGCGGACATTGAGCCGTCCCTGCCTGCCCTGTTTGACTACGCAAAGCAGGGAGGGACGGTAATTGTTCAGTACAACACTACTGCGGACCTCAAATCGACCCGTTTTGCGCCGTACCCTCTCACGCTGTCACGTGAGCGTGTCGTCGACGAGGCCGCCCCCGTGACAATCCTCGCCAAGGATCACCCTGCGATGATCGGACCCAACAGGATCACGTCTGCAGACTTCGATCATTGGGTCCAGGAACGCGGACTGTATTTCCCCAGTCGTTGGGATGAGCGATTCACGCCGCTTCTTTCATGCGCGGATCCGGGAGAACCGCAGCGCCAAGGCGCATTGCTTGTCGCGAAACATGGCAAGGGGTGGTTCGTTTATACAGGACTCTCGTTCTTTCGCGAGCTCCCGGCTGGGGTCCCTGGTGCCTATCGCCTCTTCGCCAATCTACTTTCACTTGGAAAGTAGAATCGTGTCCGCCCTTTCCTGCATGACAGATTCAAAGTCTCCCAAAGTGTCGGACGACAAACCCGGGGTTCCCGGATTCCCATCATGGGCCGCGGTCTACGTTTTTGTAGTCGCCGTCTTCGCCCTGAATGTCGCCTTCCTGAGCATCCTTCCCTTGATTGCCCGATGAGGCCGCTCGACTATCTCGTGCTGGTCGCATCGATGCTGGGTATTGCGGCCTATGGCGTTTGGCGTTCCCGAAACAGGGCCACGTTGGAAGGCTACCTGAGCGGCCAGAAGGATGTGGGATGGGGCACGATTGGCCTTTCGGTCATGGCGACCCAGGCAAGCGCGGTCACTTTTCTTTCCACCCCGGGGCAGGGATTCGAAAGCGGGATGGGGTTTGTTCAGAACTATTTCGGCCTGCCCTTTGCGCTGATCATCGTGGCCGCTGTTTTTCTGCCGCTCTACCGGCGCAGCGGCGTCTACACCGCCTATGAGTACCTTGGAAAACGATTTGACGGTAAAACCCGCCTGCTGGGGGCCTCGCTCTTTCTGCTGCAGCGTGGCTTCGCGTCAGGCATCACGATCTATGCACCCGCAATCGTCCTATCGACCGTCATGGGATGGGACCTGGACCTGACAATCCTGGGCACCGGGATCCTGGCCATCATCTACACTGCCGTCGGCGGAAATGACGCGGTCAACATCACCCAGAAGTACCAGATGGCCGTCATCTTTGTCGGAATGGTGACGGCCTTTGTGATCCTCTTTCTCAAACTGCCGGCCGAGGTTTCCGCGGGCGACGCATTTGCCCTCGCTGCAGGTTTCGACAAGCTCAATGCGGTCGTCTATTCCCTGGACATCAACCAGCGTTACACGATCTGGTCCGGAATTTTCGGTGGAATATTCCTATCGCTTTCCTATTTTGGCACGGACCAATCCCAGGTTCAGCGGTACCTTTCGGGAACATCCGTTCGTGAAAGCAGGCTTGGATTGATGTTCAATGCTGTGATGAAGATCCCGATGCAGTTCTTCATCCTTCTGCTGGGCGTGATGCTTTTTGTCTTCTATCAATTCGCACCAGCTCCCGTTTTTTTTGATCATTCTACCTGGGAACGGCATGTGAATGCGGAGGGCGGAGCATCCCTGCGCACCTATGAAGCGGCGTACGCGGAGAAAATGGATGCGAAACGATCCGCCATCCGCTCGTGGCTCGATGCCCGGTCGCAGAATGATCAGGCTGCCACGGAGCGCACCCTCAACGATATCCGCGCCGCTCATGCAGAAGCCCAGAACGTACGCGCGGAGGCCAAGGCCGCGCTGCTGCAGAGGGATCCTGCGGTGAAGACCAAGGATTCTGACTATGTTTTCATCACCTTCATCCTTGAGCAATTGCCCGTGGGTCTGGTCGGACTGCTCATCGCAGTGATTTTTGCGGCGGCGCTTTCGTCGCTTTCGGCCGAGATGAGTGCACTCGGAACAACGACATCGATCGACATCTATCATCACGTCATCAACCCCAAAAGCTCCGATCAGCAGTCCCTGCGAGTCTCGAAGTTTGCAACTGCCGGATGGGGGGTCGTGGGTATCCTTTTCGCGCTCTTTGCCAACGTCGTCGAGAACCTGGTCGAAGCGATCAACATACTCGGATCCCTGTTTTACGGGACCATCCTCGGCATGTTTCTTGTGGCTTTCTTCCTGCGAAGGGTGCAGGGCCATGCGGTATTCTGGGGGGCGGTCATCGCTCAGGCAGGCGTGCTTGTCTGCTATTCCAATCTCTCGATCGGCTACCTGTGGTACAACCTGATTGGATGCGGCGGGTGCGTGCTGCTAAGCGCCATCATCCAGAGCTTCATGCGCCCTTCAGACCCGTCACAATCCGCGTCGGCAGCGTCATGAGCTCGGCTCCGGTCATCGCATTTGGGCAGCAGCCCTGTGGCTTCTTTCCGCGAAGGTTTCTCTACGCGAAGATACTCACGGCCAGGCGGCTGCGGGAAGAAATCGGCGGCCGCATCGTCTTTTTCTATCACGACAGCGATCATGATCCCCGTGAAACTCAGACCGGGCTGCGCAATCGGAAGACTGGTGATTTGCATTGGCTGAATTTCGCCTTCGAGAACAAGATTCAAAGGAAGTACACTCCTCTCCATCTGAAGCGAATTCCTGAAGATTGGAAGCAACAGACCGCGCGGCAGCTTCCGGCCTATGTGTGCGCGTCCGCAGTCGAAGCGTTCCGGGCGAATCCCGCGACCACAGTCGGCGCATTCTGTCTGCGCCAGATGCACTCGATGGGACTGCTGCAAGGCATCGAGATCGTCCATTCGAGCGACCCGGAGGTGCGCGAGGCCGCGTGTGAGATTGACGATTGCTACGTCGACGTTCCGTTCGAAGGAGAGTCGGTGAGGGCTCGCCTTCGCAACGGATCGCTTGCCTTGCATGAAGGCGGTGCTTCGTTTCTGACATTGCCCTCGGTATCATGGAGCAAACGTCAGGTCTCCCCCACCCGCGACACCCGCCTGCGTTGGATGCAGTCGGTGCTTCACTGTACCCACTATGTTTCAGGCGCGGGGGAACAGGCCTATCTCAACAAGGCGGACGCACCGGAGATCATCTATGTGAACCGCGACTTCATTGAGCACTCCGACGAAGCCTATGCCAACTATCCCCACTGATCGGCGAGTCCTGCTCGCCTTTGGCGCACATCCGGACGACATTGAGTTTGGCGCGGGAGGAATCATTGCCTGTGAGATCCGCGCCGGAACGAAAGTTCACTTTGTCGTGTGCTCTGAAGGGGAATCGGCAACCTCCGGCACACCTGCGCAGCGCCGACAGGAAGCGATGCGCAGTGCCTCCATCCTAGGAGCGACAATCGAATTCATCGCCCTGGGGGGTGACTCGCACTTCGAGCGCTCCATTGAATCCACTCTCACGGTCGCTCGAGCGATTCGACGAATCGCACCACAATGGGTGCTCTGCCCGACTGCAAAGCCCGACCAGCATCCCGACCACGCTGTGCTGGGCTCGCTGGTGCGCGATGGCGCCCGGCTCGCCCGTTACGGAGGCTTGGCCGAACTGCGCGACATTCCTGCACACGCGATAGAGCAACTCTGGTACTATGCGGTGGGTCCGGAGGGGGAACCCGCCGAGGCAACCGCGGTCTGGTATGATCTGTCGGATTCCGAGGTTGTCGACCTCTGGAAGGAGGCCATGAATGCCCACGAAACCCAACTTCGCACGCGACGTTACCTCGAGCTCCAACTCACCCGGGCCCGCTTGCTTGGGCTTCGCGCCGGTGTTGAATATGCGCAGGCGCTCTTTCCTGCGGATCCAATGCTCGTGAAATCATTGACCCAACTCGGGCGGGGTGCGCGTCAATTCTGAACCGCACGCAGCATTGGATATTGCGCATGGAATCAAGGCTCCGCATCGGCATATGCTGTTTCCCATCGGTCGGTGGAAGCGGCATTCTCGCAACCTCGCTTGGCATCAACCTCGCGCGGCGAGGACATGAGGTCCACTTCTTCAGCTATGACCGTCCTGTCAGGCTGCCGACCGATGAACCGGGCACCACGTTCCATCCAGTGCAGATGCATGGATACGGGATCTTCAATCTCTCCGATTACACGCTTCCGCTTGCGGTAAGGATGGCCGCGGTCTGTCGGTCCAACCGCCTCGACATTCTTCACGCCCACTATGCGGTGCCGCATGCAACCGCTGCTGTCCTTGCACGGGAATTTCTGCCGGACGACTTAAAGCCCAAGGTGGTCGCGACCCTGCACGGTACCGACACCATGCTTTTGGGCAGGGATCCTGCCTATAAACCCGTCATCCGTCATGCCCTCGTGCATTCCGATGCCATCACGACCGTGTCTGAATTCCTTAAGGAGGAAACAGCGAGACTGATAGAGCCCGGGCACGATATCAGCGTGGTGCCCAATTTTTTTTCACCCGAGACTCCGACTCGCTCACGCATGGACGTGCGACACGAACTGGGAATGAAGGAGGGCGAGGCTCTCCTGATACATGTCTCGAATCTAAGGCGGGTGAAACGCATCGACCTGCTGATGGATGTCGTCTCGCGCATCCGTCCGAGGAAGTCCTTCAAACTCCTTGTCGTCGCAGGCGGCGACACACAGCCGCTTCTCGCCGATATCGAACGGCTGAAGCTGCAGGACAACGTGATCATTCTCGAAAACGTGACATCCGTTGAGGACTATTTTGCAGCGGCTGATCTTGGATTGATCACCTCGGAATATGAAAGCTTCTGCCTCAGCATCCTTGAAGGAATGACCTTCGGCTGCCCGACCGTGAGCACTGCGGCTGGAGGAATCCCTGAGGTGATTGAGGATGGAGAAACGGGTGTTTTGCGGCCCTTCGGTGACGCCCAGGGTCTTGCTCACGCCGTTGAACGCCTGATTGCCGACCCGCGAGAGCGCCGCAGGCTGGGCGACAACGCGAGGAACCGGGCGGCCTCCAGATTTTCCGCCCAGCAGATCGTTCCGACCTATCTTTCAGTCTATCGCTCTGCCCTGAGCCTGCAGGTCTCCTGAACAACGGCACCATTGCAGATTCGTTATTCCCGCAGCCCCTGAATTTTCGGTCCACACGACACCGCCATGATCGTCGGAAGAATTCTCTCTGTGCCTGGAATGCGACGCACGCTATGCGCATTCGTATTCAGCCGGGTCCTGATACTCGCGGTCGGGTTCCTCAGTACGGGAATCATTTTGGTCTCGCCGGAACAGGCAAAGGGAGGGCTTCTCGCACCTTTCGTCCGGTGGGATTCAAACTGGTACCTGGAGCTGGCGCGTCAGGGCTACGAATTCCTGCCCGACGGCCAGAGCAGCGTGGTTTTTTTCCCTCTCTACCCCCTCTTGATGCATGTGGGTTCCCTGGGGTTCATGTCGCTCACGCACGGCGGGATGCTGGTCTCAAACATCTGCACATTTTTGGCTGCAATGCTGATCTGGCGTCTTGCAAGAATGGACTGGTCCGAATGCGCGGCGGATCTCGCGGTACGTTTTTTCCTCTTTGGCCCCGTAAGCTTTTTCTTTTCGACGGTTTATTCTGAGGGCGCATTCATACTCTTTGTCGCCGCAAGCCTGTACGGGGCACGGATGCGTCGCTGGTGGATTGCGGGACTGGCAGGTTACGCCGCGGCGCTGACGCGGAGCGTGGGTGTCCTGCTCGTAATTCCCCTCGCGGTCGAATTCCTTGCACAGGAACGCGCGGAATTTTCACCGCGCAAACCGGGAAGCTGGATGAGGCTGGCATGCGTCGGCCTGCCTGCGGCAGGCACGCTTACCTACATGGCGTACATGGCGCTCAAGTTTGGCGATCCACTGGTCTATCGCAGGGCGGAAGTTCACTGGGGACGCCAACTGATGCCCTTCTGGGAAACGTTTGCGCACGCAAATGTCGCGTCGTTGCCTGTCGTGTATCTTGTCTGGTTCTGCGGTGCATTGCTGGTTGCATTGCTGCTTGTCGGTGTCGGCTTCTGGCTGAGAATGCGATTGGCCTACCTCGTCATGTGCATCGCCTATATCCTCCTGTACACGTCCACCGGCCTTCTGGAGGCAATGCCCCGATACCTGAGCGTGATTGTCCCTTTCTACATCATACTTGCCGCGTGGGTCGACAGACGCCCCTCCCTTGAGCTGCCGTTCACCATTCTGAGCACCGCATTTCTCGCCTTTTCCACGGTCGCCTTTTCGACAGGCTACTGGTTCACTTGATTTTGAAATCTTTTTCCAACCATGACAGTCTCCGAACCTCTCACCGTCGATCTCCCTACAGCGTCGGGACCCATGCGAACCTATGTTTATGCTCCAACGGCGCCTGGACGCTATCCTGGGCTCGTGCTCTTTTCCGAAATCTTTCAAGTCACCGCACCCATTCGCCGCACTGCCGCCTTTTTTGCAGGTCATGGATTTGTCGTCGCTGTTCCCGAGATCTACCATGAGTTCCTACCCGCAGGCACCGTGCTCGCCTACGACCAAGCCGGCGCTGACAAGGGAAATGCCCTCAAGACAACGAAGGAACTTGCGAGCTATGATGCGGATGCTCGTACGGTCCTATCCTATCTGAAGTCCAACGAACGCGTGAATGGGAAGCTGGGTTCGATTGGCATTTGCATTGGTGGACATCTTTCGTTCCGGGCTGCCATGAATCCGGAGGTGGATGCCGCGGTTTGTTTCTATGCGACAGATATCCACAAGCGTGGACTTGGAAAGGGAATGAGCGACAATTCGCTCGACCGTGTGGGGGAAATCAAGGGAGAGCTCCTCATGATTTTCGGACGTCAGGATCCGCATGTTCCCGCGGAGGGACGCGCGCGGATCTACTCGGCACTTGCCGCGGCAGGCGCTCACTTCACCTGGCATGAGTTCAACGGTGCGCATGCCTTCTTGCGCGACGAAGGTTACCGTTACGACCCAGAATTGGCGCACTTGTCACTTGGCATGGGCGTCGCGCTCTTCAGGAGAAAACTCGGTGATGGTGACTTGCGAACGTCATCAGACGGGCCGACAGAAACGCGCCATTGACAGCTTGGCAACGGGCGCCTGCCCTGGCTAACCCGAGTATCCCCGGTTGCGGAGGCGATCAGCGAGCATCTGTTCGTGCTGCGCCTCCTCCACCCCTTCGATTGCGAGCCGTTCGACCGTCTCCTGTTCGTCATCGTCTGACAGCATCGGAATCTGGCGTCCATGCACGGAAACCGGATCACCTGGGTCGCGGTTGATGGAGACCGTGCTTGTCTCGTCATCTTCCGAGACTCCCTGCAAGCCCGCGCCACTCAGTTCATCCTTCGCCAAACGACGCGTCTCCTGGGATGCGCCGTCCATCTTTCCTTCAATCAGTGCAATCTCTTCGGCACGTCGCTCGATTGCCGACGATGAAATTCCGCCAATTCCCTTGCCATGGTTCAGGATCTTTCCGTGGTGTGTGTTTTCGACATTCATGATTGGACGACGGGTAAGACAGGATTGCGTGATCAGGCTTGGAATCAGGTCAGCTATCTGAACAAGAGTGCTTCGCCTCCGGTCCGCCTCGATGAGGCCCACCCTGTGATTTCCACTCGGACGCTGCTGCCGAAAACCTCAGAGAGGCCTGCACCTTGGCTGTAATGACGCCGGTGCGGAGATCTTGAGGAAAAGTAGCTGGAAGCCTACGCCATCGCAACCCTTCGTTTCACGAATTATATCGAAAATTCCCTGGATGGATCAAAAAGGACTGCCGCTTGCACGGCTTGCAATCTTGCGCAACCTATCCCTCTCTCCCGTGTCTTTTAATCCATGCGCTTCCTGCAGATGATCATTGCCATCGTGGTCGGGGCTCTCGCCCTCACTGCGGCCCTTATCGGAGCTATCGTCCTTGCGTCAATGGCAGTCCTTGCGTCCATTAGACGGCGATTCAGCCGCACGGGCATCTCAACCGACGGAATCGGTCGGCACCAGCGCGGCACGCGGAGCAGCGAATCCGGTGAAGTGATTGACATCGTCGCCCACGAGGTCGCGGCGGAACCAGCGGCCAACGCTACCGCTGAGCGCCCCCTTCAGCCAACCCACGCCCGGGCGTTGTAGAAGAGTTTCATCCACGGGCTGTCGTCCTCCCATCCAGCGGGATACCAGCTCATCGATGACGTCCGGTGCACGCGCTCCGGGTGAGGCATCATGATCGTGACCCGTCCGCTTTTGGTCGTCAGGGCCGTGATACCGTGCGGTGAGCCATTGGGATTGAGGGGATAGACCTCCGTTACCCGGTGGCGATTGTCGACATAACGCGCAGTAACATAACCTGATTTGCTGCACATTTCAGCCGCGGCGGTATCTGAAAATTCAGCAAATCCTTCGCCGTGAGAGGCCACCACTGGCAATATCGAACCCTCCATGCCATTGAAGAGGATGCTCGGGCTGGTTTCGATCTTGAGGGAAACAAAACGGGCCTCGAAGCGCTCGGAGAGGTTTTGCACAAAACGCGGCCAATGTTCCGAGCCAGGAATGATGCTCCGCAAATTGCTCATCATCTGGCAGCCATTGCACACACCCAGCGCAAAGCTGTCCTCGCGCGCAAAGAATTCGGAAAATTCCGCACGCGCGCGGGAGTTGAACAGGATGCTCTTTGCCCACCCCTGACCAGCGCCCAGCACATCTCCATAACTGAAACCACCACAGGCGGCCAATCCTCGGAAATCCCTGAGCGTACGCCTGCCGCTGAGAATGTCGGTCATGTGGACATCAACACATTCAAAGCCTGCACGATCGAATGCGGCGGCCATCTCCAACTGGCCATTGACCCCTTGTTCACGGAGTATAGCGATTGAGGGACGCTTCGCGCACCTTCGGGGCGACGACGGACTCGAGCGGAATGGGTATGGAAATGTGATCTTCGGAGAGATCCCGGGATCGTCGGCATCGAAGCGGCCTTCATGCTCAGCATGCGCACAGTGCGGGTTGTCCCTCAGCGCAGCGATGCGGTGCGTCACATCCGACCACTTTGCGCGGAGATCCTTGAGTCCCTGCTCAAAGAGTACGGTCTCCCCGCCCATCACGCGTAGCGAGTGCATCGCGTTCAACCGGCCGATGACTCGGGCGCATTCTCCAAGTCCCCAACTGCCGAGGACTGCCATGACCCGATCGAGGTCGGTGCGCCTGATCTGTACCACCGCGCCAATCTCTTCAGAAAAGAGATCGGGAAACCGTGAAGACAGCTCTCTGGCTTCGTCACCAAGCAGAAGGTCGACACCCACGTGGCCCGCAAACGCCATTTCGAGGAGTGTAATCACGAGCCCGCCATCTGAACGATCGTGGTAGGCAAGGACCAGACCCGATTCGTTGAGCGACTGTATCGCATTCCAGAATCCCTTGAGATCGTCCGCCGAATCGACGTCAGGCGGAGCCTCGCCGAGTTGCGAGAGGACTTGAGCAAGAATGGATCCACCAAGCCGGTTCTTTCCACGGCCGAGATCGATCAGTACAAGTACCGTTTCTCCGACTTCGATTCCATCCCGCGATACATCCGACGTCTGGCGCAATTGGGGTGTCAACGTGCGCCGGATGTCACGACAGGGAGCAAATGCAGAGACGATCAGCGAAACGGGCGCAGTCATGCGTTTCTGCGCTGAACCGTCCTTCCACACCGTGCTCATGCTCATGGAGTCCTTGCCCACGGGAATCGTGATGCCGAGCCTGGGACAAAGTTCCATCCCCACCGCTTTCACCGCTTCGTACAAGGCGGCGCCTTCGCCCGGGAGTGCGGGCGCAGCCATCCAGTTTGCAGAGAGACAGACCCTGCCAAGGTCTGAGATCGAGGCCGCAACGATATTGGTGAGCGCCTCCGCCACCGCGAGACGTGCGGATGCGGCCGCGTGGTTGAGCGCGACCGGTGTGCGTTCTCCAACAGCCATGGCCTCTCCCGCAAAGGAATCGAATGTTGCCGCCGTTACGCCGCAGTCCGCTACGGGCACCTGCCAGGGACCCACCATCTGATCGCGGGCAACCAGTCCTGTGACGGATCGATCCCCAATGGAAATGAGAAACGTCTTGTCGGCCACCGCCGGGTGGGAGACGACCCTGCGCAAGGCCTCGGCAAAGGAGATCCCGGACGTCACCAGCGGCACCAATTTCGGTTCAAGCGTACGGTCGCGCCTGTGCATGCGGGGAGGTTTTCCGAGCAGCACCTCAAGGGGCATGTCGATCGGAGTGTTCTTGAAGTGCGAATCTTCAAGCACGAGTTGCTTGCGTTCGGTGGCGCGTCCCACGACCGCAAAGGGGCAGCGCTCCCGACGACACAAAGCCTCGAATGCGGCGAGGTGCTCATCGGGAACAGCCAGCACATACCTTTCCTGCGCTTCGTTGCACCAGATCTCGAGCGGGCTCATGCCAGGTTCGTCATTCGGCACATCGCGCAGTTGAAAATGACCGCCGCGCCCGCCGTCATTCACGAGTTCGGGCAACGCGTTCGAAATGCCACCCGCTCCGACATCGTGGATGAACGAAATGGGATTCCTTTCACCCAGCGCCCAGCACCGATCGATGACCTCCTGACACCGGCGCTGCATCTCGGCGTTGTCGCGTTGCACACTGGCAAAATCCAAATCCTCCTGCCCTGCCCCGCTCGCCAGTGAACTTGCTGCACCGCCACCCAGTCCGATCAGCATGGCGGGTCCACCCAGGACTATCAACGCATCGCCAGGCAGGATCTTTCCTTTTTGCACGTGTTCGCGGCGGATGTTGCCAAGGCCGCCGGCAAGCATGATTGGTTTGTGGTAACCACGCAGGCTCGGGCCGTCCCTCCCTGGGGCTTCCATTTCAAAAGCACGGAAATATCCGCAGATGGCCGGACGCCCGAATTCATTGTTGAATGCTGCGCCGCCCAGCGGTCCTTCAATCATGATCTCGAGGGCGGAAGCGATCTTGGCAGGCCTGCCATGATCCTTTTCCCAAGGTTGCCTTGCACCGGGTAGTTGAAGATCGGATACCGAAAACCCGGTGAGCCCGGCTTTGGGCTTGGATCCCCGCCCCGTTGCACCCTCGTCGCGAATCTCGCCGCCGGATCCGGTCGCTGCACCCGGAAACGGCGAAATCGCCGTCGGGTGATTGTGGGTCTCGACCTTGCAGAGCAGGTCAATCGTCTCCTGAACCGCGCGGTAGATGCCGGTCTCGGGATCGACAAAAAATCGCCCTCCCTGACTGCCTTCGAGAACGGCTGCGTTGTCACGATAGGCAGATAGAATCCCATCGGAGTGCATGTGATGCGTGTTCCTTATCATCTGGAACAGCGACCTTTCCATTGACGATTCGTCGATCTCCCAGGTGGCGTTGAAGATCTTGTGGCGGCAGTGTTCCGAGTTCGCCTGCGCAAACATCATCAATTCGACGTCGGATGGATCCCGTCCCAGCCCCCGAAAAGCCTGCACGAGGTAGATGATTTCATCATCGGCAAGGGCGAGGCCCAGCGTGCGGTTGGCGGATTCAAGGGCCTTCCGCCCCTCGGCAAGTACCGGAATTCGCACCGAAGACCGCGGCGACTCCTGCCTGAAGAGAATCGCGCAGTCGTCGAGCGACCCGAATACGGTCTGCGTCATCCGGTCGTGGATGAGTGAGCCAACCTGTTGAATGAACTTCTCCTTTCCGTCAGAGGTGTGGGTCTCACCGAGCGCAAAGGAGTAGAGAATCACACGCTCGATACGCTTGATCTTCGCAAGGCCGCAGATGTGCGCGATGTCCGTGGCCTTCGAGGACCAGGGCGACAAGGTTCCAGGCCTTGGCGCCACCACCCGCGCCTCCCCCGACATTGGGGGCGTCAGCTCACGCGAGCCATAGGTCAACAATTGGCCCAGCGTGCTGTTTTCAGCTTCTGATAAAGCTCCTTTTCCTTCTTCAAGTGCCACCAGGTGCACATAATGCGCGCTAAGATCGCGGAGGGAAATCCCGGCTGCGGCAAAATCTTGGAGCAGCTTCTGGCGGCGAAAGGAAGAGAGGGCCGACGACCCACGGAGCGTGAACATGGTTGAAAAGCGATGTTCTCCATCGCCCCCGGGCGGTCAAGGCAAGGCAGGCACTTTGCCCTGGACGTGGACGCAAAAATGCCGTGGTGCAGACTACACCACGGCGAAAGCGGAGCAACGTGTCAGGACGGCATCCCGATACGTGAACTATTTCAAAACGCTGGCGTGGAACGCTGCCCAGTCGTCGAGCGCGTTGAGCTCAACAGCCGAGCCATGGACTGATCCATCATCCGGGTACCCGGCAGTCTTGAGGATTTCCGCACGAACCTCGTCGCGGTGATGATAGCCCATGATGGACTGGTTCAACTTGTTGACGGAGGCACGGTCCAGCTTCACGCCAGGCTGCGCCTTGATCCAGGTTTCGAACTCTCCATACGTGGGTCGCTTGTCGGTGATGAACTTCTTCACAGCCTCTGGTGATAGGCCGAGTCCGGCAATTACCATCGAATCGAAGCCCTTGCCGATTCCTGGATAGCCCGGAGCAATCTTGCCCCTGGCCTCGAGCGAGACCTTGAGCCAGAGACGCGGCAGGTGAAGCACACCGAGTGGTCCTGCGACATTGCAGGGTATCATGGGAACATACGTATTACTCATGGTATTTGTTTTGGAATGGGTCCCGTCATTGCCTGTACCTCGGCCAGCGGACGGTAGCGCGTGGGAGAGGAAATGCGCAAAGGATTGCTCATTTCCAGCAAGGTTGCAACGTCATCGCGCATCGTTTGGCGAGTACGACATTCATGGAAACTCCATCTCCCGCACTATCCGTTCAGCCCATCGGCTGGCTGCGGACTGGGAAGACGCTGAAGTTCCACGCGCTCCATCAACCAAGGGAGTCAATCGCTGAGAAAAATCGTGTCGAACTCCGCAAAGATTCACGATTTGAGGGAGCACTTCGGGATTTGAAGGGGTTCTCCAGGATCTGGCTGGTGTGGTGGTTTCATCGCAACCCGAATTGGCGCCCCATGGTGCTTCCTCCTCGGGGACCTGCCGTGAGGCGCGGTGTGTTTGCCACCCGTTCCCCCCATCGTCCGAATCCGATCGGCATCTCTGCGGTCCAGCTGATCGAAGTATCCGGCCTGACACTTCACGTTGGCCCCTGTGACCTCGTGGATGGCACCCCAATCCTCGATATCAAACCCTATCTCCCGGCCTACGATGCCTTCCCTGCTGAGAAGTCGGGCTGGTGGGAGGAAGTGGAAAATGTCGAGCGTGCCTCAGCGCAATTCACGATTCATTGGGCGCCGCTGGCACGTAAACAACGGGATTGGCTGAGATCGACCTGGAATGTAGATTTCTCCGACCGCATGTGCGAATTGCTGGGCCGCGATCCCTCTCCGCACCGGTCCCGACGTATCAAGAAAAGGCGCTCCGGCGGATTTGAAATCGGCTGCGGCGCATGGCGGGCAATTTTTTCGATCGACCTCACACGGGTCACCATTCTCGAAATCATGCCTGCCTATCCGCTCCGTTTTCTGGTCGATCCGGAGCGCCCGGGAATTGCCGATTGCGATGCGCAGCTAGACTTCCTCAAGCACTGGCCCGAAAAAAACTAAATCCTCAGGTGAGGTCCGGCATTGGAACCTTCATATATCGCGCAAGGCTCGTCAGTCGACGTGCTGTACGGTGGGCCGATCAATCGAAGCGGATCTTCCCGAATAGGCTCGGGCCTGGGCCGGAGGGGATATGCTTTCACGTCGGAACGTCGGAGGTGATTCCGTCCGGGTCGGGTAGGATGAGCGCTCCGGAACTGAATTGCGGGAAGATTGCGGTGGTGCGGGGGCTACGGTGCGCCGGTAGCCTGCGCTCGATTGCGCACGCTGCCGGTCTTGTGTTGTCACAGGTCCCATGAAATTGGCGTCGCCCGGTTGAGGTGTCTGCGATCCCCTCTGGCTGCGGCCTGCGCGTGCCTGTGAGGAAAGAGGCAGCGTCTGGGTCTGATGCGGATCCCGCGACACCCTGCCATGCTCATATCCCGGTTGCCGTGAGACCCTTGAAGGCACGTCGGTAGTGGAACGAGAATCCTGCGGCCTGATCACCCCACTGGATGAATTCCACGAATGCGGATTTGAAGGCAATGTCGCGGACCGTTGATTTGGGTAAACCCTCCTGGCGTAGCCGTCCGACTGGGGATGCCGGTGAGCATTCGAGACGGTCGCAATACTTCTGGAGCGCCACACGTTCCATTGCCCGGCGTGCCGGTGATCCGCACGATAGTCATGGAGCGGGATCCGCCCAATCCGGCAGTCGTTCCAAACGCGGATCCTGTATTCCCTCCCGACGACGCAAACTCGGCGTCGGTGCCAGTCGCAATCATACGCCGCCCAATATCCCAGCGGAAACCCTATGCCAAAACTGATCAACGGGCCCTGCCACGCATAGGAGTATCCCATGTAGACCGCAAAGGGATCGTAGCGCGGGACAAAGATGAGATCGGCTTGGGCGGGAACAATGCGGATGACATCCGAATCTTCCACCACGGTCTGCTGGCTGTTGCTCGCAAGCGCTCCGGACGCACGGGCCTTCGCGCGAAGACGCTGAATCCCGTTCATGACATCCACCGGCTGACGCAGAAACGCTTCACCCAACCGCTTCGTCCATCCCAGATTCTCATCCAGCCATTTGATGACTTCAGGATAACGAGCAAGACTGCGAGCGGCATCCTCCCAAGGTTGGTCATCGAAGGCCGTAGACTTCGGGTGCGACGTCAGGTATCGGGAAGCAAGAACGACGTCTGACGGTGCCGTGGCCGCGGGCAGAATGATGGCAATGAGCGGATCCGGATAAAGTGCCAGCGGAGCCAGCAGCTCATCGATGTCCTTCTCCGAAAGCGATACTCCAACCGCATCGCGATCGTCGTCAGGAGCCATGACGGAATCTGAGGCCGCCGGAGCCGGTGCGTTGCCCGGGTCGGCGACCGCCAATGCAATCACGGACGTCGCGATTGCGAATCCAGTGAGAACCTGATGGCTTTTCATGGGATCAAGGGGTTACCTCTCTTATGACCTGAACCATCACACGAAGTGCCATCGTTTTCAAACGCCTACCACGGGTATTTGGCCTGTCATTTGGTACGTATTCTTACGCATGAATAGTCACCCTTCTGACAATATACCCTCTCGATCGCACCCAAAGGATCCCCTGCATGGAGTGACGCTAAAACAGGTTCTCGAAGTGCTTGAGCGGAATCTTGGCTGGCGACGAATGGCGGAATCCGTGCCGATTCGCTGTTTCGAGTTCAACCCGACGATCAAGTCTAGCCTCACTTTCCTCCGGCAAACTCCCTGGGCAAGGGCAAGAGTGGAGGAACTGTTCCTGAGTCTGCCTGAAAAGGCTCGGCAGGAAATCCGCAATCACTGACGGCCTCGCTTCGCCTGCTGCTCACCTGATGAGGGCCTGATAGGTCAGCACCTTGAACTTCTGGTTCAGATCGAGGCCTCCCGCGGGCATCAGTTGGGTCATGAAAATCGCGACCAGCCGCTCTTTTGGATCGATCAGGTACTGGGGAAAATAGGCGCTGCCCCAGCCATACGCTCCCTCCGTCCCAAGTTCGCCGTAGTAGCCCAAGTCATCGTTAACCCAGAATCCCAATCCGAATGCACTCGTGTCGCGCTCGTATTTCTTTCCGGTGTGATTCGCGTGCATGAGTTCAACGGTCTTGGGACCGAGGATGCGGACGCCATCAAGTTCACCTCCGTTGAGCAGCATCTGCAGGAAGCGGCCGTAGTCTGTGATGGTGGACAGGAGCCCCGCACCACCCGAGAAACACTTGCGCGGTCCGTGGATATAGTCGCTCGTCGCGGACGTTTCCTGAAGAGTGAGCACGCCGTCCTTCATTCCATAGACGGGTGCGAGGCGATCCGCCTTCTCCACTGGGAGGAAAAAACAAGTGTCAGGCATGCGGAGCGGATCGGTGATGCGCTCCTTCACAAAGCGGTCGAGCGGCATGCCCGAAGCCACTTCCACAAGGCGTCCCAGAACATCCGAGGCGTATCCATATTGCCATGACTCGCCTGGCTGTCCGTGGAGCGGAAGCTTCGCCAGACGATCGACCGCTTCGCCGATCGTTTCGTTCTTGTTCGCGAAATACCAACCGGACAATCCCGCCTCCTTGTACAAATCAGCCGCCAGCCCGGTTCCGTAGGTCAGACCGGCGGTATGGGTAAGCAGATCTCGGATCTGGATGCCCCGCTTCGCGGGAACCGTGACGAATTTCCTGCCGCGTGCACTTCCGTCCTCTGGAGCCGGCACCGCCACAACAGAGTTCTTGAACCCTGGAATGAACCTGGAAATCGGATCGTGCAGCATGAACTTTCCCTCCTCGTAGAGGATCATCGCCGCCACGGATGTCACCGCCTTGCTCATCGAAGCGATGCGAAAAATGGCGTCCACAGGCATCGGTTTCCGCTTCTCGATGTCCTGCATGCCGTAGGCCTTCAATTGCGCGATCTGGCCATCGCGCGCGATGTAGATCACCCCTCCCGCGAGCTTCTTGTCCGCAATGGTTTCATCAATCACCGCATCCAGCCGATGCAGGCGCGATTCATCAAACCCCAAGGCCGAGGCGCTTCCCGACCACGCGCGTTGCGCAAGGATCAGCAGGATGGCGACAATCATGCCAAGTACGGGAGGGGAAACGCGATTCATGGGACCGATGTAACCAGGTTTTCGCGCTGCGACAGATCAAATTTCGCCAATCCTTCAATTTCTCACCCCAGTCGACGTGTACTTGATGCAAATTTGAATCCCATTCACGCTTGCGAACCTGTACCGCCTCTGACCTCCATCGCACATCTTCTCGCTGTATTCCTGACCCTGGGAGGAATTCCAGTTTATGCAGCTTCGAAAACCCGCGACCTTGCGACGGAAGCGAACGGCGTAATCCATTTCAAGGGATTGCCCGAACTCAAGTGGAAAGCGGTGATAAGACCTCCCTCCTCGACGACGAACGAACGCATCCTCGACGGATCTGTTGAAGGATCAGGACTGTCCTTGCAGGGTCAACTCAGGTTGGGCACGACTCCGGGAATGGGACACTGGACCCTGGATTCCGCAAGCCTTGCAATCCAGACATGGCTTTCATCGCTGGCCGGCCTCCCGGGATTTCGCGATACACTGGGTGACTTGATAATGATGGGCGAACTTCGCGGACAAGGCAGCGGAACACTGATCCGAGGAAACGTGAATGGCCGTGTCGACGTGCATCTGTCGAATGCCACCCTGGCCAGTGAATCCCGCGCTCTTCGTGTTGCGGGGATCGATCTTTCTGGGGAGTTCGAGGGTCCCGTCCCTTTTCGGTCAATCGGATTCCCTTCGCTCACATTCATCGAAGCCAGCTTCAGCGGAATCGCCGCCCACCTGGGGCGCGTGGATTTCGCGGTCACGGAAGATCGCGAGGTTCACATCAGGAGCGCACGCGTTGGTGTGCTCGGCGGCACGGTTGAATTGCGCGACGCGCGTTTCCCTCTGGATGCGATGTTTTCGGGCGACGTCAGTGCAGCGGTTCACCTATCCAATCTCAACCTGAAGGAGATCAGCGCCCTGCTGCCCGACGTCATCGCCGAGGCCAGGGGACGCGTGAGCGGTGAGATCCGTATTGGCTGGAGGCCAGGAGAAGGCTTCAGGCTGGGCAACGGCAGATTCCAAATAGAGCGCCCGGAGTCGGTGGAAATACGCTTTACCCCGCAGCCGGGATTCCTGACGTCGCACACACCAGAACGCCTCACGATTCTTCCCTCGTGGACGGGCCCATTGCACAAATGGTTTTGTCCGCCGAACCCCGCCTATGAGACCCTGCGGCAGATCGAGATGGGGCTGATGAGCCTCCAGGTAGAGACACTCAGCGCCGAAGTGTATCCTGAGGGTGACGCCCTGGGGCGCAGCGCAACCGTGCGGATCTCAGCGCGACCTGCGGTTGCTTCGGCAGTTGACCGGATTGATTTTGAAGTGAACGTCTCCGGCCCCCTGGACGAAGTCATCAGGCTGGGCATGAACCAGAAGATTTCGATCCGGAATGGCAACGTCCCCTGAGAAGCCGAGGCGTGCCGATTGTCCCAAGGACAATCTCGTCGTTTGCCGGGCGGATCGGCGTCTCCCGTGCGGTCAAATTCCCCGCTCAGTGAAAATCATGACTCGCCTGCTCCGGTAGGTCATCGCAACGCAGCGCACGAACCCTTTCCGCCTTCACATGGATCACCCCCTGCCGCCGCTGGATTTTGCCTTCCACGATCAAGGCGGGATTCTGGGTGATGACCAGGCGTTCGCGCTCAAACAGGGCTGAGGAGATGATCGCGTTGGCAACGCCGGACTCGTCCTCGAGCGACAGAAACACAACGCCCTTGGCGGTACTCGGTCGCTGCCGACAGATCACGGATCCGCCGATACGGATGCGCTCGCCGTCTCTTCCCAAAACGAGTTCATCCGCGCACCACAGATCGGGAAAGCGTGTGCGGATGTGCTTCATCGGATGCTGCCCCGTGGTGAGCGACAAAACGGCGAAGTCGGCCTTGATCCGCTCGAGAACCGGCATCGGCGTGAGCAGTTCTGCGGAGGCGTCGCAGGACTTAACGCCAGCAAACAGATCGCACGCCAGATCAGCGGCTGCGGTTTCCCAGAGGGCCTGTCGTCGGCTTCCGGCAAGCGCATTGAGCGCGCCGGATGAGGCGAGTGCATGGGATTCCCGGGTATTTACATCGGTGCGGCGGACAAAATCGGCGGGAGACTCAAACGGTCGTTCTGAACGCGCGCGCAGGATCGCGGCGATGCTCGCCTCACGCAGGCCCCCCACCGAGCGGAGTCCAATTCTGAACGCCGTGTCCGACTCGACGCTCGCTCCGCCCTGCGATTTCTCGACACACACAGGACGCACGCTGAGGCCGTGCCGTCGCGCATCCTGCACCAGCGTTGCGGGTGCATAGAATCCCATGGGCTGGGCATTCAGGAGCGCCGTATAGAACTCCACGGCGCGGTGCATCTTCAGATAGGCGGAGGCATAGGCAATCAGTGCGAAGGATAGTGCGTGTGATTCGGGAAACGAATACAGCGCAAACGACCCGAGTGCCTGAAGAATGCGGTCGGTCGCACCGGTGCTCGTTTGATTCCCCAGCAGCCTGCCGCGAAGCTTCTCCTGCATCTTCTTCATGCGTTCCTGATTCCGCTTGAAGTCGATGGACCGGCGGAGTTCGTCCGCCTCCCCCGCGGAGAAATTGGCGAGTTCCATCGCGATGCGAAGGAGCTGCTCCTGAAAGAGCACGACCCCGTAGGTACGCTCAAGGATCGGTTCGAGACGGGGATCCCAGTAAGTTACGGGTTGACGCTGGGTGCGACGCTCGATCAGCGGGTGAATTGCATCACCCTGGATCGGCCCGGGGCGGATGATCGCAACCTGCAGCGCGAGGTCGTAGAAGGTGCGCGGCCTGAACCGTGGAAGGGTGGCCATCTGTGCGCGCGACTCCACCTGAAAAAGCCCGATCGTGTCCGCCTTGCAAAGCATGTCGTAGGTGGGCGCGTCATCCTTCGGCATGCAGGCGAGGTCGACCGGGCGGCCCCTCTGTCGACAGAGCGTGAGTGTTTCCTCGACGGCCTTCATCATGCCGAGCCCCAGGAGGTCAACCTTCACGATTCCCATCTCTTCGCAATCGGTCTTGTCCCACTCAATCACCGTGCGGTTTTCCATCGCCGCGTTTTCCATCGGCACAACGTCGTCAAGACGACCGGCGCACAGGACCATGCCGCCGGAGTGCTGTCCCAGATGCCGCGGCAGTGATCGCACGCGTCGAACAAGATCGATCAGGTGCACGGTTCTGGGGTGGGCTTTCGAGATGCCGGCCAGCTTGAGTTGTCCGACGAAATCCACGGTCTCGGGATGATCGCCACCCGCATACAGTGAGGTGTACCGGTCGAGCACATCCTCGGAAAATCCGAGTACCTTGCCCATTTCACGCAGGGTGTTGCGCCCCGAATAGGTGATGACGTTGGCGGTCATCGCCGCGCGTCCGGGATAGCGTCGGTAGACTTCCTGGATCACGCTTTCGCGGCGTTCGCGGGAGGGAAGATCCAGGTCGATGTCCGGCCACCCGGTGCGCTCCTCCGAGAGAAACCGCTCAAACAGGAGTTTCTGTCCGATGGGATCCACAGCCGTGATGCCGAGCGAATAACACACCGCAGAGTTCGCCGCGGATCCGCGTCCCTGCACAAGTATGCCCTGCTCGCGACAGAAGCAGCAGATGTCCCGAACAATGAGAAAATACCCCGCAAAGCCCAGCCTGCCGATGACCGTCAGCTCCTTGTCGAGCTGTCGACGAACCTCCGTTCCGATCGCCGGGTAACGATCACGCGCGCCAAGATACGTCAGTTTCCTCAGATGCGAATCGACGTTTTCGCCCGGTGGCACCGGAAAATCCGGGAAGCGATAACCCAGTTCGTGCAGCCCGAAGTTGAGGCGCTCGGCCAGGCGGGAGGTCGCATGGACAGCCTCGGGCAGATCGGCAAACAGCGCCTCCATCTGTGGCGGTGACTTGATGCAGCGCTCGGCGTTGGATTCCAGCATGCGGCCTGCAGTGTCGAGGGTGCGGCCCTCGCGAAGGCAGGTGAACGCGTCGGCGACACGACGGTTCTCCTTCACGTGATAGACAACCCCATTTGTGGCGAGCAGAGGCAGGCCGAACCTGCGCGCGAGACCGATCAGCCGGGCTTCCTCGATGTCCTCATTGCGAAGCCGATGACGCTGGATCTCCATGTGCACTCGATCCGGAAAAATGCGCAGGAGTTTGCGTACCGCTTCTTCGGCACCGGCTGGATCGCCGCGTCGCCACGCACGCCGAACCGGTCCCTCCTCATCACCCGTGAGGGCCACAAGCCCCTCCGCATGGCTCTCGAGTTCCTCCCAGGTTGCGGCCCCACCCCCTTTCGCAGAACGAAGCTTTGCGCGCGTCAGCAGTCGGCAAAGATTGCGATAACCCGCCTGGTTTTCCACCAGCAGCGGCACGACTCCGCCATCCTCCATCACGACCTCCGAACCGACAATCGCCCGTACCCCTTTCTCCTTCGAGGCCATGTGCGCACGCACCGCCGAATAGACACCATTGCGTTCACACAGGGCTACCGCTGACACCTGGGAATCGGCGCAGGCGCTGACCAGTTCCTCCGGGCTCGAGGCTCCGCGAAGGAAACTGAACGCCGATCGTGCATGCAGTTCGACGTAGGCCATCAATCATAGATCCCCTCGATGAACCAGCCCTCCGGATCATGAAGCAGCCGGTAGAGGCTGAGGCCGATACGAACATCCCATTCTTCCCTGGACCATGCCGCAGTCCACCAATCTCCACTGATCCAGACCGGGCGCCGGAGAACGGTGACCTCACCCCGCACCAGCGGGGAAATGAGGAAACTCGGCCGAGCGTCCGTGAGCTCCACCGTGGCGGCCTGCGGCGGGCGCAGGCGGCGCAGCATCGGACCGGCTGCCGACGGGGCAGCCCGCACGGGCTGCTCCGGCACTGCGGCGGAGGGCGGAACGAGGCAAAAGGAGTCGGGACGGTGGCTGTTCGACTGACGCGGCGTGCCGACGTTTCCTGCCCCTGCAACCGCGGCGAGTCGGCCGAGGGTCGCATAAAACATCGCCGCATCCCTGAGTCCGGTGTCAAAGAGCCCCTCCTGCATCTGGGACCGGCGCGCAGGATAGGCCTCAAGTGCAACGCCGATGATCGGTGAATCCGTATGCAGCGTCGCGAGATGATTTTCGAGAACCGAAAAGAGCAGTTCTGCGCGCGCGGTCGCTTCGGGCAGATCGAAGTCGCGCGCCCATTCCTTCTCGTTGTCGAGCCTGAGGCTGAGTGTGAGACGCGAGGTGCCGCCGCCAAACTGTCCCACCTCGAGCGCCAGGCGTTCGCAGAAACGCCGCAGCACGAACAGCAGGGGTTCGAGGGTTTCAACGGGCTCCTCCAGGTCCATTTCAGCGCGGTGACGCACCGGATGTGGCGCGGGCTGGATCGGCCTGAGATACTCTCCGGCCGCCTTGGCCCAGAGTTCCTCGCCCCGGACGCCGAGACGGCTGGCAAAGGCCGCACGCGGAAACGCCGTGATGGCACCAAAGGTTCGCAGCCCCAGATCCTGAAGGAGTTGTCGCTCCCTCTCCATGGGATCCAGCCACTCGATCGGCAGTGGTTTGAGGAACGCGCGGATGTCATCCACCCAGCACTCCGACTCCGGCCCGGTCTGCTGCGCCGCATAACGGGCGATCAGCGGGGTTGGCCCGACACCTACCTCCAAGGGCAGCCCTTCGGCGGCCATGCCGGCACGCAACGCCGGGATTCGCTGCCGCAGGCGCTTCAGGTCCACGCCTGCGAGATCCACGGTGACGCTCCCCCTTGTGGTGGCCTCGACCCGAGGTGCCAGTGACCAGCCTGCCGTCAGGAGCAGCGCTCCCGCTTCGCGCTCTCCAGCCAGCGAGGGACACACCAGTTGCAGCGCCGCACATTCGGCAATGGCCTGGGCCGCCGTCATTCCGGGGGTAATGCGAGCAGCCTCGATGCTCCGATGGGCGATGCGTGCCCGTCGGCCTTCCCCCTCAAGCACGGCCACGGGTTCGCCGCGGAGAGCGGGATTGAACCGCAGCAGGGAGTGCAGCGGAAAATCCGGAATCTGAAGGACTGCGAACATCATCCCGCGTGCTCCCGGGCACGGTAACGCTGGCGCTTGAGTTCCACCGGAAGCATCGCAATCAGTTCCGCGCGTCCTGTTGTCAGGGCGTCCACCGGCAACGGAAGGGAGAAAGCCAGGCGCCTGGCGGCGTTTGGCACCAGGGCCGTTGTTGTCTGCACAAGCAGCGCCGTGTCGGCCTGTTCGCAGGCGCGCTGGAGTCGTGTCCAGATGGAATCGCGCACACGCAGCAGCATCCCCTCGGGAAATCCGCGGACATCGATCACGCTGACCGCGTAGTTGGGGTCGCGCGCAACGAGATCCGCCGCACGCCAGCAGGCATCGAGCGATTCGCAACGCACCCAGACGATATGTGCGATTGCAGCATCGTCGAACCCCTCGATGTCGAAGGACTGGGCGGCATCGACCAGTGCCACGCGCTGCCGGTTGGCTCGTGTGGAGGCAAGCAGGGCGGCAAGACTCAGTTGGCAACCCGCGCTGGGATGCTCTGAAACAAACTCCGTCAGGGTGCCGGTCTGCAGGCCGCCCCCGAGGGCGTCATCGACGGCGGGAACTCCCGTGGGAATCCTCCGGCTGTCGTGGCGACGCGCAGGCGGAAACCGCTCGTCGAGCAGACGGCGCAAGGCCACGACCCTGTCGGAACCGGCGGACATGATGGCGTGGCGGACGGAGGATTCATCGTTTGCCGCGCCCGACCACCCCGACGAGGACGCCCTGGATCAACAGGCTCTCGGCGGGAATGAGATCGCGGTAGCGCGGGTTTTCCGCCCGCAGGTAGGTGCGCCTGCCCTCGCGGACGAGGCGCTTGAGCGTGGAGGCTCCGTCGATCAGGGCAGCGACGATCTGGCCGGGCCGGGCTTCCTCCTTGCGGAGGAGGGCGATGTCGCCATCGGCAATCTGGGCGTCGACCATCGAATCGCCGCGCACATGCAGGGCGAAGACCCCGCGTAGGGATCGCAGGCGGAATGCGGCCGGATCTATGCGCACCGTTTCGTCCGCCTCGGGTGCATTGTCGGCAGGAAGTCCCGCCGGTATCACACCGTACACCGGCACGGTAAAGAGCTGCCCCTGCAACTCCTTCACCTTCGCCGCATAACTGCGTCCGTCGCCGGTGTCGGTGACACAGCCCTTGCGGACCAGCGCAAGCACATGACTGCGCGCCGCATTGGAGCTCGCGTAACCGAACTTCTCCGCAATCTCACGGAGCGAAGGGGGGCGGCTCTTTTCCGCCTGGTGGCTCACCATGAAGGCAAGGATCGCCTCCTGTGTCTCGGTCAATTTACTGCTCACATGATCACTACTGATCAGATGAGCAGTATCTGTCAAGCATGAGAATCCACTCTGATCTGCCTTCTTTCAGCAAGGGCTGGGATTCGCCCGGCACTCTGGAACAAGGCGTCCGCCTGCGCAGCCCGTCGGCTGCGGGATTGAGAGCCGACAACGCGTCTATTTTTTACCCTTGGGAGGCAGCAAGGCGCGGGGGCGCTGAGAAGGACCAGGTTTCGGCTCGGGAATCCTCTTCAAAAGAGCCTCTCCCCGCATGACCGAGTCATGTGCCGCCGGATCATCGACGCGATTGACGTACTCACCGGGGTCCGTCGACCAGTTGTAGAGCTCACGGCCCTGGGCTCCATTGTCCCACGTCGTGTAGCGTGAGGCTCCCATGATGACCGACCGCCCCATGACATCCGTCTTGTGGGCGACATCGTAATGAAAAACCAGACTGTAGGCCGGATGTGCTTTGCTCGGGGCGCCCTGCCAGCGATCCATCAGCGAACGTCCGTCCAGCCCCTGTGGCGGCTGTAGTCCCGCCATGGCGACAAGTGTCGGATACAAATCGATCAGTTCAACAGGATCCTCGACGGTCCGACCCGCAGGCACCCCCGGACCGGCGATGATCAGCGGCACGCGGATCGAGGCATTGAACGCGCTAAGCTTGGCCCAAAGTCCACCATGATCGCCCAGATGAAAACCGTGATCGCTGAAGAACACCACGATCGTGTTTTTCCACAGATCCTGGCGATCCAGTTCATCCAGCAGCAGCCCAACCTGGTGGTCCGTAAACGAAACGCAGGCATAATAGGCACGCCGGGCACCCGCCGGTGAGTCGGGCTGCGCAAATCCTGTGAGCTCGGTCTGCATTGCGATGGGCGGAATTCCCTTCATCGCCGGTTCGGGCCCCTTTTCGAAATCCTTCTCACGATGGAGATCAAAAAAGCGCCGGGGTGCTGTCCATGGCAGATGGGGTTTGTGAAAGCCCGCGGCGAAGAAGAACGGTCGCGCGTCGGCTTTTCTGTCCGCAAGCAATCCACCGATTGTCGACGCGGTGATGCCGTCGCGCGTCCTGGTTCCATCGCCGTCGAGGATTGTCCAGGCCGGTCGACCGTCTCCCTTGCCATACCGGTCCTTGATCGCCTGCTGCTCCTGGGGATCTTCGCCGTTGCCATCAGAATAGCGGTCCCAGGATGCAGGATCGTTCACCTGCGCAGTGTGGAAGATCTTCCCCGCGCCGACGGTGAAGTAGCCGTGCTGCCGGAAGAACTGGGGCAGCATGACCGCATCCGGCATCGCCTTTCGCGCCGACGTGGCGAGGATGTAGACGCCGGTCGATTCAGGACGGCGGCCGCTGAGGAAGGAAACGCGACTGGGATTGCAAAGCGGGTACTGACACGAGGCCTGATTGAAACGCACGCCACGGGCCGCAAGCCGGTCGATGTTTGGGGTCTTTGCGAGAGGATCGCCGTAACAGCCAAGTACCGTGTTGAGATCGTCAACGACAATAAAGAGTATGTTTTTTGCAGGAGCGGCGGACGCAGCCACACCCGACGCAATCATGACCGTAGCCAATGCGAGGATCAGGCTGACTTGTTGAGGCAGACTCCAGCCGAAAGGGGCAAAAATTTTGCGCATCATGTCCCAAGAGTAGGCTGAACCTCCTCCACTTGCGAGTGCCTTTTCCGAAATCCCAGAATCGTTGAACAGGAGCCCCTCACTCTTCTCACACTTACTGTGCTGCGCACGGTGAGTGCAGCGCCAGGTAACCAGGTGCTCAATTTCTTCCCGATGCAAAACGCGCCGCGGTCAGATATGGATCGCTTCGCCGGTCGTTGCCGCCGCGGCTTCCATGATGGCTTCGCTCAGGGTCGGATGGGCGTGAATCGTGTGGTGGATTTCCTCGACGGTGGCCTCGAGATCCATCGCGAGTCCGTACTCGGCAATGAGCTCGGTTGCTTCGCTGCCGAGAATATGCGCGCCATAGATCTCCCCGGTCTTTGCATCGCTGATGACCTTGACGAAGCCCTCGCTTTCCGCGGAGGCAACGGCCTTGCCCGATGCCGTAAAGGGGAACTTGCCGATCTTGTAATCCAGTTTTTTCTCCTTGGCCGCCTTTTCCGTGAGCCCTGTGCTGGCAACCTGGGGCTGGCAGTAGGTGCAGCCGGGAAAATGCTTCACGCGTTTCGGCTTGCTGTGACCAAACATGCCGTTGACGGCATTCACGGCCTCAAACGTGGCAACATGCGCCAGCCAGGGAGGGCCGATGATGTCACCAGCGCCATAGATGCCCTTAACGCTCGTCTGATAGTCATCGCCAACCTTCAGGTAGTTGCGATCAAGGTCCAGCTTCACGTTTGGTGCAAGCGCTCCGTCGAGATTGGGAACCACACCGATCGCGGACAGGAGCGCATTGGCCTCCAGTTCCTCGGACTTGCCTCCCTGGGTGACCGTCACCTTCACGGCGTTGTCGGAAATGCGGTAGTTGTCGCAGGTCGCACCGATCCGGAAGGAGATCCCCTGTTTCTCCAGGGAACGCTGCAGTGCCTTGGACACCTCCTCATCCTCCACCGGAAGGACCTGTGGGAGCATTTCGACAACGGTCACGGCGGAACCGAAAGCGTTGTAGAAATAGGCAAACTCGATTCCGATCGCTCCCGCGCCCACGATGATGACCGACTTCGGGAGCGTGGTGGAGGCGAGCGCCTCGCGCGAGGTCAGCACATTGCGGGCATTGTAATCGATGCCGGGAATCCGGCGCATCCGACATCCGGTGGCGAGGAGGATGTTCTTTGTCTTGAAGAATTTTCCCTTCTGCTCGCCTTCGGTGAGAGACACCAGGCCCGGGGCGCTGACCTGCGCCTTGCCGACGATGTAGTCGACCTTGTTCTTGCGGAACAGGAACTCGACACCTTTCGCCATTTGCGCAGATACGCTGCGTGAACGCTCCATGACCTTGGCGAAATCAAACGAGACCTCCTTGGCGCCGAGGCCGTAGATCTCGGCCTTCTTCATTTTCTGGTACAATTCCGCGCTTTTGAGCAGGGCCTTGGTGGGAATGCAGCCCCAGTTGAGGCACGTGCCCCCTGCGCGTTCGAGCTCGATGCACGCGACTTTCTTGCCGAGCTGACCGGCGCGAATTGCCCCCGCATAGCCTGCGGGCCCGCCACCGATCACAATCAGGTCGTATTCCGTAGTTTCAGCCATGATGAAACGTTCTCTCTCGCCGGGAAACCCGGCAAGTTGAAACTGGTCAGACGTCGATGACGTCCGAATCCGCCCGCTTTCCTGCGCCACCGCGCCTCTGCCCGCGGGGCGGACGGGGACCCCTGCCCTGTGAAAACAGGGCAACAATCACGTGGGTCAAACTGACGATGACTGCTCCACCCAAGGCCGACCAAAAACCGGCCACATGAAAACCATTGATGATACGGCCGACAAAGAGGAATAACAACGCGTTGATCAGCAGCACTCCCAATCCCATCGTCATCATGATGAACGGCAGCGTGAACAGAACCAGCAACGGCTTTATCAGCGTATTGAGCAGACTCAGCAGAACCACGACCGCGATCAGGGTCCGGTTCGTGTCATAATCGATTCCCGGCACAATCTCTGCGGACAGCACGACCCCCAATGCCAGCACGGCCCAGCGAAACAGCAGCGAAATCAGCGGATGCATCGTCACGCCCGGACGATGTTTCGCCCGCGCCCGGCCGTCGATTGAAAATCCTTATCCTGCAGGATTTTCTCCGCAATGGCGGAACCGAGCGCCAGAGCTGCCTTCTTGCCAACGCCTTTTCCGACGCAGGTCATGGTGTGGCATTGCTCACGTTCCGGCCCGGAGGCGCGCTTGATTCAATGCCATCAACTCGCGTTGAACGTCTTGTCTTGCAATCGAAGGATCGTAGGTGGGACTGGTTTGCACCCGGCCTGACATGCACGGCACGCGCCTGGGGACCGGATGTGATCCTGTGCATGGGCCGCATGGCCAACTGCTACGGTGGAAGACTTGCCAAGGCAATCCCTCGAGCACGGGTCATTGCAACCCTGCGAACCGGAAAGTCCCTGCCCTGGCTTTTCCGTCGATCCCTGCGGCGTGTGGCTCATGTCGTCGCAAACAGCGAGGAGTCGCGCCGTCTCCTGGTATCCGCGCATGGCATCGCTGAGGAGAGGACGAGCGTGATTCACAATGCCCTCGTCTTTCCGCCCGAGACAAAGGAGGCTTCTGCGGCTGAAGCAACGGGACCTGTGATTGCCCTTCGCGAAGGTGTCGGTGCGGATGCCCTTGTGCTGCTTTGTGTGGGCATGTTTCGCCCAGAAAAGAACCAAAGGGAATTGATTGAGATCGCGAGCCGACTGCCGCGCGAGCCTTCATGGCAGCTCTGGTTTGTCGGCGAAGGCGTGACGCGCAGGCAATGCGAGGAATGGGTTGCTCGAAAGGGACTGTCGCAACGCATCCGGTTTTTCGGGTTTCAGGAGAATCCGGCCGCGCTCTATCGCGCAGCGGACGTCGCCGTTCTGTCTTCGACCAGCGAATCGCTTTCAAATTTCCTGATCGAAGCGCACGCGCATGGCCTGCCGTCGATTGCGTACGAGGTGACGGGCGTACACGAATGCGGCGGAATCGTGGTGCCGCGCGACAACCGCGACGCGTTTCTAGCGCAAGTGTCACGATTCATCACGGACCGCGAGACGTTAAAAGCGGAATCGCGTCGGGTTCGATCCCATGCACTCGCGCACTTTTCGCCGCAGCGCCAGACCGCTGCCTATCTTGAATTATTTGCCCGCCTCCGCACCCGCGTTTCCTCCCTATGACAAACAAGCAGCGCCTTGATCTGATCGAGAAACACATCCGCGAACACCGCTATGCGGACCTTCATACGCTCGCGCGCCAGTTTTCAATTTCGCTCTCCACGGTGCGACGTGCGCTGGACGAACTGGAGGAAAAGGGACTGCTGCGGCGGCACCACGGCGGTGCGTCGCTCGTCGAGACGGATGAGATCGCACGCGAATACGATTTCATCGCGCGGGACGAGCGCATGGCTGCGGAGAAGTTTGCGATCGCCTCGGCGATCGCGGAGCGCGTGCAGCCGGGAATGACGGTCATCCTCGATGGGGGGACTTCCACCTACGCGGTAGCCCGTCTGCTGACCGGCAAGCGCCTGCAGGTCATCACCAATTCGCTGCCCATTGCAGGACTGTTCGGCGACGTCGGAACCGTCGAGACCATTGTCACGGGGGGCATTGTGTACAGCCGCCTCGGTGTGCTCGTCGGCCCCCTGTGCGAGCAGTCACTCGAACAGATTCACGCCGATCTGGCGATCCTCGGCGGCGCGGGAATTACGGAGGCGGGTGTCTGGAATCACAACGCCCACATTGTTGCAGCCCAGCGTCGGATGATTGCCGCGGCCGAGCACAGCATCTTTGCGCTGGATCACACCAAGTTCGGACGCAAGGCGCTTGCCCTGACAGCAGCCTTCGACCGCCGATTCACCGTGATTACCGACTCCCGTCCAGGACCGGCGATGGTCAAGGCCATCGAATCGCCAGGCGCGACTCTGGCGCTGACGACGGCCCGTGCTCCCGGCCACTCCTGAGCACTCGCTCCCGGCAGTTCGCCCACCTGGAGTGTGCGTGCAGTTGTGTTTTTCGCGAGCATCGCCTTCGTGATCTTGTGGATTCCGTTTCTCCAGCAATCCGTTCCGCTTCGACTCGATCCGTCTCCTCCCGTCCGGAGTGCATCCGCCTTCGCGGAGTGCGACAGAACAACCTCAAGGGTTTCGACCTGGATCTTCCGCTGGGGAAATACATCGTAGTCACCGGACTGAGCGGTGCGGGCAAGTCATCCCTCGTTTTCGACACCCTGCATGCCGAAGGCCAGCGCCGGTACGTGGAGACATTCAGCGCCTACACGCGACAGTTCCTCGATCTTCTCGACAAGCCCAAGGTCGACGCGATTGAAAATGTCCGCCCTTCGATCGCGATCGAGCAGAGCAACACCGTCAAGACGTCGCGCTCCACCGTCGGAACCATCACGGAGCTGACCGACTACTTCAAGGTCTGGTTCAGCCACGTGGCTGAATGCTTCGATCCGGTCAGCGGCGAAAAGGTGGAGGACGATACGCCGCAATCGATCTGGGAAAAAGCCATGGGGGCCCAGCGCAACAGGCCATTGATCGTCGGTTTTGCTGTCCGCAAGCCGTCCAATCTCACCTGGGAGGAGATCCTCACCAACCTCAAGGGCCAGGCCTATGTGCGTGTCCTGGTCGGCGACTCCAAGTCATCCTCGCCTCCGGATTGCTCGATCCACCGCATCGAGGATCTGCTGAGGAATCAGGCGCCGCTCAAGAAGCAGGAGATGATCATCGTCGCCCAGGACCGGCTCGTCGTGGCGGGCGACAACAAGGTTCGCTTTCTGGAAGCGGTCGAGACCGCGATGCATTTCGGACAGGGCCAGGTTCGGCTGTTCGACGGCGAATCGCTGGCGGAGGTCGGCCACTATTCGCGCGGACTCCACTCGCCGTCGAGCGGGCGCACCTTCCGCGCAGCGTCACCGGCCCTGTTTTCCTTCAACTCTCCGCTCGGCGCCTGCCCCCAGTGCCGCGGCTTCGGACGCATCATCGAGATCGACTACCGCCTGGCCATTCCCAATGGGAATCTCTCCATCGATGAAGGCGCCATCAAGTGCTGGGAGGGCGAAGTCTATGGCGCTTCAAAGGAGGACTTGGTGCGCGTCGCCCGTAAGAAGAAGATTCCCACCCATGTGCCGTTCTCTCAACTGAGCGACGAGCAACGACGCTTTGTCATCGACGGCGAGGACGGCTACGGCGAGAACGGCAAGGAGTGGCCCAAGGCCTGGTATGGCGTTCGCGGATTCTTCCGATGGCTCGAGAAGAACACCTACAAAATGCACGTGCGCGTGTTTCTCTCACGCTATCGCGCCTACAATCCCTGCCCCGCCTGTGGAGGCACCCGTCTGCAACCGGAATCTCTGTGCTGGAGATGGAGGGGCCTCACGCTGCCCGAACTCTATGCGCTGCCGGTGAAAGATCTTCACGCGCGCCTGCAGGCTGCACGTCCGGCTGCCGATGCCAACAGCGGTGCGCGCAGTGCGGCCATCGCGTACGAGTCCATTCTCACACGCTTGAGCTACCTCAACCAGGTAGGTCTCGGCTATCTCACGCTCGATCGTCCATCCAAAACCCTCTCCGGCGGCGAGGTGCAGCGCGTCAATCTCACGTCCTGCCTGGGCACCTCCCTTGTGGACACGCTCTTTGTCCTCGACGAACCCAGCGTGGGCCTGCATCCGCGGGACATCGATCGTCTTATTTCGATTGTCCGCAACCTCACCGACGTCGGCAATACGGTGGTCGTTGTCGAGCACGACGAGTCGATGATCCGCGCGGCGGATCATGTGATTGAAATCGGCCCGGAGCCAGGCAGACGTGGCGGCAACGTCGTTTTTCAAGGATCGCTCGACGCTCTGTTGCAATCGCAGGCCACCCTGACCGGCGCCTACCTTTCCGGACGCCTGCAGGTTCCCCCGCCCACACAACGTCGCGCCGTTTCCACAAGGCATCCGCACCTGTGTCTGAAGCGTGTGACGAAGCACAATCTCAATGCGGTGGATGTCGCGATCCCGCTCCAGCGCCTCGTCTGCCTGAGCGGCGTCTCCGGATCGGGCAAATCCACGCTGCTTGATCATGCGATCTATCAGGGTCTGCGCAACCGCTCGCATCAATTGACGGAGGACCCTGCTCAGATCGGCGAAATTGCCTGCGACCTGGATTTCTCCGAGGTGGTCTTGATTGATCAATCGCCCCTGTCGCGAACGCCGCGCTCGAACCCGGCGCTTTACACCGAGGCATGGGAATTGATTCGTGAACGTTTCGCTCAGGTGCCCGCGGCACGGGAGCGCGGATTTTCCTCCTCGAGTTTTTCCTTCAACAGCGGCGACGGACGCTGCGATCATTGCCAGGGGTTGGGATACGAGCGCGTTGAAATGCAGTTCCTCTCGGATGTCTTTGTGCCCTGCCCGATCTGCGAGGGAAAGCGTTTCAAACCCGAGGTGCTGGCCATCGTATGGAACGGCAAATCGGTCGCTGATCTTTTGGCGTCTACCGTCGCGGATGCCTTGTTGATTTTCAAGGACGAGCCAGAAATCAAGCGTCGCCTCTCCGCCCTGGCGTCGGTGGGGCTGGATTACCTCGCGCTCGGACAGCCGCTAAACACCCTCAGCGGCGGCGAGGCTCAGCGGCTCAAACTCGTGCGCTACCTGGGCGTGTTCGCCTCGGATGCGCCCTCGCATGCCCTGCTGCTCCTCGATGAACCCACCACGGGATTGCATCGCCATGACGTCGTGCGCCTCTTGAGTGTCCTGCAGACGCTGGTCGACCGGGGGCACAGCGTCGTTGTGATCGAACACAATCTCGATGTGCTCAAATCCGCGGACTGGATCATCGAGGTCGGTCCGGATGCCGGAGCACTCGGTGGCTGCATAGTGTTTGCGGGCACTCCCGAAGATGCCGCGCGAGCGAAAACCGCAACCGCTCCGTTTCTTGAAGAGGCACTGGAAGGACACGAAGGACTCCGCAGCCAAACGCGCCTGCTCGCAGCGGAATCACCGGGCTCCTACTCCGCTCGGGCCTCCACCAACGCTGCCAGCGACTCACACGTCCTCACCTTGCTCGGAGCACGCGAAAATAACCTGAAGAATCTTTCCGTCTCGCTGCCTCATCGCGAGTTGACGGTGGTCACGGGGGTCTCCGGCTCAGGCAAGTCGACGCTCGCGTTCGACATCGTCTTCGCCGAGGGACAGCGGCGTTTCATGGAAGCGATGTCTCCCTATGCAAGGCAGTTCGTTGAACAGTTGCCGCGTCCTGACATTGATCGCCTGACCGGCATTCCGCCGACCGTCGCGATCGAGCAGCGCGTCACCCGCGGATCACGCAAATCCACGGTGGCCACGATCACTGAAGTCGCCCAGTACCTGCGACTGCTTTATGCCCGGCTGGGCGTGCAGCATCATCCCGACTCAGACAAACCCGTCGAACCGCTGTCCGTGGGACAACTGAAACGCCTTTTGACCCGGGTGATGGCCGCAGCCAAGGCGCGCCGCGCCAAACATCTCTACCTTTGTGCTCCCCTCATTCGCGGTCGCAAGGGCCATCACCAGCCGATCGCCACCTGGATCGTCGAGCATGGATTCGAACTCATGCGGGTGGATGGGCGCATCGTTCGTGCGGCAGCATTTCAAAAACTCGATCGCTACAAGGAGCACGACATCGAGGTGGTTGTGGGCGATCTCAAGGACTCTCCATCCCGAACTTCCCGCCCCGCAACGCCGGTGCCGATGAAATCAAAGGGACGCACGCGCTCGGTTCAGCGCCAGCCCAAATCGATCGGCGAATGCCTGGAGGAAGCCCTTCAGCTCGGCAAGGGCTCGTGCTTTCTCGCGACACCCGCAGGAGAGATCCTGTCCTGGTTCTCCACGACAAGGACCGACATCGAGACCGGCGAGAGTTTTCCCGAGTTGGATCCGAAGCACTTTTCGCACAACTCTCCGCGTGGATGGTGTCCCACCTGTCGCGGACATGGACGCGTGTTCCCCTGGATGTTGGCCGCTGACGATGAGGCAAAGGAGGACGCCTCAGACGACCCTGCGGCCCGGCTCCGCCACTTTGGCATTGAGACCGAGGACGACGTTTCTTCCGAAGGCACTCCTTGTCCGGACTGTCATGGCGAGCGGCTGAACCGCGTGGCGCGAGCCGTGAAACTGCACCTGCGTCGTGGAAAGAAAACCCTCTCGCTGCCTGCCTTGCTGCGCTCAACTCCCGCCGAGCTGCTGGCATCTCTGCGTGAGCTCGATCTCGACGCACGCGGGAATCTGATCACCCAGGATATCGTTCCTCAGATCGAAGAGCGCCTGCGTTTTCTCGATCATGTCGGTCTGGGATACCTTTCGCTGGATCGTCCCACGGACACCCTTTCGGGAGGCGAGGCCCAGCGCATCCGCCTCGCAGCACAACTGGGCACGAATCTGGCGGGTGTGCTGTACGTGCTCGACGAACCCAGCATCGGCCTGCATGCGCGTGACAATGAACGCCTCATCGAGACCCTGGTAAGTCTGAAGGAAAAAGGGAACTCCCTGCTCGTTGTCGAACATGATGACGAACTGATGGAGCGGGCCGACCGCATCATCGACCTCGGCCCCGCCGCAGGCGTGCACGGAGGCGAACTCCTCGCCAACGGTACACCTGCGGAAATCAAGCGCAGCAACCGGTCGCTCACAGGCCTGTTTCTCGCCCGCGGCATTGCCCATCCTTCGTGCGGCGCTTATCGAGAAGTCACCACGAGCAGGCGCCGCGAAGGCTGGCTGCAGTTGACGGGCGCCCGCTTTCGCAATCTGAAAGGTTTCGACCTCGCGATCCCTCCGGCCCGACTCGTGATGGTCGCCGGTCCCAGCGGCGCGGGCAAGTCGAGCCTGTTCCGCGACCTGCTCCACCCTGCCGTCAAGTTCGCCATCGCGGCCGATCGCTCCCGACTTTCCGGCCGGGAGTTCACGAAGAAGACGCAGTTCGACGCGGGGCACGCTCTGCTCACGAGTGGAAATCCAGGCCCCGCACTTCCACCCTTCGAGGAACTTTCCGGAGGCAATACCTTCCGCTCCGTCATTGAAGTGGATCAGTCCCCAATCGGTAAGACTCCACGATCAACTCCGGCGACCTACCTGGGGATATTCGACCTCATCCGGCAATTCTTCGCCTCGTTGCCCGAATCGAAAATGCGCGGCTACGGTCCTGGTCGATTTTCCTTTAACACGTCTGGAGGACGCTGTCCCACCTGCGAAGGTGGCGGCCGCATCAAGATGGAGATGGCCTTCATGCCCGATACCTACCTGCCCTGCGACGACTGCCGGGGTCTGCGCTACAGCGCGGAAATGTCCGACATCACCTGGAAAGGAAAAAGCATCGGTGACGTGCTGCGCCTCACCTTCGATGAGGCCGCCGTGTTCTTCGATTTTCATTCGCAACTCTCGCAGGTCTGCAAACTGATGGTCGATTGTGGTCTCGGTTATCTTACCTTGGGACAGAGTTCGCCCACTCTATCAGGGGGCGAGGCGCAGCGGCTGAAGCTGGTGACGGAGCTATCGCATGGCCTCGCGAGCTACAAGCAGCGTAGCCGGGGCATTCAGCCGCGCAATCTCTACCTCCTCGAAGAGCCCACCATCGGTCTGCACCTGAGCGACTGCGAACGGCTCATCAGCGTTCTGCACGCATTGGTCGAGCAGGGCCACACCGTGGTCGTCATCGAACATCACCTCGATCTGCTTGCGGAAGCGGACTGGATCGTCGAGCTCGGCCCCAACGGCGGACCAACCGGCGGTGAACTGATCTACCAAGGGCCGCTGAAGGGCCTGTTGGGCTGCAAACGGAGTCCAACTGCCCCCTACCTGCGGAAAAAAATCCGCAACTGACTCGCCCCGTAGCAGCCAAACGGAAAGTCTCGGAACTGCGTGCTTCCTTTCTCCGTCGGTTATTCCCTTTACTCTCATTCTCCATGGTACCACCCCGTTCGTTTCTTATTGGTCTGAGGCTGTCCTTCCTCCCGGTGTTGCTTCTCGGCGCAGCCTCCGGGTTTGCTGCAACCGCTTCGGACGCTGACGACCTGTTTCGTGGATTCGTCGATCCGCCGGCAAACGCCAGGCCCTTCATGCGCTGGTGGTGGAACGGCAACCGCGTCACTGCGGGGGAAATCACGCGCCAACTTGACGTCCTCCATGCCGCCGGTGTGGGCGGCGTCGAGATCAATCCGATCGGTCTTCCGGGAGGAGCCGATCCCGCCGACACACGAGCGCTTACCTGGTTGAGCCGAGAGTGGAATGAACTCGTGGCCTTGGCGTCGCGAGAGGCGAAGGAGCGAGGCATGCTCACCGACCTGATCGTTGGCTCCGGCTGGCCCTTCGGCGGAGAGTTTCTCAAGGAAGACGAGAAGATCGAACGGGTGATCATCAATCGCCTGCGCTGCTCTGGAGGCACGGACTTCGACGAGGACGAGGCCAGCCTCGTGCAAAAGGCGCTGGCAGCCCAAGCTCGTCCGGAGAAAGGATCCTCAATCAATCGACTGTTCTTCGCCTCGCTGGTTCCTGTTCAAATCTCCGGTCTTGCGAACGTCATCGATCTGTCGGACCGCTTGCATGCGGGCAAAGGCCTCCAGGTGCGGATTCCCGAGGGTGAATACGAACTGGTCTATGGGATCCTCCAGCACGGCTACCGACACGTGATGTTCGGTACTCCCGGGGCCGCGGGACCGGTGATGAACCACTACGATGCGAAAGTCACGCGGGAGTACCTGGAGCGCCTGGACAAGATCGCGGCGGATAGCGGTCACCCCCTGCACGACATGTTTCGCTCGCTTTTCTGTGACAGCATCGAATTGGCAGGCGCGAACTGGACACCAGGCTTCGCGGAAATGTTTCAAAAGAAATACGGCTATCGGATCGAGCCGTATTATCCGTTTGTCTTTTATGATCCGCAAACGGGCTATGCCGGAGCGGATCCGGCGGGGCAATTCAGCGATGAAATCCACCGTGTCCGCTACGATTACAATAGCCTGCTCGTGGAGGTATTCCTCAATAATTTCGTGCACACTTTCGCGGAGTTCTGTCACGAAAAAGGCGTCGAGAGCCGGTACCAGTCCTACGGCACGCCGTTCCTGATGGGCATGCTCAAGGGAGCCATGATTCCCGATATTCCCGAGAGCAACGGCTGGATGAGGCCGGAATTCATTGGCGTCGAAAAGTGGGGATGGAGCCAGCCGCACGGCTATCTCGTTTGGAACCTCTACACTGCTTCGGGTGCCCACCTGGCCGGGAAGAAGGAGGTCAGTTGCGAGGCAATGACCAACACGATGGCGGTCTTCAAGACTTCGCTTGAGGACATCAAGCGTCAGGACGACATGAACTTCATCACGGGCATGAATCACGCGGTGCTTCATGGTTACAACTACTCGCCAGTTGATGCGCCATTTCCCGGGTGGGTGCGCTTCGGGACCTACTTCAGCGAGCGCAACCCTTGGTGGCCCTGGTTCTCCAAGTGGACAACCTACAATGCGCGCCTGTCGCACGTGTTTCAACAGTCGCAGCCGGTGAAGGACATCGCCGTGCTTGCGCCTGAAGGCGACCTCTGGAGCGAGCGCGGGCTCGTTCGCATGCCCTTCCATGTCACCCCGTGGTATTGCAACCGGCTCTGGGAATCGCTGAGCCAGGCGGGCAGTTCCTGCGACTATGTCAACGAGGAGATCATTCGCGGGGCAACGAAGCGGAGCGGCCGACTGGAATTCGGCCCCATGTCGTATCAGGCGATCGTGCTCTGCCAGGTACACTCGCTGGCCCCTGAGACCGCACAGGCCCTGCATGATTTCGTTGCCGCCGGTGGTCGGTTGGCGCTTGTGGATGGAGTTCCGTTCCGCTCGCTGTCCCGTGACGACGGGGCGCGCGGCGACAAAACCGTGCGGGAAACATTTAATGCGCTGCGCAAGGACTACCCGGATCGGTGCTTTGCAGTCGATGCGCCAGCTAAGGAGGACGTGCTCCTTTCCTGGACGGACGACCTCCTCCGCAAGCTCGCGATTGACCGCGACGTGGAACTCTATTCGGCCAGCCCGGATGTTTTTCAGATCCGCGCAAGGCACGATACCGCGGACCTGTTTTTCTTTGTCAATTCGCGCCGGACGCAGCCGGCCAAGATCAAGGCGCGTTTCCCGACCGGCACGAAATCAGCCTGGATCTGGTCTCCGGAGACGGGGACGCGTGAACGGGTGGCCCTGACGAAGGGAGCAAGTGCCAATGAACTCGAGTTCGAACTGCAGGGGCTCGAATCCCGACTGCTGGTATTTGCGCCGGATTCAACCAACGGAAACCCGGTTTCGCTGCAGATCGCATCGACTCGGCCAGTCAACTCTCACGAGTATACTCGTTCCGCAATCGCGGGCCCGTGGCAGGTCTCTTTCCATCATGTGGATGGCAGGATTTTCACGCGCAGTTTTGATCGCCTGCGCGAGTTCGGTACCACTGAAGACGAGGAACTGCGCACCTTTGCCGGCGTGGTCACCTACGAGACCAGCTTCAACGCTGGTCCGAGTCAAAAATGGCTGCAACTGCCGGAGCTCCATGGGGGCGTAACCGAAGTCTACGTGAACGACCGCCTTGTCGGCACCAACTGGTATGGTCCTGCGCGGTACGCAATCGATGGAGTGGTGAGGAATGGCCAGAACCGGCTGAAACTCGTGCATGCGACCGTTCTGGCGAATTACTGCCACAGCCTGAAAGACAACCAGACTGCTCAAATCTGGACCAAGGACTTCAAGAACATTCCTCTAGGGATCGACGGCGACGTCGTCCTTGTCGGCAAATAGGAATTCTTGGCGGCGTCGGCACCCTCGAGGCTTGGAAAACAATTCAAGCCTCAGATAGACTGCTGAGATGAAGCGGTCTCTTTGCCTGTTACTGTTGCTCTTCCTTCCGGTCTCAGTCATTCTAGCACTGTCGGCTGCTGCGCTGGACTCGAGCGAGGTCCGTGAATTGTTCAGAAACCCGCCTCGGGAATACAGCACCGGACCGCTTTGGGTTTGGAACGATCTGCTCACCGACGGGCAGATCCGATCCACCCTGACCGATCTCGCGAGACAACAGGTAAAGCAGGTCTGGGTACACCCCCGACCAGGCCTGATGACGCCGTACCTGTCGTCCGAATGGTTTCATCTCTGGGATGTGGCACTCAACGAGGCCCGCAGGCTCGACATGAATGTCTGGATTTACGATGAAAATTCCTATCCCAGTGGTTTTGCCGGAGGCTGGGTTCCCGAACTGCTGCCGGAATCGCGCGGACGCGGTTTGAAGCTCACTGCAACCCAAGCTGCACCCGCGTGGAGCAGCAATACCCTCGCCGTGCTGCGGGTTCACGATGGAAGGTCGGAAGATGTTTCCTCCCAGGTCAAAGCGGGTGAACGTTTGCCTGAAGGCAACTACAGAGTCGCCACACTGCTCCGCGCGCCCGATCGCGCGTGGACTGCCGACCACCCCTACGTCGATCTCCTCTATCCGGGCGCAGCCGCAAAGTTCCTGGAGGTAACCCACGAGGCCTACCGCAAGCATCTGGGCGCGGAATTTGGCAAACGCATCCCGGGATCCTTCACCGACGAACCGGAAATCCGTTCGACCGATGGCATGCCGTGGACCGAGGATCTGCCGCTACAATTTGAGAAGCGCTGGGGTTACGATCTGATCGAAAGATTGCCCGCGCTGACGGACGAAATCGGTGACTGGCGGCAGGTCCGGCACAACTACTATTCGACCTTGAACGACCTTTTCATCGAGCGCTGGGCGCAACCGTACTTTCGCTACTGCTCGGAAAACCACCTGGAGTCCACGGGACACTACTGGGAGCACGAATGGCCGGTCTGCAGTGGTGTGCCGGACAATATGGCCATGGCAGCGTGGCAGCATCGACCGGGAATCGATATTCTCATGAACCAGTACTCCGAGAATACCCACGCCCAGTTTGGAAACGTGCGGTCGTGTCGCGAGATTGCGAGCCTCGGAAATCAACTGGGACGCCGAACCCTGGTCGAGGTATACGGCGCGGGGGGATGGGATCTGCGTTTCGAGGATATGAAACGCATCGGCGACTGGCTGCAGGTGCTGGGCGTAAACACCCTGAATCAGCACCTCAGCTACGTCACCCTTCGCGGAGCGCGCAAACGCGACCACCCGCAAAGTTTTTCGTACCATGAGCCGTGGTGGGATGCCTATCACGTCTCCGCCGGATACCTCGCGCGCCTCAGTGCCGCGTTGAGCCAGGGCGAGCAGATCAATCGCATCCTCGTGCTTGAACCGACCACAACCGCGTGGATGTACCAGGGCAATCGAGCAAAACTGAGGGAACTTGGCGGCGCGTTTTCGAAACTGCTCATGGCACTCGAATCCGATCAGATCGAATACGACCTGGGATCCGAAGATGTCATCAAGCGTCACGGCGGTGTACAGGACGGCAGATTCCGAGTCGGACGTCGCGGCTACAAGATCGTGGTCATTCCGCCGCACACGGAGAATCTGGACGCGCGTGTAGCCGATTTGTGCACCCAGTTCCTCAACAGCGGAGGCAGGATCCTCTGCCTCGATAAACCGCCTTCGCGCATCAATGGAAAGTCTTCCGGTCAGCTGAGCCAAATCGCCTCCCAGCGCGGATGGACTACCGCTCCTCCGCAAAATGCGTCGGCGCTCCTTCAAGAGGGAACCCGCACTCAAGAGTTTCAAATCACCCGCACTGCCGGGGATCGCGGAATTCTCTTTCACATGCGCCGTCAATTCGCTGACGGCGAATTGCTCTTCCTCGTCAATTCAAGCAGCGCGTTTGATACCTCGGGTTCAATTTCAACCCGGCGACGGGGCATTGAGAAGTGGGACCCCTATTCCGGTTCAGTGACGCCGCATTTTTTTGAAGCCTCTAACGGGGGTTCCACCGCTCGTTTCGCCCTGCCACCGGGTGGAAGCCTGCTCCTGTTTCTCTCCGATGCTCCTCTGTCCCCTGGCCCAAGGCCAGGCGGGAAAATCGCACCCCTCCCGCCCGCGGGCAGACTTTTGGTCGAGCGGCTCGAACCCAATGTGCTGACGCTCGATTATGTCGACGTAACAGCGGGAGGCGAAACGCGTTCAGACCTCTATTTCTATCAGGCCAGCCAGTTTGCCTTCCAAAAAAATGGACTCGAACGAAACCCCTGGGACAGCGCGGTGCAGTTCAAGGACAACCTTGTCAAGATGACCTTCCCGGCGGACAGCGGCTTCACCGTGAGCTATAAGTTCACCCTCACCGAGGCAATTCCCGATGCGCTGGCGATCGTGATTGAAAGGCCGGATCTCTACACGATGACATGCAATGGAAGGCCATTGCCCCCACCCGTCGCCCTGCCAGCGACGCTCTGGAAATCCGATCGAACTCATCCGATCTCATCCGGCAACATCAAGGCCAGTCCGGAGTTCAAGGAGTGGTGGCTGGACAAGGCCTTCGCCAAGATTTCCCTCGCGGGGCTTGCTCGTGTGGGTGAGAACATCGTCACGCTTAGAGCTTCTCCCTTCACGCTGAGCCACGAAATTGAGCCTGCGTATCTCCTCGGCAATTTCACGCTGATGAAGTCGGACCATGGTTTTCTCGTGGCGCCGGATGAACCGCTACAGATCAAAATCTCTCCGAGCACAGGAGCCTATGTCCATGCCTCAAGTCCCGATGGCACGATGTGGCTCAGCAACGGAATCCGCGGCAATCCACGGGACGATGATCGCGCACCCTTTCTTGTTCTCGACCTCGGGAGCAAGCGCGACGTAACCCTGCTTCGCGTTTGGAACTATCTTGAACCGGACGTGCGGACCCGGTCCTCGCGTGGCGCAAAGGCCATTCGGCTGACAGCTTCGGTCGATTTCACAAACCCGCAGTTCGATCAGCCTCTCGGGCAATTTGAACTTCATCCGGGAGAACAGCACGATGGCCCATCGGATGAGCTTCCCATCGACGCACGCGGCATTCGCCTCATTCGGATGGAGATCCTGAGCAATCAGAATGGTGTGGCGTTTCCTGCGATCGGCGAACCTGCTGACGATGGTTTCGTGGGGCTTGCTGAAATCGAAGCGATTGGTCCCGATGGCCGCAGGATTGACGGCATCGGAATCCGACAGGTTTCGAGCGAAAGGACATCGAAGGACCGGAGGGCGCGACACCTTGTCGACGGCAGCGGGCTGCCCGCAAGAGTTTCGCGCGGATGGGACGCTCAAGGCCATCCCTTCTATTCGGCCGGCGTGGCCTACCGCCAAACCTTCTCCATAACACAGCGCGCGGGCAGGTACTTTGTCGCGCTGGGCAAATGGCTCGGCAGTGTTGCCCGAGTATCTGTGAACGGAACACTTGCGGGTTACATCGACGCCGCGCCGTTCGAGTGCGACGTGACACAGCACTTGAGAAACGGCGACAACCAGGTGGAAGTCGTCGTGATCGGCACACTCAGGAATACGCTCGGACCCCACCACGGGGAACAGCCATTGGGTTCCGCCTGGCCGACGATGTTTCAAAAGGCGCCGAACCCGGGCCCGCCGCCGGGCGCCGAGTATTCAACAGTGGGTTACGGCCTGTTCGAGCCTTTCAGGTTGGAGCAACGGTTTCCCCAGGGCTGACAAGGAAGTCGGCCCCCTTTCGCTACGGCCTACATCCCGAATACCTTTAGCAGCCCGTTCCAGACCGACGACCAGAACTTGCCCGCCGTTTCGGCAGGACCGGACTGGGCTGTTTCCTGGCAGATGAAAACTCCCGAACCGGAGAACAGATCGTCGAACAACGGGTTCATCTCGCGATAGTAGCCCCAGAAGGTTTCCGCGCGAATCGGGCGATACGACAAATTCGGTGTGAACCCGATGGTTGCGTCCTGGTTTGTCCGTCGCGCCGCCCGCGGCTGGCCATCGCGCTCGGCCAGGCATTCTGCACGCACGCCACGCGTACCCGCGACGATCAGCCGACAGGGACCCACGAACTCAAAGAAACGAAACTGGAGCGTGACCCATGACAACCATCGCCAGACGACCCATCGCCGCAGGATTTGCAGGCGTTCACCGGCGGGATTGATTACTCCGGCAAGATAACTCGGACGAAGTATCAAGGACCCACCCAGCGGCACCTGAACAACCGCGAGTTCAATGTGAGGATCCTTGGCGTTGGAGAAGGTTACACGATACATCGCCCCGGCGGTGGCGTTCCGCATCTCCACCAGCTCCGACAATCCGCAGGCCAGGCTGGTGAAGGGTATGCTCCAATCAAGCAGGAATCGCGTCTTGCGGGTGAGCCCTTCATCGCTCGCCTGAAGAAATTTTTCCTTCACCCTCAGGCGCTCACCAGGCCAAAGCACGGAATCCACCGAAACGTGGCTCGCTCCCACTTCGGGATTGAGACCCGGCTCTGAAGCGAACCGCAGCGGCTTGCCGGCGGAGACGAGCGGGGCAATCGCGTAAAACATGGCGAGCCTCCAGAGTGTGGGGCCAAAAAGATAGGCCGCGAGAGCCAGCAGGATGTACCCCTTGCTGGCATCCCATGCGGCCTTCAGGTAGCGCGTGCCCGCCGTTTCGGTTGATTCGGCCGTGATCAACTGCCGCTGGATGCGGTCGAGAGAGAGCGTCACGCCTTCCTTTTCCCAGGTCGTATGTGTCAGCAGGCGCTCGATCTCCGGGAGTTTGCCGGTTGCCTCCTTCTTCAATGCCTCCACCTTTTTCGCCTGCTCGGCATTGATGCGCTGTTGCTCTGAATTTCCGAAGAGTCGGTCCCACCAACTCGAAAGATCGCGGAGCATCTCAAGGATCTTCTCAGCCCGCTGAATTCTGTCCTTTTGCAGGGCGGCTTCCGCCTGCAGCGAAGCGATGCGCGATTCTATGTCCGCCTTCAGAGTCAGCAGCCGGTCACGCTCCCCCAGCAGCGCGGTCACCAATTCCGACCTTCCATCCTTGGATGCCTGCTGGTCCCGGACAAAGAGGTACACCGCATAGGTGAGCAGTCCGAGTACGACAATGAGGATCACCACTGCCAGTTTCTGCAGCAGCCAAGCTCCGAGTTTTGCCAGGAGTGATGCCATTCGCCCTACTGTGGACGGTCCGGGAAGGGGATTTCAATCGCCTTCAATGGAAACCTTCAGCGAGGACACATGGGGGGCTGAAATGTGCGGGGTTGCGGTTCCTGAATTTGCCGATTGATATCCCGGGTGCCGGTCGTGCTGCAATCCATCACCGTCATACGTACCGTTTTCGTCGCATCTCCTCCAGAAAGTCATGTCCAAAGCCATTGTATCTCCCCTCTATGACTCCGATGTCTTCCGGATGGCCTGCCGCCAGTTCGACCAGGCGGCCGACGCCATCAATCTTCAGGAATCCATCCGGGATCGGACAAAATGGCCTCGGCGCTGCATGGCGGTTTCCCTGCCCGTGCGGCGGGACAACGGCAGCGTGACCATTTTTGAGGGCTACCGGGTTCAACACAACCTGTCCACGGGTCCCTCCAAAGGCGGCATTCGTTTTCATCCCGATGTCACGATCGGCGAGGTCGCCGCTCTGGCCATGTGGATGAGCTGGAAGTGTTCGCTCGCCGGCATTCCCTATGGCGGTGCAAAGGGAGGAGTGATCGTGGATCCCAGCAAACTGTCCGAAGGGGAGCTGGAACGCCTGTCGCGGCGCTACATGCAGGAGCTCATTCCCTTCATCGGCCCACATATCGACGTTCCCGCCCCCGACGTGGGCACCAACGAGAAGATCATGGGCTGGATGCTCGACACCTATTCCAATCACGTGGGTCGGCTTGAATCCGCAATCGTCACGGGCAAACCGATCTCGCTCGGCGGTTCACAAGGCCGCCGCGAGGCGACCGGCGCAGGAGTGGCCTATCTCATCAAGTCGTATCTCGCGGACCTGAACATCCCCATCAAGGAGGCGACGGTCGCCATCCAGGGTTTTGGAAACGTGGGTTCAGAAACCGCGCTGGCGCTTGATGCGTACGGAATCAAAGTCGTGGCCATCTCCGATCTCACGGGGGCGTTTCACAATGCCGCAGGCATCAATGTGAAGAAGGCGGTCGAATACGTGAAATTCAGCAAGGTGCTCAGGGACTTCGACGGCGGCGACGAAATCAGCAACGCGCAGCTTCTGACCACAAAATGCACCGTGCTCGTGCCCGCGGCGCTTGAGCGCGTGATCACCCACGAGAATGCCCCGCGCCTGCAATGCCGGATCCTTGCCGAGGCCGCCAATGGTCCGACCACGAACCAGGCCGATCGTGTGATCGAGAAGCGCGGAGACATCGAGGTGATCCCCGACGTGCTCTGCAACTCCGGCGGCGTGATCGTTTCCTACTTCGAATGGCTGCAGAACCTTCAGAACTTCTATTGGTCGCGGGACGAGGTTCTCGGCAAGCTGTTTGCCATCCTCGACAAGGCAAAACACTCCGTCGAGTACCAGAAGCGAAAGTTCAAGTTCAGCCGCCGTCTGGCCGCCCTCACCCTCGGCATCGAGCGTGTCGCCGAAGCTAAGCAGAGCCGCGGACTTTTCCCTTGAGTGGAGCCGGACTCCGATCGGCACTGCGGCGCATACGAGGATAAACGCAGGAGAGGAGGCCCCGATAGCAGTCGCCGCCGAGGGCAGCTACCGTACTTTTCCAGCGGTAGCAGGGAAAATTGCATGGAATTCGAGGCAATCCGCTGCCGCCGTCACAACAACAGTCGGTCGCCCATGCTTCGCGATTCTAACAGGTAGGTTTCCGCAGGGCGGCATCGATGACGGCCCCTAAATTCTGCGTTGCGTCATTGGCTGAAAAGGTCTGCGTTTTTTGAGCTCCTTTCATCCATTTTAGACGTAACGGATGAGATTTGTCATATCACATGCGCGGGTTTGATTCTAACATGCCCATCAACGCAATGCTATATCAATAAGAACGCTAACAACATTGACATTGTTAGCGTTGCTTGCAAAATGGAAGGATCCTCATGAAAACAGAAGGTTCCGAGCCAATCGGTATGCGCTTCCCGCGTCAGCGGGCAGAGCGTTTGAGGCGTATGGCCAAGAGCCATGGCTGGACGCCCAGCGAGGCCAGTGCACGGCTCGTCGAAGAGGCTTTGCGCCGGGAGGATTTTGCCTTTATCGATTTCAGGGATTCCAGCGCGGGCCGACAGGCATACTTGCAGTCAAGTTCGCTCGCGGTATGGGAAGTGGCGGCGCTGGCCCGCAGCTTCGGGAATGACGCGGCGGCGGTCGCCAAGCATCTTCGCTGGCCGGAAGTGAAGGTTCTTGCGGCCTTGAATTACGCGAAAGCCTTCCTGGAAGAGATCGAAACCGCCATGGCTGCAAATGACGCGGTGGACTTCGAGGCTCTTTCCCGGATGCTGCCACAGGCCAAGGAATTCATCGCCAGCATCCCGGAGCGCGCGTAAGGCCGATGCTCAAGCTACTGCTCGACGAGCATATCTCGCCGGACGTGTCCGAAAGCCTGATCCTTCGGCAAAAGGCCGTTTCAATCCTTTGCCTTGCCGCATGGGAAGGCGGGCGATTTCTGGGCGCTTCCGACGCGCTGATCCTTGAGGCAGCGGCGAGGCAAAAACTCACGCTCGTCACCTACGACCGCAAGACGATCCCGCCCCTGCTTAAGGTCTGGATTGAAACGGGCCGCGATCACGGCGGCATCCTCTTCGTCGATGAAAAAACCATCGCGCCGTCCGACATCGGCGGGCTGATCCGCGCGTTGCAGGAATTTACCAGCCAGCATTCCGCAGCAGACATGACGAATGCCGTGTTTTTCCTCCAGAGGCGTGCAGGTTAGATGGGCAAACACGAGTCGGACGGACTTAGAAACGCATCTCAGCCAAGCATGCCATCCTCCCCAAACTGAGGAGGTATTGGCGCGCTGCTGGCGGTCTTTCTCGACATCGATCATCAGTTTGGCGTGCTTGATCCTGGCATGTTCGAAAGTCGAAGTTTCAAGCGAGCGCGGCGTGCGCTTTCTATTCAAACTATACCGGGAGTGGTACACCCCCTGGTCACTCGTGGCCAGCCCAGCTGCACGGTAGTCGTAAATCCACTGGACGTTGGTGGTACGCCATTCGGGCTTCGTGGATTTGCACATGGGAGGCAGCCGTTGGGGAAGCTAAATGGCTGGGATGACACGCCATGACGCCCATGATGCAGCAGTACTTCGAGGTGAAGCGCGGCCTGCCGCGCGACACGTTGTTGCTCTTTCGATTGGGGGACTTTTTCGAGTTGTTCTTCGACGATGCGGCTGTTGCCTCCAAACTGCTCGGGCTCACGCTGACCAAGCGCATCGAGCATCCGATGGCAGGGATTCCCGCCCACGCGCTCGACACGTACGTCAACAAGCTGCTCGCCCTTGGAAAAAAGGTCGCGATCTGCGACCAGGCGGAGCCCGCCAAACCGGGCAAACTCGTCAAACGCAGCCTGTCGCGCATTCTCACTCCCGGCACCACCCTTTCCCCCACCCAACTCGACGCGCAGCGCAATCACTACGTCGCTGCTCTTCTGCTTGACAAACGGGGCATGCACGCCGCGTGGATGGATCTGTCCACGGGTGAATTCAAACTGGCGACGGACGAGCGCCCCGAGAACCTGCTGCCGGTCCTCGCAGCCATCGAACCGGCCGAACTGATTCTGGCCGAGGGCGAACTGGAACGATGGAAGAATGCCGCGCACCAGGAGACCGCCGCCCACGCACTCCACACGTTCTGCTCGGCGAGGCTCTGCACGGAAATGCCTCCGTATCAATTCGAGCTGAGCAGCGCGCTGCCCGCCATCCTCGACGCGTTGAAGGTGCTCAATCTGGAGGGTTTCGGCATCCCCCGCGATCATCGCGGTCTGGGGCCCGCCGGTGCACTGGTTCAGTATGTGGCGGACAACCTGTGCGCACGACCCGAGAATCTCCGCGCCATCCAGGAGTACCGCAGCGAACGCACGCTGCTTCTGGATCCGGCAACGCTTCGCAATCTCGAGATATTCCAGTCGATCCGCGGCACTCGTGAGGGTTCACTGCTGCACGCCATCAATCGCACCATCACTGCACCGGGCGCACGTCTGCTCGAGCGCTGGCTTGGATCACCGCCCCTCGATCTCGCCGAACTGCTGCGGCGCCAGGACCTGGTGGGCGAATTTCAGGCGCACCCCGCTACGCTTGGCGCGATCCGCGACCTGCTCGCCCAGGTCAGGGATGTGCCTCGCATTCTCGGCCGACTGCAGAATCGCCTGAGAAATCCGCGTGAACTCCTGGGCATCCGGGAAACGCTGATCCAGTTGCCCGCGCTCCGTGCGTCCCTTTCCGAATGTGGCGGTGCACCGTCCAGCCTCGCCCCGCGGATTCCTGAATTTGAGTCCTTGCGCGAATTGCTAGCGGCATCGCTCGCGGACGACATGCCGGCGGACGTCGCCGACGGCGGTTACATCCGCGGCGGGTACGATGGAGAACTCGACCGGCTCCGCGCCCTGACGTCCGGAAACAAGACCTGGCTTTCGGATCTCGAAGCAGGCGAACAGGAGCGCACCGGCATCCGCAGCCTCAAGGTCCGCTTCAACTCCGTCTTCGGCTACTACATCGAGGTCACCAAGGCCAACCTCCATCTCGTGCCCGCCGACTACGTGCGCAAACAGACGACGGCGAACGGCGAGCGCTACATCACCGACGCCCTCAAGCAAAAGGAGAAAGAGATCTTTCACGCGGAGGAAAACGCCCTCAACCGCGAGAAGGAGATCTTCGCGGTGCTGGTCTCCGCTGTACTCGAGGAATCCGCTTCCCTCGCCCAGACCGCGGACCTGCTCGCCGAAATCGATGTGCTGGTCGGCTGGGCACTGCTCGCCCGCGAATGGAACTACTGTCGTCCCGAGCTGGATGAGGGTTCGCAATTGGAGATCACGGATGGCCGCCATCCGGTCGTCGAGCAGATCCTCAAGGATCCGGCCAACGCCTTCCTTTCCGGTGGATCGGGTTTCGTCCCAAACGATACGCTGCTCTCGTGCGACGACGTTCAGATCGCTCTGATCACCGGACCGAACATGGCCGGCAAATCGACCTATATCCGCCAGGTCGCACTGATTGCGCTGCTCGCGCAGATCGGCTCGTGGGTTCCCGCCACCCGCTGCCGGATCGGGCTGGTTGACCGCATCTTTTCGCGTGTGGGAGCGAGCGACGACCTCGCCCGGGGCAATTCGACGTTCATGGTCGAGATGAATGAAACGGCGAACATCCTCAACAACGCATCCACTCGCTCCCTGATCATCCTCGATGAGATCGGTCGCGGCACATCCACGTATGACGGCCTGTCAATCGCCTGGGCGGTCGTCGAGCATCTGCATCGCGATGCAGCCACCGGCCCGCGCACGCTGTTTGCCACCCACTACCAGGAGCTCACGCAGCTTTCGAAGAGCCTCTCTCGCCTGCGCAATCTCTCAGTCGCGGTCAAGGAATGGAATGACGACATCGTTTTCCTCCGCCGCGTGGTTCCGGGCGCGGCCGACCGCAGCTACGGCATCCAGGTGGCACGCCTCGCGGGGCTGCCCCTGAGTGTCATCGAACGCGCGAAAACCATCCTTTCAAAGCTCGAGTCTGACGACTCCACAGTCGAACTTCCCGCCGCGACACCGAAGGCGCGGCCCAGAAAGAAGATCACGGTTTCGGTCGAGAGCGATCCCCAGCTCAATCTTCTCTGAACCGCCTCCGACCTCATTCACGCAAATTCCTCACGGCGAAAAGGCAG
>CAUJJL010000087.1 GCA_963205455.1 Verrucomicrobiota bacterium
CGATCCGTCGATCGCGGATACAAAGCCGCGAAGCAGTCTTCCCTTGCGCACAGTCCAGCCGGCAGTGCCCGCCGCGAGTTCATCCGCACGCGCCCTGCCTTCTTCGAGTGCACGCTCAATGCGTTCAACATCGCCAGGGGCCAGCACTTCTTCGTAACGAAAGAGCCAAAGCACATTGCGCCAAAGTGCTCCGGCATCGGCCAACAGATCCGCTGGAACGGGATTTCCTGCGTGATCCCCGCGAGCGCGAAGGGATTCCAATCGTGCCTGCAATTCAGATCCCGACTGCAGCAGGCTGTTCCAGTTCGTTTCGCTGATGCCTGTCGGCCGCCCCGGCAATCCCTGGGCGATGCGATATTCAACCATGTCCGATTGCAACGTGGGGATCACTTCCGCCGATGCTGTTCCAGCAAGGAAAGTTCCCCCCGCAATCAGGAGCCCGCTAGACCAGATCTGACGGATGATGCGAAAGCCAATTGTCATTGGTTCACCCTCGCCTGAAAACCCTGTTGCATGTCATCTAGGATTCACGCGTGTGGATATGAGATGCCTCGGGTTCGACGTCGCGAATGACAGTCGACGTGAGCGTTGTCATCAGGACTCAGCCGCCGCTGCCTTGTCATTCAGATCGGCACGGTTGGTTTCCGCGGCGAGCACCACGCTGACGATGGTAATCACTCCCAGCAGACCAAGATACACGGCTATCGGCCATGTTGATCCTCCCGATGACCGCAGAAGGCTGGACGCGATCAGCGGCGCGAGTCCACCGGCGAACGGCGCGGCCAACTGGTAGCCCAATGAGGCCCCGGTATAGCGCGTACGCGTACCGAAGAGCTCGGAAAAGAAAGCAGCCTGCGGACCATAGAGCGCCGAATGCCCGATCATGCCGACCACGATGGCCAGCCAGACGAGCACTTCATTGCGGGATTCAATCAACCAGAAGAAAGGCATGACGAAAGCCAGCAAGAACAAGGTTCCACCCAGATATACCGGTTTCCGCCCGATGCGATCGGAAAGTGCACCAAACCAGGGAATCGCCACGAGTTGTGCTGCGGAGCCGATCAGCACGCCATTGAGCAATGAACTCCGTGGGAGCTCCAGATTCTGGGTAGCATAGCTGAGAACCCAGACGGTGAAAATATAGAAAAAGGCGTTTTCAGCCATCCGTGCTCCCATGGACAAGAGGACGTTCTTCTTGTGAGTTCGTAACACTTCAATGATCGGCAGACGCGGCATCCGCCTGCCCGACTCCCTTTTCCTCGCCTGGTCGAATATGGGGCTCTCCATGACCTTAAGGCGTATGAAGAACCCCAAGGCGGTCAGAACGATGCCAAACAGGAAAGGGACACGCCATCCCCATGAAAGAAAGCTCGCCTCTGGCAGATACGAAAAGAGGGCGAACACACCGGTTGCCAGCAAAAGCCCGACAGGCACACCCACCTGGACCCAACTGACAAAAAAGCCGCGTCGACCCCGATCTGCGTGTTCCGCCACCATCAACACCGCTCCTCCCCACTCCCCACCGACAGCAAGCCCCTGAATGATGCGTAAGGCAACGAGCAGGACAGGAGCCCACAATCCGATCCGCTCGTAGGTGGGCAGCAAGCCCACGAGAAATGTGGCCAGCCCCATCATTACCAGCGTGGTCACCAGCATCGATTTTCGGCCAATGCGATCGCCGAAATGCCCGAAAATAATCCCCCCGAGCGGCCTGGCGAAGAATCCGACCGCATAGCTGGCAAAGGCAGCCATCGTTCCAGCCAAAGGCTCTAGCGTGGGAAAAAACAGGTGATTGAAGACCAGTGCTGCCGCCGTGCCATAGAGAAAGAAGTCATACCACTCGATTGCCGTACCCAGCATGCTGGAGATGACAACTCGCTTGAACGGATTTCCCGGGGGGGCAGTGCGCATCATTTGGGATGGAGAAGAGACTACTGAATCACTCCGCCACAAGCTACGCCAGTTGGCTCATTCGGTGAACCTAACCCGACTTCGCCAACTGGAGTGAGGAATTGACTAAATTGAGGGGGGGAGATCGCGCAAGTGATTGATTGGGAAGGATGCGATTTTCAAAAGGGCGTGTAGGCCCGACCTGCCATCTATCCAGGTTGAGGCGGGTCTGATAAAGTTCGCGCATGCACTTGAAGTGCCGGGTTCGCCGCAAGGATGGGAAGGAGCATCGCACATGGTCGATCGTGGAGAGCCGTCGGGTAGGCGGGCGTGTGGTGCATCAACACGTTTTGTATTTGGGTGAAGTGAGCGACCGGCAGAGGGCGTCGTGGGAAAAGGCGGTGAGTGTGGTGGACGAAAACAACGGCGTGGCGCGGCAGATGGAATTGCTGCCGGAAGACCGGGAGATCAGCGAAAGCGAGGTCGATGCGGTGCGGGTGCGGTTGAGTGCGATGAGTCTGGAACGTCCGCGTCAATGGGGTGCGTGCTGGCTGGCCGACATGCTTTGGAGGCAATTGCACCTGGACGGTTTTTTCGGCGACAAGCTTGGTAACAGTCGCGAGGGTACGGACTGGGAGAAGGTACTACGGGTCCTGGTAATCTACCGGCTGCTCTCGCCCGGCTCTGAATGGAGGCTGCACCGACAGTGGTTTGGAACGACGGCGCTGCCGGATCTGCTGGGTGTGGATGAGCGCGTCGCGCAACCGGCCACGCTGTACCGTTGTCTCGATCTGCTTCTGGCCTGCAAGGAGGCGCTGTTCTCCCACCTGCGCGAGCGCTGGCGCGATTTGTTCGCTGCACGGTACGAGATTTTGCTCTATGACCTGACGAGTACGTATTTTGAGTGCGATGTGCCGGAGGACGAAAACGATCCCCGCCGGTTCGGTTACAGTCGCGATCGCCGCAGTGATTGTGTCCAGGTCGTTGTGGCGCTGGTCGTCACGCCGGAGGGGCTGCCGCTGGCGTATGAAATGTTGCCGGGCAATACGGCCGACAAGACCACGCTGTTGTCCATGCTCGAACTCGTGCAGAAACGTCACGGTCAGGCGCACCGGATCTGGGTGATGGACCGCGGTGTGCCAACAGAGGCAGCGCTGGAGCAGATGCGCGCTGGCATTCCACCGGTGCACTATCTGGTCGGCACGCCCAAGGGACGGCTCAATCGGATGGAAGCCGCGCTGAGCGAACGTCCCTGGGTGGAGGTGCGCGGGGAGTTGCGGGTCAAGTGTGTGCCCGAGGACGGAGAAGTTTACGTGTTTACGGAAAGTCCGGCCCGTGTGAACAAGGAGCGTTCAATGCGCAAGCGAGCGTTGAAAAAGTACTGGAAGCGTCTGGGTGAGCTTTCCCGATTGAAGGCGCCCGGGCGCGACGAACTACTCCTCAAACTGGGCAAGGCCGCCGGCGAAGCCGGAGCCGCGGCGCGGCTGATCGACACGGTCGTCTCGCCCGAAGGCGTGCTCACATATCGACTCAACCGTGAAAAAGTGCGCATCGTGCGGCGTCGCGAAGGCCGCTATCTGCTTCGCACGAATCTGACCGACTACGAGCCCGATGCGCTGTGGAAATACTATATGCAGCTGGTGTTTGTGGAGGAAGCTTTCCGCACCCTCAAAGGCGATCTGGCCATCCGCCCTGTGTATCATCAAAAGTCGGACAGAATTGAATCGCATCTGTTCGTCGCGTTTCTGGCGTATTGCCTGTCGATCACTCTGCGCCAGCAACTGCGCGGACTTGCCGGCGGAATAATGCCCCGGGCCGTGTTCGAAAAACTCGCGACCGTGCAAATGCTCGACGTACGGGTTCCGACCACAGACGGACGAGAACTGTTGCTTATCCGCCGCACCGAACCCGCTTCGGATGTCACGCTGGTTCTGCAACGACTCCGCCTCGAGTTGCCCGTGCAGCCCCCTCCAAGAATCCGAACGCCTGTTCCGCCCAACCCAGCCTTGTAGGCCCGACTTTTCGGATGCTTCAACGATGAATCAATGACTTGCGCATTTTATACCCTCCAGTTGGCGAAGTCGGGTTAGCAGGGGCACGCTTCGTCGTGCCCGGGTCCGCACCCTGCGCAACCGCGCCGGCCCTTTCACATCCATCGTTTGCCACCCATCATCTATCATTCATCATTCATCACCCATCATTCATCGTTGATCGTCCACCGCTGGTCGCTCCCCTTGGCCCTCGCTCATCGTTCGCCTCCGGATCCGGAGCGTTGGCGTGACCGCGCGGGT
>CAUJJL010000088.1 GCA_963205455.1 Verrucomicrobiota bacterium
CATGATCACGTCCGTAAGAAGGAGATCAAATGGCGCGGTGTTCGTATTCGCACAAAGTTCAAGCGCATCAGCTCCGCCTGACACTGGATGCACCTCGTAGCCGAGGCTTTCGAGAATTGCCGTTGTGACTGTTCGAATGGCCTCGTCATCCTCGACCAGGAGAATGCGCTCTGTGCCTTCGCCGACAAACGTCTCCTCGTTCGAAACGAGATTGTTCGTCAATGCGGGAAGCTGGGGAAGCAGGACAAGAAAGGTTGTGCCTTTTCCAACTTCGCTTTCGAAGGAAATTGCCCCCTGGCAGCTCTTGATGATGACAGCGCAGGTGGCAAGACCGAGACCTGTACCACGGCCCTTGGGTTTCGTCGTGACGAAGGGTTGGAACAGGCGAGACTTCAGGTCGGTCGCGATGCCTGTCCCGGTGTCGGTTATCCGCAATTCAACATAATCGCCTGTGGCCAAGCCGTGCGCGTTTCCCTCCTTCAGGCATCGGGAGCCAATATCGACGGTGATCGTGCCTCCTTGTGGCATGGCGTCACGGGCGTTGATGCAAAGGTTGAGGACAACCTGATCGAATTGGTTTCGATCGGCCTCAAAGTGGACAGGATCCTTTGCGTGGTTCACCACCAGGTTGATGTTCTCGCTGAGCAGCGAACGCACGAGGTCCCTGAGGTCGGTGATGATGTTATTGAGATCAAGGACCTCGGGTTGAACGATCTGCTTGCGACTGAACGCGAGAAGCTGGCCCGTCAAGGAGCTGGCTCGTGCGGTTGCCTTGAGAATTTCCGATGCCCTGGATTGCAGGTCGGGCATCTCGGCCAGGTCCTCGTGAAGCAGATCGCCGTAGCATCGAATGGCCGTCAGGAGGTTGTTGAAATCATGTGCGACGCCACCGGCGAGGATACCGACCGCCTCCATTTTCTGCGATTGAAGCAGTTTCTGTTCGCTTTCCTCCAATGCGGCCTGTGCGAACTCCCTCTGATGAACACTGCCGAGGATGTTTGCAACGCCCTGGAGAAAGTCGACCGTGTCCCTGGCAAAAACCGTCTCGCTGGTGCAAAGGGCCGACAGGAACCCGAAGGGGTGTTTGGTGCTCGAAATGGGAACGGCGCAGCCTGACACAACACCCAGGATTCGATGAGTAGATCGACCTGGGAAGAGGCTGGGATTTTCGCTCAGGACAAAACTGTTCGCGCTGAGTGCGTTGGGATTAATCGCCCCTGCCGGGACGGGAATCGCTGATGGATCAAATCCGTGCCCCGCTATCAACTGAAGCGAGAGATCGGCAGGTGACAGCGCAAGAACCTGACTGATTTCAGTTCGCAATGTTTCGCTTACCAGACGTGCTGCTTCGCGGACTCCTTCCTCAAAGGAATGTTGTGCGAGCGCGAAGCGACCGAAGCCTGCAAGCGCAGCCTGTTTAATGGCGCGTTGGGTGAGGCGCATTTCCGCTTCGTGCTGATCATTGATGTCGATGGATGAGCCGATGAAACCGACCAGCGTTCCGTCATGGTCGTAATTCGGGGATCCATTGTCCAGGACCCAGCGGAAATGACCGTCAAACCGGCGTAGGCGGTACTCGACCCTGAAAGAACGGCAGGCATTGAAGCTGTTCCTATAAATCGTGAGAACATGAGCGCGATCCTCCGGATGAACGGACTCCGCCCATCCCTGGCGTTTCACATCCTCAAGAGTCCGTCCGGTAAAATCGAGCCAGGGTCGATTGCAGTAGGTGCGAGACTGATCGATTTCAGAAATCCATATGAACGTTGGCGCCGAGTCCGCCATGGCCCTGAAGCGTGCCTCGCTGTTCCGGAGGGAACTCTCGGCAACATGGCGGTCGTTGGTGTCGTGTCCGGACGCGTAGATGAGATTCTCTCCGCCATGAAGGCGTGCCGTCCATGTGACATAGCGGGATGGAAAGTTGGGGCCGATCATGCGCACCTCGCAATCGCGTGTGGCAGGTTCGGAGATTTCCTGCGAAGAGGAGAGTTCGCGCCACCATGCAAGGAAGTTGGGACGGTCGCTTGAATCCACGAAACCTGAAAGCGGGCGTCCCATCCAATCCTCGCGCTTGAGGCCGAAGCGTTCGCCCCATGACGGATTGGCCTGAACGAGATGACCGTCCTTCGTCAACACGCACACGAAGTTCGGGAGCAGTTGGAAGAGGAGGTCATTCTGACGCTCAAGCCGATGATGCTCGCGTCGGAGTCGCTGCCGGTCCAGGGAGGACCGAATGACCGCAAACAGCCGTTCCGAACTGTCTTTGTTTACACAGTCGGTGGCGCCGCGCTTGATGCACTCGATCGCATGATCCTCTCCCTGGGAATCTGAAAGGACGATGAATTCCGTCTGGGGACGGATTTTCTGGACGCGCTCAATGGCCACGAGCGAATGCAGCCCGCCGAAATGGTAGTCGCACAATACCAGGGCGGGATTGATCCTTTCGAGGGTCTCGATGAATTCACGCTCTGAATGGGTCCGGATGAAGTCGGTCTTGTAGCCCGCTTCCCGCAGGGCGGATTCAATGGACGCCAGATTCAGCGTGGAGTTTTCGTGAACGAGAATTTGCGCCAAGGGCATGGGTGGAGTATGACGGCGTCAGGCAGCGTACGCATGGCGTGTCGTGGCCTGCCGGCTGCAGATCTGCTGGATAAACAGGCGGCAAACTCAACTGAAGCGTCAACGATGGCGATCGTAGATTTTCTGCAGTGTCGAAACGGGAGGGATGGAAGCGGATACCTGGGGCCGTTGGATGCCGAGGCTGTGGCGAAGAATCAATTGCTCATTTTCCTTCTGCACGTGCAGAATCTGGAGAATCCGCGTGCGGGCCTTTTCTACGACTTCATGGCGGTGGCGGCGTGCGGTGGGATCTTCGGGAACCACGCTGGATTCGGGAGCCTTGATTTGGTCCAGGCTCTCTCCAAGGCGCTCCAGGAGCACCTTTCGGCGTTCCACCAACGGGGAGTCGGGAGCGTGCTGACGCTCCTTCAAGAATCGATTTTCCTCGAGTGCGAGTTGGTGGAGCTCCTCGCAAAGCTGCAAATGGGCTTGAAGCGCGTCGGTCGAACTCATGTTGGCGGTGTGGCAACAGAAGTAGTGGCCATCACCGCCTCGTTAGGCGAGCCGGAGGTTTGAAAAAAGGTGTTAAGCTGGCGATCTGCTCCGTCCTCCCAGTCGAGTTGTTGGAGGCGCCATGCGGCCATATTGGCGAGTTCCGCAAGTTCGCTCTTCGACGCTGTGTCTGCCTGAGATGCGCCTGCCTCCCTGGCGACGGTCTGAAGATACTCCCGGGCCTGGCTTCCGGAGCGCAGCCGTTCGTAGCAGAGGGCCACTTGATAGAGAACGGGAAGACGCCACATGGGCTCGCTGCTCAACGCTGCGAGACTGAGATAGATGGTCAGGGCACTGTTCGCATCACCCTGCTCATAGAATTCGTTGGCGAGCTGATTGCCGGTTTTTCGCTGCCAATAGACCCAGCGTTTCGGATCCTCTGCCGTGCGGTTGTGCTCGGTCTTCAGAAGATCGAGGGCCGCGGCCAGAGACTCCTTGTCCCGACCGAGGCGACGAAGCGAAATGGAAAGCAGGTAGCGGGCCTCGGGCGTGTTTTCATCTGATGGGTATTGCTCCAGAAAAGAGCGCAGACTTGCAGCCGCGTTTTCATAGTCACCAGCGCGGCTTAGCGAGAAGGCTGATTTGAAGTGTGCGCGTGCCTGATCAGCAGGGGTCAGATCCAACAATTTCAGGCGGGAAAAGTATTGCGCGCTTTCCTGAAATTCGCCGGCCAGAAAATGGGTTTCTGCCACTTCAAACTGAGCGGTTCTGGCCAATTGGCGATAGAGGTCCTGCCCATTCGCCGGCAGCTTGAGCGTGGAGTTGATGACACTGTAGAACCGCGCGATCGCCAGGCGATAGGCCCCAAGAGCCCGGTGAACGCGTCCCAGCTCCAAGTAGACGATGGGGAGGGCATTGTCGGCCGGAAATTCCTTCAGCAGCTTTTCGTAGACGGCAGCCGACTTGGTTAGCTGGTTGTTTCGTCGATACATGCGCGCAAGCCCAAGCAGGGCGTCCCTGTCCTGTTCCGCTGTTGCCTTTGCAGCGAGAACCTGCCGATACGCGATCTCCGCGGAATCGTAGTCTCCCTGGGATGTCTTGGAGTCGCCGATGCGCAGGAAACTCTTGATTTCGGCTTCCGTGATTTCACCCGGCTTTGCCGCGTCCGCTCCTGCGCTCAGGTAGGGTGCTGCAGCTGAGTTCGGAATGCCGTCGAGCGACTCGGAGATTGCGGGTGCCGCAACATCGGACGTGTGGCCGATAGCGTGCGGATCCGCACGCATGGAAGTGGCCATCAGGACGGATGCGAAGAGGATGGGACACTTGTGGCTCATCGTTGGCGATAGGTGGCGGAACTCGCGGGTATGGGTGCGGGTAGTGGTGCAGAGAGAGCTGAGCCTGGGAATTGGAAGTAGGGCAGGACATCCTCTGGGCGAACCTCACGAAGCATGTCGTCATGAAGGATGGCTACGGGTGGAAGCTTCTTGGATGGATTGGAACTTTCAGACATGGCGGGTTCCGGTTGAGCCGGGTTGCCTGTCGGGGCAGGTCGCGATTGAAGCGTGGGCGCCATCGCGACCGCCGCGTCGTGATTTTCTGCAGCAATGTCTTCGATTGCCCCTCCGGGTCGAGGCGGGGCACCTGCTGCAAGGCGGAGTGCGGGATCGATCGGTGGGGTTGCGGACTGGAAGGTGAGCGCCGGGGGAAGAACGACAGCCAGATAGGGTGTACCGAACCTGGAACCTCCTTCCGTGACGTCTGGGCTGGAGTACGAGCGTGTTGACCCGCCCCGGAGCGATTGTGCGATGGCTGCACTTCCGGACACGAGGTAGGAAAGCAGCAACAACGCCGCGCAACGCAAAAGGATCAAACCTTTCGCGTGAAGCGATGAGGAGTGGAAATTCATATGAGACAGAGACTTTCCGTTCGCACGGAAAGACGGCATCTAAACCCGTCTCTTACATCGGCATTTTCCGCTGGTTCTAGAGGCGAAATCACCTTGGGAGGATGCTTGTTGCCTTTTACTTGCCAAGGGGACAACAGGAAAAACCCCGTGCCAACAAAGGCACGGGGCTCGCAGGGAGCCGCGTCAGGGACGCGGCAAAGTTGCAATCAGGCGCCAGCAGCAGCGGGCTGTGCCGAAAAAGATGGGCTGGTTCTGGCAAGACTGGCTTTGGCCTCCTCCAATGAGTTGGCGAATGTCCACGACTTTGTGTCTTCAAAGCCCTGGCTCTCGCTTGCGATCTGTGGGTTCCCGACAAGCACATGCTGCAAGCCGAGTTCACGGCAGAGTTGAAGCGCCTGGAGAAGCGCCTTGATGGCGATCACGTCGAGTCGCTTCAGTTCATGGAGATCGAGGATCACTTTGCAGATGCCTGCATCTACGGCTTCGGCCATCTTGGGCTTGAGGTAGGTAAGCATTTCGTTGACCGAGGACTGCGACGCGATCTCCGGCATCTTGAGAACAAAGACATCCTGGTCAGTCGTGAAATAGCGCTGCGAGGTATCCAGGTTCATTGCCTTGGAAATCTTTGCCTCGAGGTCAGGTATGTCCAAGGGCTTGGTAACAATTGAGGTGAAGCCGATCTGCTGTGCCTGCTGCTGTGCCTGAATCTCTGTCTTCACCACCAAACCGAAAACGGGCGTGTACTTGGTCCTCACATTTGTGCAGATCAGGCCAAAGAGCGTGAACGCGGCGTCGTCTGGCAAGGAAAGCGAAACGAGAACGACGTCCGGCTGATTCCGGGTGCAGAAATCCACGGATTCGTTGATCGTGGCCACGCCGTGAATCTTCCACGGCGTGTGCTTCAAGCCGTCCTGAATCTGTTGAACGATGGCCGGTTTGTCCTCGACGACGAGAATTGTCGCACTGTCGAGGATGCTCTTGGCCTTCAACGGATTTTCGCTGAGAGGCTTGAGGTCAATGACACGACCTACCTTGTCGACGAGCACCTCCTCACGGAAGGGTTTCACGATGTAGTCGCGCACCCCTATCCTGGCGATCTTGATAACGCTGTCGCGGCCGCCTTCCGCAGTCAGCATGATGACGGGAATCGAACGTAGAGCAGGATCAGCCTTGAGCTTGGTAAGCATTTCGACCCCATCCATGACGGGCATGGTCACGTCGAGCAGAATGACATCAGGTCTTTCCTTGGCGGCGCCCGCGAGACCCTCAACTCCGTTGGAAGCCTCGATGATGTCGCAGTCGAAAGTCCGGAAGGCTTTCTTTACGATGATTCGTACAGTCTTGGAATCGTCTACGGTCAGGATTTTGTAGCGCATGGGATGGCCGTGCTTTTGTGAGTAGGTGGTCGAGACTGGCTAGCGATCGATCTTCATCAGGAGGTCCGTGATGATCCGGTGTCTTCCGACTTCAAAATGGTAGGTCCTTCGTGTCACGGAACTGGTTGGCTCTATGCTGAAATTGCTGCCACGCAGGATGGAGGGAATTGTCAGTTTGCAGTGGTACCCGCGGTCGCAGAGCTGGTTCTTGAAGGTGCCAACGGTCATGTTGGTCAGTTCGCCGATAGCGTCGTTGATCGCTTCGTCGCCGACTTGTTCAAGTTCCTCGTCCGTCAGTCCCAGAAGATGGGCTGCGGCCTCCTCAGCAAATTCAGTGTCGAGGTAGAGGTAGATCAGTCCATCGATATCGCCGATGAATCCAACCGTTCCCACGACCTGGGATCCTGCAGTTTCTGATGCAGTGTCGCCGGGTTTGCGTGCATCGATTTCGCTGTGAAAATCGGCACTCTGGTTGAGCATCGTTCGCATGACCTCCTGGATGGCGTGGGTCATGGTGGTGCGAATCACCATGTCACTGATTCCGTCGATCGTGGGCATGCGGATAGGAAGTGGAAATTGCCTGTACCGGTACCTTATCGGCCGATTTTACCCTGCATTAACTCATTAAGCACGGGCGAGGTGGGTACTTGCAGTGTTTTGGCTGTAATGTAATGAAAGGCCCCGCGCCTTTTGGGACGCGGGGCCTAGGGAATCTTGCGACGGGCGCTGCCGTCGGGCACCGGACTATTTCTTCATGTCTGCAACGGCAGCCTGCGCTGCCGCCAGTCGAGCAACAGGCACGCGGTAGGGCGAGCAGGATACGTAGTTCAGTCCCAGCCGGTGACAGAACTTCACCGAATCCGGATCTCCACCGTGCTCGCCGCAGATACCGAGCTTGATGTCAGGACGGGTCTGGCGGCCCTTCTCGATCGCGATCCGCATGAGCTGTCCGACACCCGTCTGATCGATGCTTGCGAACGGATTCTTCTTCATGATCTCGGCATCCTGGTATGCGCCGAGGAAGGAACCTGAATCGTCGCGTGACATCCCCAGCGTGGTCTGGGTAAGGTCATTGGTTCCGAAGCTGAAGAACTCCGCGGTTGAGGCGATCTCATCGGCCGTGAGCGCGCCGCGCGGGATCTCGATCATCGTGCCTACGGAGTAGTTGATCTTCGACTTGGTTTCTTTCTGCACTGCGGCGGCGACTTCGTGCACGAGTGCAACCTGCAGGTCGAGCTCACGCTTGAAGCCGACGAGAGGGATCATGATTTCAGGCTTGGCCTTGAACCCTGCCTTGTTCGCAGCGGCGGCCGCTTCGAAAACGGCCCTTGCCTGCATCGCGGTGATTTCCGGGAACTTGATGCCCAGACGGCAGCCGCGGAATCCGAGCATGGGATTGAACTCATGGAGTTCGTGAACCCGATGCATGATCTTTTCGACCGGGATGCCGAGTTTTCGGGCGAGATCCATCTGCTGCTCCTTGGTCTGCGGCAGGAATTCGTGCAAGGGTGGATCGAGGAAACGGATGGTTGCCGGAAATCCCTTGAGCGCCTTGAAGATTCCCAGGAAGTCCTCGCGCTGGTAGGGAAGAAGCTTGTCGAGGGCGGCCTTGCGGGCTTCGAGGCTCTCGGCGAGAATCATTTCGCGCATCGCATCGATGCGGTTGCCTTCAAAGAACATGTGCTCCGTGCGGGTGAGGCCGATTCCGACCGCGCCAAATGCAATTGCATTCTGGGTCTGTTCTGGAGTGTCGGCATTGGTGCGGACCGAGAGCCTGGTGGCTTGGGAGCACCATTTCATCAACTGGCTGTAGTTCCTGAATTTCTCAGTGGCTCTTGACGCAGCGTCGTTGTGCAGGAGGCCGGCGATGATCTCGGAAGGGGCGGTCTTGATTTGACCGGCGTAGACGGTGCCCGAGGTGCCGTCGATGGAGAGAAAATCCCCTTCACCGAAAACCTGGCCTGCAACCGTCACGGTCTTCTTGTCATAGTCAAGTTCCAGCGCGGCGGCGCCACAAACGCAGACCTTGCCCATCTGCCGGGCGACAAGGGCGGCATGGGAGGAGACTCCGCCCCGTGCGGTGAGGATGCCTTCAGCGGCGATCATGCCACGGAGATCCTCGGGGGAGGTTTCGACACGGACGAGAAGGACCTTTTCGCCGCGAGCGGCTGCGGCGACTGCCCGCTCCGCGTTGAAGTAGATCCTGCCCGTGGCCGCTCCTGGGCCGGCGGGAAGGCCGGTTGCAATGGCGCGAGCCTTCTTGATCTCGCCGAGATCAAAGATCGGAGCCAGCAATTGTTCGAGCTGGTCGGCGGGATTGCGCAGGATAGCGGTCTTCCAATCGATCAGCTTTTCCCTGACCATGTCGATGGAGAACTTGAGCGCGGCTGCGGCGGTGCGTTTGCCGTTTCGCGTCTGCAGCATGAACAGCTTGCCCTCCTGGATGGTGAACTCGATGTCCTGAACGTCCTTGAAATGCTTTTCGAGAATGGCGCGGACCTTGAGGAGTTCCGCATAGGACTTTGGCATTTCCTTCTTCAGGTTGATCACGGGCTCGGGCGTACGCACGCCGGCCACGACGTCCTCCCCTTGTGCATTGATCAGGAACTCACCGTAGAATTCGTTGACGCCGTTTGCTGGGTTGCGCGTAAACGCAACGCCGGATCCGGAGGTGTCGCCGGTGTTGCCATAGACCATGGCCTGCACATTCACGGCGGTTCCCCATTCAGAGGGGATGTTGTACTTGCGGCGGTAAACGATTGCGCGGTCGTTCATCCATGAGCCGAACACGGCACCCGCGGCACCGCGCAATTGATCCCAGGGGTTGCTCGGGAATCCTTTCCCTGTGCGCTCCTTGACGAGTGCTTTGAAGCGGGTGACGAGTTCCTGCTGATCCTCCGCCGTCAGCTTCGAGTCCTCGATGTCACTGTGATACTTTTCGTGCTTGAAGGTGTGGATAACGGTTTCGAATGGCTCGTGATCTTCGCCTTCCTTCTTCTGCACACCGAGGACGACATCGCCGTACATCTGTACGAAGCGCCGGTAACAGTCCCACGCGAAGCGGTCGTTCTTTGTTGCCGCCGCGAGGGCCAGGACGGTTTCATCGTTAAGGCCGAGGTTGAGGATCGTGTCCATCATGCCGGGCATGGAGTCGCGCGCACCTGAGCGGACGGCCACGAGGAGCGGGAATCCCTTGGAGTCGCCGAACTTGTAACCCATGATCCGCTCCATGTTTCGCACTCCGGCTTCGATCTGACCCTGGAGGGATAGCGGATAGGACTTCTTGTTTGCGTAGAAATAGGTGCAGACTTCCGTTGTGATCGTGAAGCCCGGAGGCACGGGCAGGCCGATGCGGGTCATTTCGGCGAGGTTTGCGCCTTTGCCTCCCAGAAGGTTTTTCATCGTACCGTTGCCATCGGCTTTGCCGGCGCCCCAGGTGTAGACGTATTTTGTATTCTTCGAGGGCGCTGCTTTGGCGCCTGCTTTGCCCCGTTGGGCTGATTTTTTCGCTTTGGATTTTGCGGCCATAGGATTGAGAGGACTGATTGAAAGGAAAATGACCTGTGTGCGTGTGCACGCGGAGAGTTGAGCCAATACCCCGAGGGGCCAGGGTGTCAACGGCGCAGGGGAGTGACATCCGCGCTCTTCGGCAATCCGTTCGCACCCTGCACGACCTGTGCTACGGGCTAGCCTTCCGGAAGAAAATGTTCAAGCTGGCCGATTCCTATCCACGGTGAGCCAGCCCTACGATTCCTCCTCCGACTCCGACGACGACTCCGATGCGCCCATAGATCCGCGCGAGAAACCCATGGGTTTTTTTGAGCACTTGGAGGAACTCCGATGGACCCTGGTCAAGAGCGCGATCGCGTTTGTTGCCTGCGCCTGTCTCGTGGGCATTTTCCTCAAGGAGTTCAATCACGTGCTTCTGGAGCCGCTTACTCGCATTGCTGCGGAGTACCCTGAAGTTAAGCTTGATTTGGGCACAACCACCATCATGGAGGCTTTTTCCGTTGTCATCCAGATGTGCACGGTTGGGGGATTGCTCATCGCATCGCCATTGATTGTGTTTTTCTTTGGTCAGTTTGTTTCTCCAGCGTTGACCAGGAAAGAGTTGAAGATGGTGGCTCCGGTCGGGATTTCGGCGATTGTCCTGTTTGTCCTGGGCTGCTCCTTCAGCTTCTGGCTCCTGGTTCCAAGCACCATTCGGGTCTCGATTGAGATCAATCAGTTGTTCGGTTTCACGCTTCGCTGGACCCCGGCAGCGTATTACAGCCTCCTGACCTGGCTCGTTGGTGGGGTCGGTGCCTCGTTTGAGTTTCCCCTGATCATTGTCTTGGCGGTTTATATGGGATTGCTGGAGGTATCGACGTTGCGGAAATACCGGCGTCACGCTGTGGTAGCCATTTTCATCCTCGCGGCGGTGGTCACTCCGACCCCCGATCCGTTCACCCAGGCGATGTTTGCCGTGCCGTTGTATGCACTCTATGAACTCGCCATCCTGGCTGGCTCGCGCATTACCAAGCGACGCGAAGCCGAGATGGAATCGTGACCGACTTGGTGGTCGAATCAAAGGCTATCGCTCACGACCCGATCACTATCGCTGCTTGTTGCCCCCGTCGAGGCGCGGCACGGAGTGATCAGGCATCCGGACGAAATTGCCTCAACTGTCGGGAAATGTCGGGGTTTGCAGCGAGGTAGCGTGACAGTGCCTCGATCGCTGAAAATGTCTCGGGACTGACATGATGCTCGAGACCCTCAACGTCATGCTCAATGACAGCCTCGGGGAGGTTTAGCTGTCGCAGGAAGGTTGTCAGCAGTTCGTGCCTGTGGGCGATCCGTGTGGCAACAGCTTCACCGGCACTTGTCAGGACCATGCCCCGGTATTTTTCATATTTGACCAGCCCCTCGGCATCGAGGCGCTGAATCATGGTGGTTACGCTTGCCTGCGAGATCTTGAGTTCGGCGGCAATGTCGACCACACGAGCATATCCCTTGCTCCGAATCAGGTCTCTAATCCGTTCGAGATAGTCTTCAACCGCCGCCGTGGTCCGCGGCGTACCGGTATCGGTTGTTGGATTGTCTGGCACTCAGGAAAAATCGGTCGGGCCGAATGCCTGAGTCAACCGTTACTTCCGCCTGGCTTCGAGCTGTGCCTTCAAGACAACGCGAAACATCTGCAACGCCAGCCAGAATACTCCGGTGAGACAGGCTGAGCCCAATGCACCCCAAAGAAGGATCATTTTCGGGTCCGTCGAAGGCACATGGGATTCAACGATCCACAGCATCAGCAGGAAAAATCCGATGACGAGAATGGCATCCACAACCAGACTCACGGCGGTAACGGAAGATTTGGCAGTCGGCGAAGACATGGAAACGATTTAGGGGGGCATCCAAAAGTTGTCCACGATTTTCCTTGGCCGGCCTGCCGGTACCGAGCCCGAGGCGCAGGAATGAGCACGCAGAAAGGAGACAAGGCTGGCTCCAACGTGCGTGACTATTCGCGTTGAAGCATGATGGTTTGCCGGTCCCTGTCATTGTCGGTAGCCAGGGCGACAGTGAGTTCGAGCCTGTCGAGGTTGGCTAGCGATCCACGCATGGGCTCCAAGGTGACACTTTCGTCGGCTCCGAGCGTGGCTCTTTCAGGAAAGGGCACGAAATTTCCAAGAATCGAGACTATTTCCTGAACGCGGACCGTGATGGATTCCTGCGAGGTGTTTTTCAGAGTGATGCTGAGCGCCTGACGGGGAAACGCCCCGCCACTCCCACGAGGTCGATTTCCGGATATTCCCGTATCCATTCGGCCACCCCTATGGGGACTTTCTCGTCCATCACCGTCGTGCCAGCGTCCGCCGCCTGAAGAATGACCGCCTGCACGTCCACCGCCTTCAGCCGCGTCGGGGTCTCCGCCTTGCGTTCGCGGAGGTATTGACGCGCTGAGTGTGGCCGTGACCGCGATGCGGCCCTTAAGAAAAGATTGGGTTGCAAGCAGCTTCGGTTGGGGTGGCCCCATTCTCTCACGAAAATCAGCGCGTCTTTCCTTTGGAGAAGAACAGCCGACAACAAGCGCAAGAGTGAGGATAGCGGCGCCAAATGGCAGGGTGACGGAAAATGGAGCGAGTTGCATGGGTGTACGAACAGTTGCGACCTGCCCTGTCGGAACCGGATCCACGAATTTGAAGAACGGGTTTCGATCAGCTTTCCGGCGGTGCATCGAACGGCGCGGGTCAATCGAGTCCGTCCGTGTGCTGCGGCGGGTTGGCGAGTTGATCTTTCCAACCGAGTATCCTGGCTTGGGCACCGAAGTGCTCGGCTTTGGCTTTTTCGCCACGCTCCATCCAGATCCGGGAGAGGGTGGTGTTTATGAAAAGATCGCCAGGTCTAAGGTCGTGGGCCTTTTCGGCGGCGGTGAGTGCATCGTCGAGGCGTCGAAGGGAGAAATTGATTTCCGCGGTTGCATGCCAGGCCTCGAAGGATTCGGGGGAGATTGACGTCGCCCGGGCAAGCTTGGACAGCGCTGCATCGATTTCCCCCAAGGTGAAATCGAGAGTCGCATCGTCCACCAGAGACTGGATGTTTTCCGTCATGCTGGCCAGATCAGAGAGTCCGACGGTGGGACACAATCCCTGTTTCAAACCCGAATCCGCAGCAGGACTGCGCCTGCGTCAATTCTTTGGACGCAGGGAGTCCAGATCCTGCTGAAGCTCCGCTTGAAGCTTCGAGAGGCGCTCGGTCGCAGCTTTCGAAGCCTCCTGTCTCACACGCTGAACGGCCTGTCGTTCCTCCGCCTGCTTCTTGATTGCCTGGATGCGTTCGAGCGCCTGACGGTTCTGCTCCGAATAGGTTTCAAGGCTGGAATTGAGGGCTTCACACCGTGCGACCAGGCTTTCGAATCGGGCAAGGTCGTCCTGAAGGTTCTTCATTTGGCCGGTCTTGTCGCGGATCTGTTCTGCAAGGCGGGCCGACTGACTGGCCTTCAACTTGTCTTCGCGAATGATCTTTTCGCATTTACCCATGGCTTCCGAGGCCTGCCCAAGGCCTGCGCGGGCTTCGGCCAGGATGCGAGATGCCTCTGCGCTCAGTTCTGCACGTCGGCGACCCAATTCTGCGACGCGCGCGCTATGGTCGAGCAATTCGCGTTCGCTGGTCACGGTGCCCTGCAGCAGCGCATCTGTTCGCCGGATAAGGTCCTCGCGCAGGTCAGTCGATTGCACGATCGTTGATTTTACGCGCTCCATCGTGCCGTCAAAAAACTCCATGGCAACTACGGTCGCCTTGAGGGCCTCGCGCTGCTCCCGCTGCATCTGCTGGTACGAAGTCACACCCGCGCCCATGGCGAGCAGGGCGCTGACCGACGAACCGAGTACAACGATTGCCTTGCGTGTCATGGCTTGGCCCCCAGTTCGCTCTCGATGCTGCGGGTTTCGCGTTCAAGAGCCATGAGTGACTGCCGACTTGAGCCGATGATCTTGTTTGTCTCGGCCTCCAACCGGGCGATGCCTTCACGATCGCTATTGTCGGCCCGCGCCATTGACCGGATCTGCGCCATCAACGGCATCAGTTCGCGTCGGACACGTCGTGCGTATTCCCGGACGGTACGTCCCCTGTCGTACCGGCTTGCGAGATCCGCGGTGCGTGTATTCAAATTCACGATACGCTCCGACAGCGAAACCAAATCAGCCTGGACGCCCGATTCAATCATCACGACCTGGGTTGGGAACGAGAACGTCCGCGCGATTTCCGCGAGCATGTCTTCCGAGGTCGGTTCCTTTTCGGATTCAAAAAGGTCGCTACCGATATAAGTCCCGATCTCTTCGAAAATTTTTTCGGCTGGCTTGCCCTCAGGCAGTCGTTCGACCGTCGTCAGGAGAGCATCATAGCGAAGCAGAACCTGATCGATGGAGGTGATGCTTTCCTGGATTTGGTCCGCCAAACTGGTCGCAGGCGATTCCGGTGCGGCCACCACTGCGGGTTTGGGCTGCTCCGCGGTACGTGGCGCGGTTGTGCACGCGCTGAACGAAAAAAGCGCGAGACAAAGAGTAACAGCAATGACAGTGATACGGGGCACGACGGGTCTCCGCAAACGGGTGGGTGCGGATCAGGACGATGGTGATCGTGCCTCACGTGGGGTAATTTGTCCAGTCGGCAAAGGGGTTTTCCCTCTCCAGAGCCCTCCGTATAGTTACGAAGCATGGCGGATGAGCCTCAGGATCAAGTCGGATCGGCGGGTATGCTGAGCGGTGCTTTCTCGCCAAACCGCCGGAGGGAGCTGTGGTAAGGCCGATGCGGTGCCGGCGGCGATAACGCCAATAGGGCGTACGCCACAGCGTTTCCTCCTTAGGGGATCACCGTCACCGATTCAATCCACCAGCCGTCATCCTTCCGCAAAAGCAGGCCGGTGATTTTCTGTCCCTTCGCGACCCTCTGTAGGGTGGTGGGGTCAGTCTTCAGCAACATGGTCATGGCGCGCATGACTCCGGGGATTTCCTCATGCTTGACGAGCAGTGCTTGTTTGTCGGTGCGCACGCCCACGATTACCCCCTTGATGGGATGCCGGACGGGAATTTCAACCTTGTCGGCGGACATCCGGACGCAGCTGGGCGACCCTGTAAAGTCACTTGCTGCCGCGTAATCGACATGCGGATTTGCGATGCATGGTGCCAGCGCGGTGAGATAGAGCGGGATGGAGGTTATTGAGAGGGATCTGGCCATGCGACCACCGTGTGCTTGATTGCCGAATCCGCAATGGAATTGAGAAAACGTGGACGCACGGCAGTTGCTGGCCCATCGCGCCATCGGGGTGTTCCGGCTCCATGCTGTGGAAAGCTCTTTCCTCGGTCTATCAATGGCAGAGAGGCCGCCGCTGTGCAGGCGCAGAGACCCGAGGGCACCTACCTGGCTGAATCGAGTTCCACTCATGCCGGGTCCGATGCCGTTTCACTTTGAAGATTGAAAAGCAGTTCCGGCTCAATGAGCCTTGTCGTTCAGCAGCTCAGCCGGAGAGGTGGCAGAGTGGTCTATCGCGACGGTCTTGAAAACCGTTGGGGCGCAAGCTCCCGGGGGTTCGAATCCCTCCCTCTCCGCCAAACTTCATCTTTCCGTCGGTCGGCTTCAATCTGTGGGAACAATTCAAAAATACGCCCATCACACTGCTGCTGAGCGTATGAGCACCAAAGCGCAGGACGTTGCTTTCGACAGGATTCTGGTCGACCGATTCAAATCCGGAGATCAATCGGCTTTCGATGAGATGGTGAGGCGCCATTGGGACAGAATCTATGCAATGGTGCATCAATTGCTTAGGAATCAGCAGGATGCGGAGGAGGTGACGCAGGACGCGTTCATACGCGCACACAAAGGGTTGGTGAACTTCCGCGGGGACTCGGCTTTTTCCACCTGGCTTTATCAAATCGCCACCAATCTGGCCCGGAATCGCTACTGGTACTGGTGGCGGCGTAAGCGGGATCAGACCGTTTCCTTCGACCAACCCGTGGGGCCGGACAACTCCACGCCGTTGGCCGAGGTTTTTGCTGCAGAACAGGAGACACCGGACGATGTAACCGTCACCCAGGAACTGATCGACCGCATTGCGGTCGGAATGGAAAAGCTCTCACCCAAGCACCGCGAAATCCTAGTCCTGCGCAATATCAAGAACCTGTCCTATGAGGAGATTGCAGTCATCCTCGGAATCTCGGTCGGCACCGTGAAAAGCCGCATTGCGCGTGCGCGTGAAAGCCTTCGGCAACGCATGGGAGACGATTTCAAATGAAAGAATCACGGTATATCGAATTGCTGAACCTTTATATTGACCACCGGCTTACACCGGCGGAAGCGGCCGAGCTGGAGGCCGAGGTTCAGAGCAACCCTCGGCGGCGGAAGATCTACTCGCAGTATTGCCGGATACAAAAGGCATGTGCGCTGATTTTTGATGCGGAACGTTCGCTCGCTCCAAAAACCGCGGCTGTGCTGACGTCGTTTGATGCCGATAACCGTGTCGCGCCGCCTGCCCCGTTTTGGCGGTGGGCACTTGTTCCCGCCGTGGGTCTTGCCGCAGCGATAGCCTTGGTCGCCGTGGTTGGATTGCGCTGGTATGCAAATTCGGAGGTGCTTGCCCCTGGGAGTGGAACGAATGCAGGGCTCGCGCTTGCGGGTGGGGACGTGAAAGAATCACCTGCAACAAGGACGATTGCCGGAGGGCAGGGAACAACCGCGACGCTTTCGCTGGCTGGCGCGCCTCAGGCTGAAAGCACTGTCATCATGCCTCAGTCTTTCCCCGACTACGGAGTGCAGGCCTCACCCCGTCCCTCCTTCAAGTCATTTCTCGTGAGCGCGACGACGGTGCTCGGCCGCACCACCGGAAACGAACTGTCGGGTGCGCCCCGGCTCGACTGGAACTGGCTCAATGATGTAAAGTTGCCACCGATCAATCCGCTCTCTGACGACGCGACTGCCTTTGACAGCAAGCCGATGCTCGCCCAGCCGGAGACACGCGTCTATCGCAGTCGTCAGCCACTGCAGGGCAATGTGGAGATGATCTCCTTCCAGTTCCAGCGCTGAGGTCAGGATTAGCCTCATCGAATCGCTTCGCATCAGCGTAGCTGGATATTGGATACGTGTTTTCCTGAACGCGGCGAGCGTGGACTGCAGATCACGCAAACGCCTTCTTGATGAGCTCCTCGGTTGATGCGCCGGGACCCAGCGCCAGTGAAGCGCGTCGCACGGCCTCGTCCGCATCGGGGGCCCGGTACCCAAGTGCGATGAGTGCCTTTACCGCGTCCGCCGTACGAGTGGAGTTGCCGGGGGCGCCTGGAGCGGGGATGGATGACGTGTCGGCGATTCCCGGTGTACCAACCGCAGAGGAGGAGCCGACCTTGCCTCTGAGTTCGACAACCAGCCGCTCGGCAGTTTTTTTCCCGATGCCAGGACAGTTTGCGAGCAGTGCGACATCGCCCTGACTGATCGCAGCCTCAAGTGAGGCGAGGGAAAGTTTGCTCATGATCGACAATGCCATCTTGGGACCCACGCCGGTCACGTGTTCGATCATCATGCGGAAAAAATCCCGGTCTGCCGTGGACGCAAAGCCATAGAGTGTCTGCGCGTCCTCACGATAGATGACTACGGTGTGGAGTTTGACCGTGGCGCCTACGGCCGGAAGCTTCTCCGCAGTGGTGACCGGGATGTTGGCCTCGTAGGCGATGCCGTTGATTTCGATCACCGCAGTCAGCGGCGTGGCTGAGGCAAGGACACCCTGGATGGAGGTGATCATGGGCAGAGTGCCGGTGAGGAATGGTATCAGCGGAGACCCAATACGTCCTGCATGTCGTAGATGCCTGCGGGGCGTTCCGACACCCATGCCGCTGCGCGAATTGCTCCGCGTGCGAAGATACTTCTATCGGAGGCCTTGTGTGTCAGTTCAAGGCGTTCTCCGAGGGCGGCAAACATTACCGTATGGTCGCCGACAACGTCGCCGCCCCGAAGCGCGTGAATGCCGACTTCCATGCGGGTGCGCTCTCCGGTGATTCCATGGCGTCCGTGCCGAAGCGCATTTGCGTCGAGGTGTCGCTCCTTCAGGATGATTTCGAGCAAGCGTTCCGCTGTCCCGCTGGGAGCGTCCTTCTTGAAGCGGTGGTGCATTTCCACGACCTCCGCATCGTAGTCCGGACCCAGCACCGCGGCTGCGCGTTGGGTGAGTGCATAAAGCAGGTTGACGCCAACGGAATAATTGCCCGACCAGACGCAGGGAACCGTTCCGGCGAGCGCGAGCAGGCGCTTTTTCTCCTCGGCGGAATGCCCCGTGGTGCCGATGACCAAGGATTTCCGATGGGCTCCGGCGAGCCGGATAATATCACCGGTCGCGCCGTGCGCTGAAAAGTCGATCACCACGGAACACGCGGAAACGACTGCGGCGAGATCATCGCCGGCGTCGCCTTGGGCGCTGACAACGACGCCCGCTTCTCGCGCCGCGGCTGCGACGGCCTGGCCCATGCGGCCTCGTGAACCGATGATTCCGATTGAAAGTGACATGGCAGATTAGCGTCCGATTGCGGCAAGCGCCTCGAAAAGGATCTTTTCGTTTTCGTGTGTGATGCTGCTCAGCGGGGCACGGACCTCGGCCGAGGAGATTATGCCCGCGCGAGCGAGCGCTGCCTTCACGGGGACGGGATTGGGCTCAAGGAAGAGCGCTTTGAACGTCGGATAAAGTTTGCGGTGAAGCTTTCCGGCCCGGGCATAGTCGTTGGCAAGCGCAGCCTGGGTGAGCTGCACGATTTCCTTCGGCAGGGCGTTCGAGGCGACGCTGATCACTCCTTCAGCGCCAACTGCCATGAAGGGCAGGGTCATGCTGTCGTCTCCGCTGAGTACGGTGATGTCCTTGCCGAGTGCCTGCTTCAGCTGATCGACGCGATCGACGGAACCGCCGGCTTCCTTGATCCACCGGACATGACGGTATCTGGATGCGAGTCTCGCAACCACGCGGACGCTGATTTCGATGCCGCAACGCGAAGGGATGGAGTACAGGATGACCGGACGATCGGTGGAGTCGGCGATGGCGCAGAAATGTTGAAACAGGCCTTCCTGGCTCGGCTTGTTGTAATAGGGGGCCACGACCAGCATGGCGTCTGCCCCGGCACGATGTGAAAGTTCTGTCAATTCGACAGCCTCCTTGGTGGAGTTTGAGCCGGTTCCCGCGATCACGGGCACGCGTCCTCGCGCGAAAGCGATGACCTTTTCTATCACATCCAGGTGCTCCCGGTGGTCCAAAGTAGGGGACTCTCCCGTTGTTCCCACGGGAACGAGCCCATTGATTCCCCCTTTGATCTGAAATTCCACTAACTTTTTCAGATCAGCATCCGAAACTTGCTGGTTACGAAATGGAGTTACGAGAGCGGTGATGGCACCGGTGAGAGGTCGGAGCTTCATGGAGAGATACCTTGCCCAGAAAACCAGAGCACTATACCGAGATCGCAACGTTATTTTAACTGCCCCAATGTCACCCAACACGGAAATATTCACCGATTTGCTGCGACTGGCCGTCGAAAGCGGAGCCAGCGATGTTGTCGTAAAGTCCAACAAACCGGGGTATGTTCGGCTTTCGGGCAGGTTGAAGCCGGTGGACATGGATCCGATCAGCGCTTTCGAGGCGCAAACCTTCGTCGATGAGAACGTCCCGAAGGTCTTCCGGCAGCGCTGGGAGGACGAAGGGCAAATCGATTTCGCCTACTCTGTGGCGGACGTGGGGCGGTTTCGCGTCAATGGCTTTCATCAGCGGGGACTTGTCAGCATCGTTTTCCGTCACATCAAGAGCCGGGTACCCACGTTTGAGGAATTGAACCTCCTGTCTGAACCCTTGCTCAAGCTGGCGCAGGCCAAGGACGGAATTCTCCTGGTCTGTGGTGCAACCGGATCCGGCAAGAGCTCGACCATGGCGGCAATGCTGGACTGGATCAATCACAACCACGACCGCCATATCGTGACCATCGAGGATCCGATTGAGTACACGTTTCAGGATGACAAGTCCGTCTTCCAGCAGCGGGAGATCGGGCTCGACGTGCAGAGCTTCCAGTTGGCGATCAAGTCCGTGCTTCGCCAGAATCCTGATATCATTCTGATTGGTGAGATGCGCGATCGGGAGACCTTCGAAACGGCGATCAGCGCGGCTGAAACCGGGCACCTTGTCTTTTCCACGATGCATGCGGCGACGGTGGCGCAGTCGCTTACGCGCCTGTTCGAGTTCTTTCCCCCGGAGCAGCAACTGCAGGCGCGCCGCCAGATTGCGGGCTCGCTCAGAGGATTCATCTGCCAGAAACTCATTCCCGCGATCGAAGGGGGCGGGCGGTATCCGGCGAATGAAATACTTCAGGCTGATGCGACGGTGAGGAATCTGATCCTGGAGGGACAGTTCGAAAAGATCCAGGTCCTCCTTGACAGCGGCGCAGAGGCAGGAACGTTTGCATTCAACAAGGACTTGTTGCGCCTGGTCAAGGCGGGGAAAATTGCCCGGGGTGACGCCCTGAGGTTCTCGCCGAATCCCGCCCAGTTGGAGATGAACCTAAAGGGTATCTTCATCCGCACCTGAGCAAATGAAGCTGCGGGCGGTGCGCGGGCTCGCCATCGGGGCCGTGTTTGGCATAGGATAGGACACAAATGCCCGACCCGGCCACTGTCACTTCAACGAGCGAGCCCGTCATCCTCATCATCGACGACGATGCGGAAATCCGCTATTCACTAACACGAGTGCTTTCATCGCGAAAGTGGCGGGTGGCAGAGGCCGCCAGCGGTGAACAGGGCATCGCCGTGGTGAAGAGTGATCCGCCCGATCTCATCTTTCTGGACCTGCGCATGGGAGGAATGAGCGGGATCGAGACGCTTCAGCACATTCGCTCGGCGAACCCCAGACAAATGGTCGTGCTCATGACGGCCTTTGGAACCGCCCAGACAGCGATCGAGGCGATGAAGTACGGCGCGTTTGACTACATCATGAAGCCGTTCGATTCGCAGAAGGTGCTGACGATCGCGGAGACGGCCCTCCAGGCTCGCGCTGACATTCGGGCGGCCAGTGGTTACAAATCGGTGCTGAACAGCGAGGACTACAAGGAAGGCATTGTGGGCGCCTCGCTCGTGATGCAGGATGTCTTCAAGGTCATCGGCCAGGTCACCGCCAGTGATGTGACGGTCATGATCACGGGTGAAAGCGGTACGGGCAAAGAACTCGTCGCGCGCTCAATCTGGAAGCACAGTCATCGGTCATCCAAGCCGTTCATCGCAGTCAATTGCGCGGCCATTCCCGACAATCTGATTGAGAGCGAATTGTTCGGTCACGAGAAGGGCTCATTCACCGGGGCGACCGCCCAGCGGATCGGGAAGTTCGAGTTGTGTGACGGTGGCACCATCTTTCTCGACGAAATCGGCGACATGGCCTTGGCCACGCAAACGAAGATCCTGCGCGTCCTTCAGCAGGGAGAGGTTCAGCGCGTGGGCGGTGTCGACACGATCGCAGTGGATGTGCGCATCCTTGCTGCGACCAACAAGGACCTCGAGGAGATGGTCAAGGCCAAGACGTTTCGCGAGGACTTGTACTACCGCCTCAATGTCGTGCGGATTTGCATGCCTGCGCTCAGGGATCGCAGTGAGGACATCCCGCCAATCGTCGATTTCAGCCTTCAGAACCTCGTCAAGCAAAGGAAGGCACGCGTGAGCAAGGTATCGCCCGAGGCGATGGCCGTGCTCGTGCGCTACCGGTGGCCTGGCAACGTGCGCGAACTCGAGAACGTGATCTATCGCAGCGCGGTGCTTGCGCAGGGGGATACGATCCTTCTGAAACACCTGCCGACCGAAGTTCGCGATGCAGTGGGCGTGGTGTCGCCTTCGCCGCCGCCGTTGGCCGTTTCTCAAACTTCAGGCGAGGCGGCACTGAAGGAGACATTGCCCAGCGGACCAGCCGCTGCGGTTCCCGTGCAGGCGGCTGCCGACGCACGCACCGTGGTCGAGCCCGCACTAACGGTTTCGCGTGCACTAGATTTTCTTCAGGCTGAATTGTCCCGCGGGCCTACTCCAATTCTGGAACGCCTGGAGCGCGAGATGATCGAGCGGGTTCTTGTATCGGAAGGAGGAAATCAACTCCGGGCTGCGGAAAAACTTGGCATCACCCGTGCGACGTTGCGCAAACGCATCGACGAGTGGGGACTGAAAGTGTGACGCTTCCAGGGAAGGGGCAGCGGATCAACCGTATCCGTTGGGCGAACGGGAATGCCAGCGCCAGGCCGAAGCCACGATGGAGTCGATATCCTTGTATTGGATGCGCCAATCGAGTTCGCGCACTGCCTTGGAGCTGTCGGCATACAGCGCAGGTGGATCACCCGCGCGCCGCGCAACAACGGAATAGGGCACTTTCTTGCCCGTGGCTTTTTCAACTGCCTGTATCACCTCGAAGACTGAGGTGGGATTGCCGGTTCCGAGATTGTAGAAATGAGCGGCGCCTGGTTTCGAAAGCTTGTCGAAGACCGCGATATGCGCGCGGCTCAGGTCATCGACGTGAACATAGTCGCGGAGGCAGGTTCCATCAGGAGTGGGGTAGTCATTGCCGAAGACCTGCAACGCGCTCCTCCGGCCGACGGCGGCATCAATTGCGAGCGGTATGAGGTGGGTTTCCGGATTGTGGGATTCGCCGATGGTACCATCCTCCGCTGCCCCTGCAGCGTTGAAATAGCGAAAGGCTGCAAAGCTCAGTCCATGGGCACGACTCAGTGCCTTCAGAGCATTTTCGACATCCAGTTTTGTCTGGCCGTAGGGATTGATGGGGGCCTGCGGAAGCAATTCCGTGATGGGCATTGAGGCGGGCACGCCATAAGTCGCGCAAGTCGACGAGAAGACAAATTGCTTCACATTGGCGGCAAGCATGGCCCGGAGCAGCCGGAGCGTTGCAACCACATTGTTGAAATAGTATTTGAGCGGGTCCGTCACGGATTCACCCACGTAGGCAAACGCGGCAAAATGCATCACCACGTCGATGTGTTCATCACGAAGAATGCGGCCGACCGCCTCCTCGTCGCCGAGATCGACACGATGGAGACGCACCATAGTGGGCAATGCCTTGGCATGCCCGAAAACGAGGTTATCCACGACCACAGGGCGATGCCCGGCGGCCAGCAATTGGCGGACACAATGGCTTCCGATGTAACCTGCGCCTCCGACAACTAGAACATTCATGGTTTTAGGTGAAACGGACCCGAGGCTTGTATTGCGCCCGGGGCCCGGTTGGCTAGCTGTTTATCAAAATCGGACATGAGTCTTTCGCGCATTGTCATTACAGGAGTGGGGTTGACTGCCCCAAACGGCAACAGTCTTGCGGAGTTCCGGGGGAATCTTCTGTCGGGGGTGGCGCGGATCGCCAGGATGGAAATCCGGTACATGGGGCCACACCTGGCGGGCGTCTGCAACTTTGACCCGTTGAGGCATCAAAAGCGGAAGGAGGTCCGTGTGGGAACCCGTGCCGGTTCCATTGGCATTTACTGTGCGCGAGAGGCGTTGGCGGATGCGGGATTGTCGGCCGACGCGCTCAGGAAGGATCGCACGGGAATTTTTGTGGGCATCACCGAGCACGGGAATGTCGAAACCGAGAATGAGATCTATGCGATTTCCAAGTTTGGATATGATACAAAATTCTGGTCCCACTACCACAACCCCAGGACAGTCGCGAACAACCCCGCTGGAGAAATTTCCTTGAATCTTGGTTCCACGGGGCCCGCCTATACGATCGGCGCAGCCTGTGCGGCCGGAAACCTAGGGTTAATCCACGCGACACAGATGCTGAGGCTGGGCGAGGTTGATTTTGCGATCTGTGGCGGCGTCAGCGAAAGTATTCACACCTTCGGAATCTTTGCCGGATTCAAATCACAGAACGCGCTGGCGCATCATGAAGATCCGAATCGTGCGTCGCGTCCCTTCGACAAGTCGCGCAACGGAATTGTGATTTCCGAGGGTGGCGCGCTCTATACGCTTGAGCGCCTGGAGGACGCTGTGCGACGTGGCGCAAAGATCTACGGCGAGATTGCGGGTTACTGTGTAAACAGTGATGCCAGCGACTATGTTTTGCCCAATCCCGGAAGGCAGGCGGAGTGCGTGCGCGAAGCCGTGGCGAGATCGGGACTGCTGCCCAGTGATATCCACATTATCAATACACATGCGACCGCCACGCCTATGGGAGACATCCAGGAGTGTGAGGCAATCCGCGCTGTATTTGGAGAAGGATGCCCGGATACGCACATCAACAACACCAAGAGTTTCATCGGCCATGCCATGGGTGCCGCCGGAGCGCTGGAGCTTGCGGGGAACCTGCCATCCTTTGAGGATCGTGTGGTCCATCCAACCATAAATGTCGACGAACTCGATCCCGCCTGCGCGCTTCCCGGCCTGGTTCTGAATCAACCCAGGAAGGCCGAGCGGGTGGATGCCATCCTCAACAACTCGTTCGGAATGCTCGGGATAAATTCCACGTTGATTGTGCGGCGATTCGAGCGATAGTACGATCCCTCACGCCTATGACAAAAGACGAAGTAAAGCAGGTGGTGCTCGGAATCATTGCCGACATCGCTCCCGACGAGGACCTCTCGACGCTCAAGCCTGACGTGCGCCTTCGCGATCAGATGCAGTTGGATTCGATGGACTTCCTCGATATCGTCATGGAACTCCGCAAACGCCACGGGATTGAGGTTCCAGAAAAGGACTATCCACAACTCGCTACCTTGGACAGTTGTGGTGATTACCTTACGCCGAAGTTCAACGCGCTGGCATCGAAGAGCTGATTCTGCACGTCGGATGCCCTTGCCGCGGGCCCGGTCTTTTGCCTGGGCTACTTTTCTTGCGCAGAATGGGTGACCCGTATCAGGTTGCCATCCTGAGATGAATTCCCGCTCCCACTATGATGTGGTCATCCTTGGAGCCGGCATGTCGGGACTGGCCGCGGGCATCCGCCTGGCACACTTTGGACGACGCGTGTGCATCTTTGAGCGGCACAATGCGGTGGGCGGTTTGAATGGGTTCTACAGCATTGCCGGGAGGAAATTCGATGTCGGTCTGCATGCGGTGACGAATTATGTCCGTCCCGGGGTCAAGGGCACTCCACTCGGCAAGCTTTTCCGCCAGCTTAGGATTGATCGTGAGGAGTTCGCCCTCTGCGAACAGAAACAATCGCGTGTGGCGTTTGGACCGCAGGGTGAGATGTCACTCCGCTTTACGAATGAATTTGCCGTCCTGGAATCGGAAATCGCCGCGAAGTTTCCAAACCAGATCGATGGATTTCGCCGACTGGTCGCGCTTGTGCGGACCCATGATGACGTGGCGCTTGATGCGACGCCCCTCTCCGCACGTGCCGTGCTTCGCGAACACGTCACCGATCCGCTGCTCGAGGACATGCTGCTGTGTCCCCTGATGTACTACGGCAGTTCGCAGCCGGGCGACATGGAATTCGGGCAGTTCGTGATCATGTTCAAGGCGATCTTCCTGGAAGGATTTGCCAGGCCCCTGGAAGGGGTGCGTGTGATACTTCGGGTCCTTTTGGAAAAATATCGAGAGGCTGGGGGCGAGCGCCGCATGAAGTGCGGAGTGAGCCGGTTGACAACGCGCGGGGACAGGGTCGCTGCATTGCTGCTGGATTCGGGTGAGGAAATCACGGCTGACCATGTGATCAGTTCGATTGGCCTTGCTGAAACCCGGGCGCTGATCGAAGGAAGCGGCGTGTCCGGTTCTGACGGCGCCGTCTCGAAACAGGGTCCGGTGCGGCTGTCGTTTGCCGAGACGATTTCGATATTGGACAGGCAGCCGGCGCAAATTGGATGGGACCGGGACACCATCGTATTTTTTAATGATACCTCCAGGTTCGACTACAATCGCCCGGAGGAGGCCGTTGACCTGCGAAGCGGGGTCATCTGTTTCCCGAATAACTTTCAGTATCCAGATGATCAATATCTGGCAGAAGGCATCTTTCGGGTGACCTGCCTCGCGAATTTTGGTGCCTGGGAACGACTGTCGCCCGAGGATTATCGGCAGGCTAAGTCCCGCTGGTTTGCAGCGATGCAGCGAAGCGCGAAACGGTTTCTGCCGCAGTCGACGGTGCCCCGAATGGAGGAACTTGTTGTCACGACCGACATGTTCACCCCTCTCACCGTGCGTCGTTTCACCGGTCATGTGGAGGGGGCGATCTACGGGGCACCCGAAAAGATTCGCACGGGCCGGACGGAATACTCGAACCTTTACCTTTGCGGGACGGACCAGGGTTTTTTGGGGATCATTGGAGCAATGCTGAGCGGCATTTCGATGGCCAACTACCATATTCTCGCCAAATCGGCGTGAGACGGTTTCGCTGTTCGGCAAACCTCAACCCACTTCATGAAGGCGAAAACCCGGGATAAGGCCCCTGTCACGGTCTGGAACATCGCGAAAGCCGCGGGGGTCTCCGTAGGCGCGGTATCTTCGGTCCTGAATAACCGCCAGGAAGAACGGCGCATTTCTGATAAGACGGTCGCGCGGGTCAAGGCGGCAGCCGCCAAATTGGGCTACCTACCGAATATCGGTGCGCGCCGTCTTCGCATGGGTGGGCAGCGACGACAAACCGTCGTGCTTGCCCTGATCACCAGCCATCAGGCCCCCCTGCTCCTGGTGAATCATTTCGTGGACGGGCTTAGGGAAGCGGCTGCGAAGACCGGTGCCCGCGTGAACGTGTCCTACCTGCTTCAGATCGGTATGTTTGAGGCGGGCAAACTGGCTGAGCTGCCGGGATTGTTGAGCGGCGATCATTTCAACGCCGCGCTCATCACGAATACCACGACAAAGGACGACGATTTTCTCGCGTGCACCCAGCTTCCCTATCCCGCAGTGCTGGTGAACCGTTCAATCGCCAGTTATTCTGGCGTATCGGAGCGGCCGGGTAGCGGTACGCGGGCGGCCGAGGTGTTTCAGCAGATTGGGCGTCGGCGCCTTGCCGTGCTGCACGGAAGCCCGCTTACGCAGATCACTCGAATGCGGGTGAATGAGTTTATGGAGGCCTCGGAGCGACTGACAGGACGACGCGCCATTGAGATTGTCGCCAAGGCGCTATCCGAGGAGGCCGCCGCCGCGGCGGTCGATGGCTGCCTAGCCCAAGGTCATGATTTTGATGCACTCTACGCCGTCACGGACGGCGAGGCCTTGGGCGCTTATCACTCGCTTGTGCGCAACGGCCGGTCCATACCGCGGGATGTTGCTGTCATTGGAGTGGGCGACTACGCGATTTCCCGCTTTTTCAATCCCCCGCTTTCCTGTGTGGGAGCGTCACACCGCGAACTCGCCCTGTCCGCGGCAGATATTCTCATCCGCCGACTTTGGACTCCTGAATTCGGTGAGAGGCTGATCGAACTCAATTTTCATGAAAGCCTGAGAGAATCGACCGGTCATTCGGGCGCCCGAAGGTAGTCGCCTGCTCAAAGAAGGCCTGGGAGATCCCAACCGTTTTCGAACAGACACATGCCGAACCCTTCGCGCTTGTGACCACCCAATGAGCCCCGGCCCATTTCCGTTTCATGCGCTTGCCCGCCTTGCGTCGGCGAGTGACAACGTTGCGATTGCAACACGTCCCATTGAGGCAGGGAGCGTGATTGTGTTCGGCGGAGGCCAGTTGGTGCTGCCACATGCCGTCTTGGAAGGGCATCGTTTTGCCACAAGGTTCATCGCGGCAGGCGAGGATCTCCTCTCGTGGGGATTGCCCTTCGGACGTGCAATCCGGGCAATCTGCCCCGGAGACTATGTGTGCAATGAGTTGATGATCCGTGCGCTCAAATGGCGGGATGTCGCGGTGGAGATCCCGTCTCAGGCCAATTTTGAGGATCGCATCGAACCCTTCGTGCTCGATGAAAGGAGTTTTGTTCCGGGATCAGCCGTGGATCTGTACACCGAAAGGCGGAGCTTCATGGGCTATCGTCGCGGAGGTACTCGTGGAGTGGGGACAAGAAACTCTGTTGTCATCCTCGGCACAACGTCGCGGACCGCGAGCGTGGCCAGGGAAATGGCCGCTCGCCTTCAGCCCCTTGCCGCTGCGTTTCCTGGAATTGATGGTATTGTGGCCGTTTCTCACACCGAGGGAGGCGGCCCGCATGTTCCGAACAATGTGCTGGAAATCCACCGTGCGCTTTCAGGATTCATGCTTCATCCGAACGTGGGGGCGGTTGTGGCGCTTGATTTCGGAGTCGAGCCAGTGAACAACCGCACGCTGGAGGACTTCATGCGTGGAGAAAACGGGAATCTGGATCACGTGCTCCACCATTTCTTCACCCTTCGAGGTTCGCTTGCAGACGAGTTCTTGCGCGTGGAGGAGTGGTTAAGGGAAGGCATCGCGAAGGCTGCGGCAATCCGTCGGACACCAGAGCCTCTTGATGGCCTTGTCATCGGACTTCAATGCGGCGGGAGCGACGCCTTTTCCGGCATTTCGGGAAACCCGCTTGCGGGCGCAGTCGTCCACGAGATTCTCAGGCATGGAGGGGCGGGAGTGCTCTGCGAGACAGATGAATTGGTGGGTGCGGAAGGCTACATTCTCAAATCGGCGCGTGATCTTCCCACTGCTCAAGCGCTCCTGCGGACGATCGAGCGCTTCAAGGAGCGGTTGACGTGGCACGGAGTAACGCCGGAGTCCAATCCCTCCGCGGGGAACAATCTTCGAGGATTGTATAACATTGTCCTGAAGTCGCTGGGTGCCGCGCACAAGAAAGATCCGAGATCGCGGGTGGAGCGGGTCATTGAATATGGGGAACCGGTGCGGGGGCCCGGCTTTCACTTCATGAACAGCCCTGGCAATGACCTTGAAGGAATCGCGGGTCAGGTGGCGTCGGGCTGCAACCTGTTCCTGTTTGTCACTGGGAACGGGTCGATCACCAATTTCCCCTTTGTTCCAACGCTCAAGATCACAACGACAACACAAAGGCATCGGCTGCTCGATCGCGAGATGGACGTGAATGCGGGCCGTTACCTTGATGGCGAGTCCATGGATTTGCTGACGGCGGAAACGCTTGAACTCGTCATTGCGACTGCATCCGGACAGCCCACCAAGGGGGAGCGTGCGGGCCATTCTCAGGTATCGATCTGGAGGAACTGGAGGCAAACCGATGAGTCCCAGTTGAGCCGACTACGGGCGAGATCCAAACCGGATGGCGTGCCGGTTCTGGATCGAGATGCTGCTCATGCGGCATTGGAGGGGATATCAGTGAAAATCCCGCCTATCCCAGCAACGGTGCTTGCGCTCGGGGATGGACGCTGGGCGACCGAGAGGGTGGGGCTCGTTTTTCCCACGAGCCTGTGCTCCACCCAGATCGCCCGCAAAGCCGCGGAAAGGATGAACGCGGGCATGCTCGGGAGGGAACACGGCCTTGCACGCTTTGCGGCTCCGGTGCACACCGAGGGTTGTGGTTATGGCGGTTCGACGATGCACGAATTGCTGCTTCGCACGTATCGCGGGTATGCCACGCATCCGAATGTGGATGCCGCCCTGTTTCTTGAACATGGATGCGAAAAGATTCCGAACGACGTGATGCGCCGGCACCTTGAGTCGGCCTCAATCTCAACCGATCGTTTTGGCTGGGCGAGCGTGCAGCTTGACGGAGGCATCGACCGTGCGCTGCTGAAGATCGAAGACTGGTTCAAGAACAGGCGGTTGAACCACAGACAATCGGAGGTGCAATTGCGCGACATCGGTTCACTTTCGGTGGCGATTCAGACCGTGGAGGGACTGTTGCCCGCCTGCTACGAAAGCATTGCACTTCTGATGCTTGGTGCTGTGGAAAAGGGAGGTACGGTTCTCATCGCCGACTCGGATCCATTGTGGACGGGTGCGCCCTGCCTGCGGAGGATATTCGGAAGGCCCATTGGGCCGAGTCTGCTCTACGGCGAGGCGAATTCGCGTGCCGGCCTGCATGTTGTCCGCACGGAGACGACGGATTGGTCGGAGAACCTCACGGGACTGTGTGCCGGCGGCGCGCATCTGGTTGTATCGGCTGTTTCGATACACCTGCGTGAGGGGCACCCCCTGATCCCCGTGCTCCAGTTTGAGGGTTCCGGCGCTTCACTGGCCTGTGCGTCAATGCATTCGGATGGAATGCTTACAGGCGACGCCATGCATGACCTGACCCTGATTGCGGATCGCATTTCGGCAATAACGGCGGGAACGTACTCTGCCGTGTCGGATTCACTCGGGCTTACCCACTTCCAGCTTACCCGAGGCTTGCTCGGGATTTCCACGTAGGAGCATCCGACTGGATGCTATCTCGAGATCCGTACAACCCGGGTCAGCCTCTCCGGCGGCCGACTGATGGTGATCGAATTCAGGAACCCGGTGTCGACATAAAAGCTGATCGCCGAATTGCAGTTGGTGATTTTCGTGTGGCGTCCGTCCGGTGAGGTGTAAAGCACCCAATAGTACTCGATGCGCCCCTTGTAACTGATGGCAATAAGTTCGCTTTGCGCCTGCGTCTGTTGGATGCCTGCCACCAGGAGGAGAAAGAGAAAAAGGAACAATTTCATCGATGTTATAACTGCAGGCTGCGTTCTCCATGGAAACTCCGAGCGTTTCATCGGCACAATTACGCATGCCTTGAGGGTCGTACGCAGAATCAATTGATGTGCAGTCATGGCAAAGAGGGAAAGCGATACTAGGATTCCGGCTTTGCATCCTATTTGGCACAAGGAATTAGTGTTTTTGCGTAGTGCAGAGAATCCGCTTGCCTGATGGCGGTATCGGGCTTCTCAAAGTGTCTGCCGCACTCCCGTTTACGTCGGCATGCAATTGATTTCACACCCCGCATTGAGGCAATTGTGGCGAGGATCATCTTCTCCCGCCGCGCGCACACACGTTTCACCCCTTTTGCCGAAGGTTTTCCTATTGGCACTCGCGGTGATTCCGATGGTGCTCGTCGTCTGGTATGCATCGGGGCTGCTGCGTAACATTCCGATGTGGGACGAGTTCGAAACCGTCCTTCAGTTTCTGGTGCGGTATCGTGCTGCTGACAGTCTGGGCGAGGCGTTGAAGCCCTTCTTTGCGATGGCGAACGAGCACTGCATGGTGACGAGCCGGGTGATCGTCGTGCTTCTCTACGAAATCACTGGTCAGGCAAACTTCATCCATCTGGCGATCATAGGTGACCTGTTCATCGTTGGCGTGGTCGTCCTTTTCACGCTGCAACAAGAAACGCTACAGGCGCGCCTGGTCGCATTTGCGATGGTCAGCCTCCTGATCTTCCAGCTCCAGCATCATGAGAATCTCTTCTCCTCCTATGCTTCGATCGACCACTTTCTGGTCGTGCTGCTCACGACAGTGACGCTCGTGCTTGCCCAGCGAGGCGGATTGGGTGCGTTGTTGCTTTCGGGAGCGGTTGCCGTGTTGGCGGCCTTTACACTTGCGCATGGTCTGGCGGTGCTGGTGAGTGTGGCAATCCTGCTGGCCGTACAGTCACGTTCACGCCAGTTGATTGGATGGCTGTTGTTTTCATGCGCGCTGGGTGTGCTCTATGGTTCAAGGCTCGCGGAAACACCGATGAAAATGGCACCGCAGGCGACACTCGCAGGTGCAGGAAAAATTGCCGGTTATATGCTTTCGTTGATCGGGGGAGTGCCAGCGATTGGTCATGCTACGCTCGCTCCCATCTTTGGCCTTGTTCTCATGCTTGCGCTCGTCCTGGCCTGGAGCAGGAGGATGTGGCAACGCGAACCCTTCCTGATGGGAATGGCCGTGACAGCGGTACTGTCTGCCGCACTGATTGCCTATGGAAGGGCGGGTTCAATGGCCGTGTCGCCCTTGTCGTCGCGTTACATGGTGCAAAGTGCAATTGCGTGGAGCGCGGTCCTGATGATGTTTCTCAAGGCAATTGACTCACCCGTGCTTTTTCTGAGGAGCGCGTTTGCCGCGCTTTCGCTGGCCGTGGTGATCAATTCCTTGGGGGACTCGCGATTCGAAATGGCGGCACGCGAATTCGTGCAGCGTCGCGTTGATGCGATGCGCTACTACGATGTTGCGCGGACCATGGAAGGAAACAATAGGCGGATTTTTCCAGAGGCCAGTCGTGCGGATGTGATTCTTACGACTGCTGCCAAGGAGGGGCTTTTCCGCCTGAAGCCGCGGGGTAGTGCGGAAGTCGAGATGGATGTCCCCCTCAAGGAAGCGCGGCTCTCCTATTATCTCGATCGCATCACGGTGGGGCCAATGAGCGTTCATCTGAAGGGCTGGATGTATCCAGAAGGGCAGGGTTCCTATGATTTCGACCCATATTTAATGCTGCGCTCAGAGGGGAGGACCTACTTTTTTCGTGGGAGAAAGGAATATCGTCCGGATCTGGTGGCGGCCATGAAACGGAAGGATGTCGAGGACAGCGGATTTTACTTTGTCATTCCCAAAACCGATCTTCCGCCACAGGAATTTGATGTATCCTTGGTTCTAAAACGTGGGGACGATGCGCTGTATTCAAACACCGACCATCGCGTCGTCCTCAGTGAACCCGCCGCTTCCGAAACGGAAGAATCCAACGAAGAGTGATTGCGGCATGTCCGTTTACCGCACGGTTCAGTCCGTTCAAACGCAACTCAATGGGTCCGAGGCTCGCTTGATTGGCGCAGCTCTGCTAGTCGGTCGTGGAGGCGAGAAACGATTTCCGGGTGTTGTTCAGCGACGTTGTGAGTTTCGCCGGGATCAACGGAAAGATCGTAGAGCTGGGGCTTGGGCAGGCTGCCCAGTTCGATTCTTGTGTAGGGACTCATCGCAGGGCCCTTGCCGGGCGTGAGATATTTCCAGTTACCCTGTCTAAGGGAGAGCACCGGTCCCTGTTCGATCAGCTCCTTGCGGCCATCCTTGGTTTCACCCAGCAGAGCCGGCAATTGATTGGTGCTGTCGGGGACGTCTCCCTGCCCGAGAGTCTTTCCGGCAAGTGCGGCAAAGGAGGCAGCAAAGTCGATCTGACACACGACCGCATCGGAAACCCCGGGTTTTACGCGTGCCGGCCAGCGAAGCAGCATCGGAACACGCGTGCCGGCTTCGAAGCTGCTGTATTTTCCCCCGCGCCATGGGCCGCTGGGGCGATGATTCCCCAAGAGTTCGACCGCACGATCCGCATAACCGTCGTCGACAACGGGACCGTTATCGCTCGAGAAGATCAGAAGCGTATTTTCAGCAAGCTTGAGCCGGTCGAGCGTCTTGAGGATTTCGCCCACGGTCCAGTCGAGTTGAAGGATCACGTCGCCACGTGCGCCCATCGGACTCTTGCCCGCGAATTTTGCATTGGGCGGCCGAGGAACGTGAATGTCGTGGGTGGCCAGATAGAGAAAGAAGGGCTGGTTCTTGTTCTTCTTGATGAAGTCGGTGCTCTTCCGGACAAAGGTTTTTGCAAGGTCCTCATCAACCCAGCGCGCCGAATGTCCCCCTGACATGTATCCAATGCGGCTGATTCCATTGACGATCGTCATGTCATGGCCGTGGCTGGGATGAAGCCGAAGAAGTTCAGGATGCTCCTTGCCTGTCGGTTCATTCCCGATCGGCCCGGCAAAGCTGACGGTGATGGGATCCTTTGGATCCAAGCCAACCACACGATGGTTTTCGACGAATACGCAGGGAACACGGTCGGCTGTCGCTGGCATCAGGAAGCAGTAGTCAAAGCCAATCTCCAGGGGACCAGGCTTGAGTTCGCCGTTCCAGTCAGGTTTTCCCTCGCCGAGACCCAAGTGCCATTTCCCGACGGCACCTGTCGCATAGCCCGCCGCCTTGAGGAGGCTGGGCAGGGTGGGGCGGCCGGGTTTGATCAAAGCCGTGGCGTCGCCGGGAGCGATTCCCGTATTTGGGTAGCGCCATGCATATTCGCCGGTGAGAAGCGAGAATCTCGATGGCGTGCACGTGGCGGAGGTTGAATGGGCGTCGGTAAAGCGGATGCCTTCCCGTGCGATGCGGTCGATATTGGGTGTCTGAACGCGCGTGGCGCCGTAACAGGAAACATCACCGTATCCCAGGTCGTCGGCGTAAATGACGATGATGTTCGGACGGGAGGAGCCGGAAGCGATGGGTATGAGGAAGGAGACCAGGAACGCGAGAATCAGGAATGTACGGTTAGAACGGTGCATGGGCGAGTGATTGGGGTTCGGGCAAATTCCAAGGGCAGGATTGTTTTGATAGTCGGACTCTGATTGCGGACAGAGGAGAGAGGTGAGCGCTTCGAGAGTGTGGGTTCTGGGCCTGTCGAAGGATGTGATGCGAGAATCAGACAGTTGTCAGCGTGACGCCCCGGCCCGTTCCGTTCAAGCAGGAGTTTGTCTACACAAGGATCGCCCTCTTGAACTTTTTACTTGGTTGTCACCGGCTGGTCATCTGTTCGTAACAATTCCCTGAGAACATGGCTGCGCAATGATGCGAACCCTGTTTCCTCCAATCTTCCCGTTCAGGTCCTTCGGACTTGCGGTACTCACCGTCTTGCTGGGCATGCCTGCCGTGCTCAGTGCCCAGGAAAGCGGCCCATTGGTTGATCTTCTTGTCCGCAAGGGCCTGATCAACGATCAGGAGGCTGAGGAAATTCGGGCTGAGCTGGTCAAGGAGTTTACCTCCAATGTTCCGGCAGGTAAGCTCAATCTCAACTCGGCGTTGAGCGAGTTCAAGTTGTCAGGCGACATCCGTCTGCGCCATCAGGTGGAAACTCAGGCGCCACAGAACGGCGTGGTCTCGAATGAACGCGTGCGCGAGCGCTTCCGTTTCCGTTTCAATGGTGATGCCATGCTTCAAAAGGGCTGGGGCGCGGGCTTTGCCTTTGAAACCGCACCGGCTTCGGACTCCGGCAACCAGACCTTTCAGGATGGAGGCAGCGACTACGGGCTTTATCTCTCTCGCGCCTATCTTTCATACCAGCCAAACGCCAACTGGATGTTTGTTGGCGGCAAGCAGCGCAATCCGATCTACACGACGGACCTGGCATGGGACAGTGACATCAACCCCCAGGGCGTCTCCGAAGTTTTTCGTCACTTCCTTGCAGGCAAGGATACGGTGGAGCTCCGCGCCCTGCAGAGTATTGTGGACGACCGCGCGGAGTCTGGCTTCGGACCTGGCAGCCGTGATGCCTGGCAATTCCTGCAGCAGGTGGTCTACACGCGCTGGTTTGGAGAGGATGCGATCGGCAATCAGAGTAACAGCGTCATTCTCGCTCCCGGATACTCGATTTACAACCAGTCGCTGCTGGACGGGCTGGATAACGAGACGGCCTTCAACGGATCCACACGCGGGTTGAGCCTGCTGACCTTTGCTGGCGAGGTGAACTGGGCGAACGTCGCCGGAGCAGGCACCCAGCTCAAAGTCTATTGGGATGGCTCCTACAATTTGGAGGCGCAGCGGCGCGTGCGCCAAGTCTATGGCTTGTCGGGTGCCAGCAAGGACGCCTTTGCCTGGCTCGCGGGCATTGGCTACGCCTACGGGTCCGGAAAGGTTCAGGGCGACTACAGCCTTCGCCTCGACTATCGACGGATCGGACTTGGGGCCATCGATCCCAACACCAGCGATTCCGACTTCGCTTTCGGCAATTTGAACCAGCAAGGGATCAAGTTCGCTGGCTCCTATAACCTGACTGATTTCGCGAATCTTAACGTCACCTATTTCTACACCTCGGACATCCGAGAGACGCTCTTCCAGAGTTCCGTGGCGAAGCTCGATCACTCGCAGACGCTCCAAATGGACGTCGTCGTCAAGTTCTAACCGCTACTTCCAACCATCATACATCATGAACAAGCTCATCCTCACTTTGGCCGTGGCAGCCTCCGCAACACTCACTGCGACGGCCCAAAAGCTCGTCATCAAGGGATCGGATACTTTGGGGGCGAAACTCGTGCCCATGCTCAAGGAGGCGTATTCGGCAGAAAATCCTGCCGTCTCCTTTGAAATCGCGGCCGAAGGCTCGAGCACGGGCATTTCCGCAATTGTCGACGGTACGGCCAACATCGGCATGTCCTCCCGCCGCGTAAAGCCCACCGAAGTTTCCGCTGCGCAGAGCAAGGGAGTGACCTTTAAGCCGATCATCGTCGCCTTTGACGGGATGGCTGTGGTGGTCAATGCAAACAACCCCATCGCCGGACTCACGGCGCGTCAGGTGGAGCAGATCTTTACGGGTGATGTCATCGATTGGTCTGCCGTGGGGGGGCGACCGGGAAAAATCTCGATCTATACGCGCAATACGTCTTCGGGCACCTACTCCGACTGGAAGGAACTGGCGATGAAGCGGCGCGATTATGCACGTTCGGCGCAAAAGGTGGCTGGAAATGAGCAGATTGTCTCGGAGGTGGCCCGGAATCCGAACGGCATAGGATACGTTGGCTTGGCGTACTTGAACGCGAAGGGCATCAAGTCCATGCCCATAGACGGCCAGGCGCCTACTGAGGAGGGAGTGCGCAGCAAGAAATATCCGTACGCCCGCCCCACATTCTTCTACACCAATGGAGAACCCACAGGGGAGGCCGCGCGTTTCATCGCATTTACGCTGAGTGCGGAAGGGCAGGAGATTGTACGCAAGGTGGGATTTGTTCCGCTAAAATAGGAATTTGCTTCCCGATCTCATGCCTCCAGAGAAGATCAATTCTGTCGCCGCATTTCCGGTCACCTTCCGACCCGGACGCTATGCAGGCCTGACTGGCAATCAGGTTGTCCGGGGCTTTTTTGGAGGCAATGCGATCGTTTCCGTCGTTGTTCTCGGGTTGATCACGCTGTTCCTGCTCCGCGAGGGGCATGGATTTTTCGGGCAGAACAGACGCAACCTTGAAATCTATCGCGCCGCTGGCTTGGAGTTTGTCGATATTCTGAAAAGACAGGAGGAGGGGTTTGGGTCTTTGAACCGGACCCTTTTTGAAATCCGCCTGGCTGCTGGCAGGGAGAAAGAGCCGGGTAGCCCAATGGCAACTGCGGCGGAACTCGAGGCGTTCGATGCGTATGCTTCGGAACTTGGCGATGCGGCGGGTCCATTGAGGGAGCTGGTTGGTGAGCTCGTTGAGACGGCTTCGGCCATCAAGACGAAGCTTGTGATGAACGAGGACAGACTTGCGGAACGTCAGCACCTGCTCGCCACGGGGAGGCAGTCGGAGGCGGGGTCGATCCGCATCGAAACCATCGATAGTGAGGCGGAACTGCGACCGTTGCTGGAATCGCGAGCGCGGCACTCCGCAATCAGCGGGTCGCTTGCCAAATCACTCGTGGAATTGTCTGAACGCATGCCCTCGATGTCGGCCCCGGAACTTCAAGTCTTGCTTGGGGAATTTGGTGAGCTGCTTCGCGACTATGTAGCAAGTTTTCCTGGGATTGAGCGGCAACTCGCAGAATGGCGTCACGATCGCGAGGTTTCCATTTTTAGTGCAATCACGGCTTTTCTGTTTGGACGGGAATGGCTCACGGCAAGCTTCTGGCAGGACTGGTACGGCGTGTTGCCGCTTGTAACGGGCTCCTTCCTGATCTCGCTCATCGCGCTGGGCTTGGCTGTTCCACTTGGCGTCGGGGCGGCGGTCTATGTCAACCAGATCGCACGGCCATCGGAGCGAAGTGCAATCAAGCCGTGCATCGAATTCATCTCGGCAATCCCATCGGTTGTTCTTGGATTTTTTGGAATCGCGGTCCTCGGTGAGGCTCTGCGCAAGGTCTCCCATATCGCCTGGCTGGAGTGGATCCCCGGCTTTCCCATCGCTGAACGGCTCAATGCTCTCACGGCGGGATGTCTTCTGGGTCTAATCGCGGTTCCAATCATTTTCTCCCTGGCGGAGGACGCCCTCCAGAATGTCCCGAAGTCCTTCAAGGAGGCATCGCTTGCCCTGGGCGCATCGCGAATTCAAACCGTCGTTCGCATCATCCTTCCTGCGGGCATTTCCGGAATCATCTCCGCTGTGTTGCTCGGCCTTGGTCGAGTCATCGGAGAAACGATGGTGGTGCTGCTCTGCGCGGGCAATCGCATTGCAATCCCGGATTTCAGTGCGGGACCGGGTGTCATGACCCAACCGGTGCACACCATGACCGGCATCATTGCTCAGGAGATGGGCGAGGTTGTCCAGGGTGGCATTCACTATCGTGCGCTCTTTGCCGTGGGCATCCTGCTGTTCTGCCTGTCGCTGATGATCAACCTTACCGCCCAGAGAATCCTCGGCAGGTACCGCCTGCTGTCGAGCTGAACAGAGCACTGTGATGTCCCAATCATCAACCCATCCGTACCAGAGCAGGCCAGGAATTCGTCGGGCAGCGGAACGCATCGCGTTCTGGATGCTCCGTGTCTGTACCTACGCAGTCCTGGCATGCGGGGTGTTCGTTCTCTCCGATGTGGTTTTCAAGGGCGCCCGCGCGGTGTTTCGTTCCGAGTTCCCGTTTGTTAACGTGACCTTTTTTACTGAGGCCCCCGAGTCCCTGCACGTTTTCGATTACGAAGGTCGGAAGGTGGAAATGGGCGACAGGGAGTTTCGTGCCTTTCGCCATAGGGAGTCACAGAAGGCAGCCGCAGAGAATCGTGAGCCCTTGCCGATTGAGAGTCAGAGTTTCGTCTATTCGGCGGGCGGGATCCTCCCGTGCATTGTCGGCACGGTCTTGCTGACGGTTGGGGCAACGGTCATCGCGCTTCTGCTCGGCATATCCAGCGCGGTTTACCTGAGCGAATATGCGAGGCAAGGTACGATGGTCCGCTTCATGCGGCTGGCCATCCTCAATCTTGCGGGCGTGCCCTCGATTGTGTTCGGCCTGTTCGGCATGGGTCTCTTTGTGATCTATCTCAAGTGGAACGTGTCGCTTCTGGCGGGCTGGTTCACACTCGCATTCATGGTGCTTCCGCTTGTCATCACCGCATCCGAGGAGGCGCTCAAGGCGGTGCCCAAGGGCTTCCGGGAGGCTTCCCTGGCGCTTGGTGCGACACCTTGGCAAACCATCCGGAAGGCGGTTCTTCCGCATGCACTATCAGGAATGCTGACCTCGTCGATTCTCTGTGTCGCTCGCGTCGCGGGAGAAACCGCACCGATCATGTTCACCGCCGCGTATGTCGTGCGAGACAAGCTGCCCTGGCAGGGTCTGGAGCATTTTGGTGACTTCTTCTTCCAGGGGGTAATGGCGCTTCCTTATCACATCTACGTCGTCAGTTCCAAGATCCCCCAGAACGACTACACGCAACGTACGCAGTACGGCGCGGCGTTTGTGTTTCTCCTGATTGTCGGGCTCATCGCAGCGAGTTCGATCATTCTCCGAGGCAAGCTGCGTCAACGGCAAACATGGTAAACCTTTCTTTCCATTCACGTCGTATTCCTATCGCCATGCCTGTCATGGATTCATCCAACACCGATCTCCGCATTCGAACATCCATGCCTGCATTCGCGTCGCCCGTGGATATCCATCAAGCGCCGCGTGCATTGATTGAAATTGAAAATCTGGATTTTCATTATGGTCCGCACAAGGTCCTCCACGAGATCTCACTCCAGATTCCCGAGAGGCAGGTCACCGCATTCATCGGTCCCTCAGGATGCGGAAAATCGACACTGTTGCGCTGCCTGAACCGCATGAACGACCTGATCGATGGTGCAAGGGTGGGGGCGGGGCGCATATCAATCCGGGGAATCGACATCCATCGCAGCGATGTGGATGTGATCGAACTCCGGAAGCGCCTCGGCATGGTCTTTCAGAAATCCAATCCCTTCCCAAAATCGATCTATGAAAACGTAGCCTACGGATTGCGCATCCAGGGAGTCAGGGACCGGTCACGTCTGGATGAAGCCGTGGAGCGGTCGCTGCAGGGCGCAGGATTGTGGGACGAAGTCAAGGATCGCCTGCACACGTCCGGTCTCGGGCTCTCGGGTGGACAGCAGCAGCGGCTCTGCATCGCCCGCACGATCGCGGTGGAGCCTGAGATCATCCTGATGGACGAACCCTGCTCGGCACTCGATCCCATCGCCACCGCAAAAATCGAGGAGCTGATCAAGGAGCTGAGGTCGAAGTTCACAATCGTGATTGTGACGCATAACATGCAGCAGGCCGCACGCTGTTCGGACCTCACCGCGTTTTTCTACCTTGGGAGGCTCGTGGAGTTTTCTCCTACACGAACAATCTTCATGAACCCGGTGAATCCCCAGACGGAAGCCTATGTGTCGGGCCGGTTTGGCTGAGGCTTCCCAGGAAGTCTTCAATTCTTTTCAATGAAACGATTCTTTGACGCCGAACTCGAAAACTTCCGCTCGCTGCTGCTTCTGATGGGAGAAAAGGCGACCCGCCAGGTTCACGATGCGATGCAGGCGCTGGCTTTGGCGGATGTAGGACTTGCGGACCGGGTCATTGCGGCCGACGATGAGCTTGATCTCCTGGAGATGAAGATCGACGACGAGGCTGTTCGGTACATGAGCCTGCGGGCGCCTGTGGCGAGTGAGCTGCGGCTCGTCATCGTAGGGATGAAGGCGTCACACGATCTCGAGCGTGTGGGCGATGAAGCCACGAGCATTGCCAAGCGGGTGATCCGGCTGGCAGCTGAGCCTCCGCTCAAGCCCTTGGTTGATCTTCCGCTGATGGTGACCGTTGCGCTGGAGATGCTGGGAGATGCGCTCGATTGTTTCACGCACGACAATTCCGAAAAGGCCTTATCGGTGTGCCATCGGGATGCTGCGGTCGACCAGCTCAACCGACAGCTCTTTCGGGATCTCACGGGTTTGATGATCGAAAATCCCGGAAGCATCAGTCGGGCACTCGAACTGACGTTCATTTCCAAGTCGATGGAACGCATTGCCGACCATGCCACCAACATCGCAGAAGAGATGATCTACCTGACCAAAGGCCGAGATGTCAGGCATAGCAGCGAGGTGAAGAAGGCGCGGTCGGCCGTCGTTCCCTGAGGGATCAGATCTTGCCGCGCATTTTTGCCCAGGCGAGGCCGAGGTATTCGTAGATGGCCTTTTGGGAGCGTTCGAGTCCGGTCAGGTCGCAACCGAGGTAGTCCGAGACATTGAATCCAGGGTTCAGGCGCACGGCGAAGTCGGTGGGGCAGGGGACCACTCTGATGCCTGCATGGTTAAAGAGCCTTACCGCCCGCGGCATGTGCCACGCAGAGGTGACCAGGGCGATGGGGCCGTCAGCGCCAAGAAGAACAGCGACTGCCCGAGCCTCGCCTTCGGTATCGTATCCCGATTCGATCAGCCGAATTCTTGCTTTCGACACGCCGAGTTGTACTGCCACCTCGGCAAGGAGGGCCGCATGTGTCGCTCCCTGAGAGGAGGTGCTCGGGCCGCTGGTCCACAATTCCGCATGGGGGAGCGCCGAAGCGAGCCGGCAGCCTTCAACGATGCGGGCGAGCGCGGAGGCGCTTAACCGGCTGGTGGACGGAAGTCCCGGTGTGTCCGTGTGTCCGCCGCCGAGGACGATGATTGCTCTGCAATCTTTGAGGACTGGAGGAACGTCGGTGAGCGCCTCAAAGTCGGGAATTGCGCGATATTGGCTCTCAAGTGGGCGAATGAGCAGGATGCCAATACCCTTGTTTGCGCCGAGTGTGAGTGTCAGAATGCCAAGCAGAAGGAGCACGCTTCCAAAGGCGTTCCTTGTCGGCTTGCGTGTCAGCCACCAGCCCGCCCAAAGAACGATGAGCGCGATTGAAAGTGGCATGAGGAGCGAGGCGACGAGCTTCTTGAGAACGAACATGGGATGGCCTGTTGGATTCGCAGAATCCCCCGCTTGCCACGTGGAGTCGATACGCTTCGCTGTCCGTCTCCATGCCTGCAACCGATCTTCCAATCTACGAACTTGAGTCTTCGCTTGTGTCCGCGTTGCGGGCAGGCGGCAGGCTCATCGTGCAGGCACCAACCGGGTCTGGAAAGTCGACACAAATTCCGCAGATGCTTCTTCGGCACGGATTCGCGGGTGATCGCAGCGGGATTGTTGTCCTGCAGCCTCGTCGGTTGGCCACGCGCATGCTCGCGGCGCGCGTGGCTCATGAACTCGGTGGACGCCTGGGCGATGTCGTGGGATACCAGATACGACTGGATGCCCGGGTGAGCGCGCGCACGCGGATCCGTTTCGTGACGGAAGGCGTGCTGCTTCGGCAGATGTCCTTTGATCCGATGCTGCCGGGAGTCGATGTGATCGTCTTCGACGAGTTTCACGAGAGGCACCTGCATGGCGACATCTCCCTGGCGCGCGTGCTTCAGATCCAGGCTGAGTCGCGCCCCGACCTGAAGATCATCGTCATGTCCGCCACCCTTGATGCGGGTGTGCTGCGCTCCTACCTCGCTCCGTGCGAGATCCTGGTCTCGGACGGGAGGAGCTTTCCAGTGACTGTTGAATATCTGCCGAAATCAGTGAACTTCGAGCAGCGCCCCGTCTGGGAAGTCGCAGTGGAGCAGTGCGAACGCATCGCTGGCATGACGACGGGTGACCTCCTTGTGTTCATGCCGGGTGCGTACGAAATCAACCGCACGATCCAGGCAATCGGCCATTCGCGGGAACTGCGTGAGTTTGTCGCCCTTCCTCTCCACGGGGAGTTGTCGCCAGATGCGCAGGATCGCGCCGTGGAGAGATCCACTTCGCGGAAAATCATTGTTTCGACCAACGTGGCGGAGACATCGCTGACCATTGAAGGCGTTACTGCGGTGATCGACAGCGGCTTGGCGCGCATGGCCCGTTATGATCCTCACCGGGGGTTCAACACCCTTCTGATTGAGAAGATTTCAGCGGCCAGTGCAGATCAGCGTGCGGGCCGTGCGGGCCGGGTTGCGCCTGGCAGGTGCGTGCGCCTCTGGACGGAGCGCGAACATTCCCAGCGTCCGTTGCAGGAGCTGCCGGAGGTGAAACGCCTCGATCTTGCAGAAGTTGTCCTGACCCTGAAGGCGGCCGGAGTGGACGATGTAGCCAATTTCCCCTGGTTGGAAAAGCCCGATGCAAAGTCGCTCATGAGGGCGGAGCTCCTGCTCCAGGACCTGGGTGCACTGCGATCCCCCGAGAGTACGGATCGAGGTGATTCAATTGTTCCCGGGCGCATCACGGAGATTGGGCGCAAGATGCTGGTCTTTCCCGTTCATCCCCGTTACGCGCGGATGCTTCTGGAGGCGGATCGGCGGGGATGTGTTCTCCCTGTTGCACTCCTTGCCGCTTTGACACAGGTCAGAAGCCTGCTCCTGCGCGGTGTCAGCAGGGAGGTCGAGGATGCGAGGGAGGATGCATTGGGCGAGGAGAAGGAGAGCGACTTCTTTCTCCTGATGCGTGCCTGGCGCCATGCGGAGCGGGCCGGTTTCAACCTGGATGTCTGTCGCCGCCTTGGCATTCATGCGCAGTCAGCGCGACAAGTAGGTCCCCTGTTTGATCAGTTTCTTGAGATTGCAGTGAAGGAAGGACTGGATTCGGCGGAATGTGCCTTCGACGGCGATGCCGTGCGCAAGTGTGTACTGACCGGATTTTCGGATCAAATTGCCCGGCGACTCGATGCGGGCACGCTGCGTTGCGAACTCGTACACGCGCGAAAGGGACTCCTGGCGCGCGAAAGCGCCATACAGCGATCTCCGCTGCTTGTGGCTGCCGATGTCGGGGAGATTGAGGGACGCGGTGGGGAAGTGAATGTGCTTCTATCCATGGCCACGGCCGTGGAGGAGTCCTGGTTGCCGGAGCTCTTTCCGGATGATTACGGGGAGTCCCGGGGCGTTGTCTATGATCCCGAGCTGAAGCGTGTGGTTTCTCGGAAGGAGCGGCGGTTTCGAGATCTTGTCATTGAATCGAAGGTGAGCACCGAGGACGCGCCGTTGACGGAGGCGGCTGCGCTCCTGACGCGTGAAGTGTTGGACGGGCGGATCAGCATCGACGCCTGGGACGATCTCGTGGAGCAATGGATCACGCGCGTCAATCGTCTGGCGGAATGGTTTCCCGAACTGGAGGTGAATCCCATCCGTGCGGAAGACAGGGCAACGTTGATCGAGCAGATATGCTATGGAGAGCGGGGGGCCCGCGCAGTGAAAGACAAGCAGGTCATGCCTGTGCTACGAGAGTGGTTGACCGCGGAGCAACTGGCGGTTCTGGACCACTACCTGCCCGAAAGACTCGTCATGGCCAATGGGCGCAAGTCCAGGCTGACGTACCGGCAGGAGGGACCGCCCGTATTGAGTGCCCGAATACAAGAGCTCTATGGCGTTGAAGGTACGTTTACACTGGGCAATGGCCGCGTGCCGGTGAAAATCGAAGTGTTGGCGCCGAATCACAGGCCGATCCAGGTCACGGATGACCTCACGCGCTTTTGGAGCGAAATGTATCCCAAGGTGAAGGCCGAACTCTCCCGCCGCTATCCCCGTCATGAATGGCGGTAGTCCGTGCGGCCCGCCAGACCCGCCGATTGTGGACGCAACCCGATGCCATTGAGGAAGAAGCGGCCGGATGGGTCCACTTCGGTCTTTACCCCGGGGCGGGAATGGGGATGAAATGCGACATCGCTGAATCCACGGCATGATCGACTATAATCCGAAACGCTGGTCCTCGCAGCTGCTCGCGGTTCGCGGTTCGATCGCTCCCAAGGTGTTCCTGCGGGTTGGCCTGGTTGTCCTTTGGGCGGTTTGTGTGGTTTCCCTGCATCGTCACGTCAGGCACATTGAGATACCGCCGACGGTGCACGCCCTCATTGGCGTGGCTCTGGGCCTGCTGCTCGTGTTTCGAACAAATTCCTCGTACGATCGCTATTGGGAGGGCCGAAAGGCGTGGGCACGGATACTGAACGAATGCCGCAACATTGCACGTTCCTCGCGTACGCTTTTGGCCGGCCATCCTGCTTTGAGCAATCCGGTGATTCTTTGGACCGCCGCATATCCTTATGCCTGCATGAACTCGCTGCGCGGCGGCCGGGGGCTTGGTCCGCTGGAGGCGCGTCTGCCCGCAGGTGAGGTGGGCGAGGTGCTGGCCTCACCGCATGTTCCCACCGCAGTCGCGATGCGGATCACCGCGCCCCTGGTCGAACATCGCCCATCGGGCACGTTTGCGGAACGTGCGGTGATCGCGATCGACGGTATGGTTCGCGGGCTGGTTGAGCACATCGGGGAATGCGAACGGATTCAGAATACACCGCTGCCATTTGCCTATGTGGTACATCTGCGGCGCGCCCTGGTCCTCTATCTCGTCACGCTGCCTTTTGCCCTGGTTGAGAGCTTTGGGTGGCTTACCGTCCTCTATACGCTTCTGAGCGCCTATATCCTCATGGGGATCGATGAAATTGGCGTTGAGATCGAAAACCCGTTCGGGGAGGACAAGAATGACCTCCCTTTGGTGACGATCTGTGCGACTGCGGAACGGGATCTCATGGCGCTGATGATCCCACCGATGCAATCGGACGGACAGCAACCCGCAACCCCCGGGACATGATTGGGCGCAGTGCCCGGGGATGCCGGATCGCCAGCTTTTGGCCTGATGGAGTCTGATTCACGGGAAAGCGCTTGCCACACCCTCGGGTGCGTGGAGACTGTTCCCTCTACACGCAACCACGCGGACCTATCCCCGCCAGACCGCCGTCATGGACGAAAAGCCATCCACCGAGAATCCTGTCAAAAAGGATTTCAACAAACTCGATCTGAGCCAGCTCCAAGGGTTCAGCTTCGGAACTCAATGGGCACAGGAAAAACCCGACCCGCATGGACGCGCGGACGGACGGGAAGGAGCGCCGCGGCGCAATCCTGAGCGAAGGGAGCGCGACCCGCATGGAGCGCATCCCGGTGGTATCCCCAGCCGCGATCGCAGGAGCTTCCGCAAGCCTGCTGGAGGAGGCGGGCCAGGCAGCGCCACCCATGAAGGTTCAGGCGAGGACGCTGCCAGGGGCTTGGGACATGGCCGCCGTGATGACGGGCATGCGCCGGATTCGAAAGAATTTCGTGGCGGTCCGCGTCGCGAGGCTGGCGGGCCTGGCAACCAGCGTGGAGAAAGGCGTGGTGGTCACGGTGAGCGAGGTGGGGAACGAGGACCACGATTTGGTGGACGTGAGGGTGGCCACGCAGGTTCCCGTCACGAAGATCGCGGGCCCTACATCAGTCCCCACTTCACGGTCACCTTTTACCCCGAAGATGCCAGTTTCGCCGCTTTGGCGAAAACAATCCGTAGTTCCTGCCGCACCTTCGAACTTTTTGATATCGCAAAAACGGTGATTGGGAAACCGGAGAGGTTTGTTGTCGTGCTGGCGCGAAAGGCGCCGGATTCGGCACCCGCTGTGGGCCAGGCACAGGCTGCTCCGCTCACTGGAGGCAAGCCGGCCCCGATGGCAATCTCGGTGCCTGATGGCATTCCGTTTGAGAGTGAAGAGGCCGCAATAGCTCACGCGCTCGAGAAACATCTCGGGTCATTTTTTGACGTGGCTGAAGTGGAGGTCGAACCGCCCAAGGGAAATTTCCTCATTGTCAATCGCTGTGGCATAACCGGTGAGCTGCTGGGTCCGCCCAACTACCATCGTTACAACCAGATCTTGCAGCAGCATTTTGCGGCGCGAATCAAGGGCATGTCCCTCGAGGCGTTTCGCTCGCGTGTGGAATCCGTGCGCGATCCGGAGGTCGTCAACCAGTGGCTGGAAAAGATGAAGAAGGCGACGCGCTACACTTGGAAGCAAACCGATGTGCCGTCCGCCGACGGGCAGCAGCCCCCGGTGGTGGCGTTTGATTCCTATGAAGAGGCCCGGACTCACCTTCTGAGCCAGGCGCGGGAAAAGGTTGTCAAGCTGGTGGACAACGCTCGCTTTCACGGAGTCCTTGCCGGTGCAATTCCACCGGGAGAAATCCGACGGTCCATTGATGGCGCGCTTGAGCGTCAGCGCAGATTTCCATTGGACACAGCGAATGCGCTTCGAGGTCGCCTTCGTCGCGAGGGATTCACCATCTTCAAGAAGGGCTCGAAGGGCATAAGCTATGTCTGCGCAGTCAAGCGCAAGTTCAGGATTCCCGGGCAGACGTTCTCGGAAAGCATTGGCAGCCTCATTGCCTACATTGAGGCGAATCCAATGGTGAAAGCGGGCGACCTCCCTGGGAAATTGCTCGGTCTCACAATCGTCAGTCCTCTGTCCGCCCCGGTTGCGCCACAGACGGAAGGTGGGAATGTACCGGCACCGCTCCTTTCCGCAGAGGATCAAAGCCGTCTCTCCCGCATGCAGGGCGATCTCCGCTGGCTTGTGACGGAAGGCTATGTGACGGAGTTTCTGGACGGTCGGCTCTTTGCTCCCCCGGCAATGGTGGAAGCGCGAAAGAAGGAGATCGAAAGCGCAGAGCACGATCCGGAGAATTTTCCTGAAGCACCCGCATCCGTGCCAGTGGAAGCGACTGTGCCCGGAGATCAGCATGCCGAAGCAAATCCTTCCTCAGAGGAACCCGGCGCTGGTGCAGGCACGACCACAAGACCCGAGGAGGAGATTCCTCGCTCCGGTCTTGTACCGCCGCCCCCAGCGATGGAAGAAATCTCTACCGGAACGGGTTCCGAATCGCCTCAATCAGCTCACGATCCGGTGATTTAAGGTGACGCAAGCGCCGAGCTTGTTGCGGCGTTTGCATTTTGTGCGTGCCTCATCGGCGAATGTGTGGCGGTGTCGATTTACTATGATCATCGCAGACATTGCCAAGATACCTGGCCGCACCTTTCCCGCGCGCCGGTGGACGCGAGGGATGGTGGGCCAGGCAGGGCAGCCCATCGCCGCCAAGGGATTCGCCATGGGTTACGTGGTGCTTGAACCGCGCGGTGGCCAGGTTCCCTGGCACAATCAGGAGCAGGAAGAGGTGTACATGATTCTTGAAGGAAGGGGTGAAATCTGTGTCGGAACCGAGAGGCAGGAGATATCCGCGGGGCAGGCAGTTTTCCTTCCTCCGACAGTGTTTCACCAGCTTACGAACACCGGCGAGGAACCCCTGCACATGATGTATATCTATTGCCCCGGCGGGGATGTCGCCCATTGGCGGCAGGAGCTTGACGGTTCACTGCCGCCCGCTGGTGTCGGGGCAACGCCTCCGCTTCCGGCAGGCGCGGCGCCTCAGTGCACGAAAAAGCCCGATTGAGGCTGATCTTCGGCGCGGATCTACGCCTGACTTTTCCAGCGGCTGGGAGTCATGCCGGTTCTGCGTCGAAACCAGCGTGCAAAATAGTTGGGGTCGTCGAATCCGGCATGGCTTGCGGCCTCGGACACCGGCATTCTGGATTTCAATGCCGATTGGGCTGCCTCCAGCCTGATCAGATCGCGCACGCCCCGCAGCCCGAGCCCGTGGTCGCGTTTGAGCCGTCGGCTCAAGGCGTCGCGTGCATAACCCGCCTCCCTGGCAACCTCCCCCAATGCGTTCGTTTCGCGAAGGCGTGCCTTCACGCGGTCAAACAGGCTGCGTGGTGCGGTCTGCGGTGCGGCGAGTTCAAACTTCGGCTCAAGCAGGCGTGCAATGACCGCGATGATCGCGGGGTAGTCGGACAATCTTGGGCGACCCTTGGTCGGAACCTGGGCGAGAAGGCTGTGAAGTTCGCCGAGCGTGTGTTGGGGCAGGCGACGGTGGACTGCACGCATCCGCTTCTTCTGTGTTCGATAGTCGAGCACCAGGCATAGTGGTCGGCTCTGGCCGGAATTGGAGAATCCGTGGGGGACATCGGGCGGAATAATGAAGAGGTCGCCCCCACGCGCCTCGACGACGCCTTGCTGGATGTGCTGGTTGCCTTCCCCTGCGAGGTAAAGGATGAGCTGCGAATAGGGATGGGTGTGCATGGCCACCTCCTGTGCGCGATGGCGGTTCAATTGCAGCTTTCTCAGCACGAATCCGAGGGCATGAATCTCGATGCGTTGGATGAGTATCGGGCTCCAGGCCAGCATGACGGTTGCGTGCTAGAATTGGACGGTTATGTTCTAACCGCAAGCGGAGGTTTCGGTTTATGATCCTGACCGCACTGCTCCCATCCCCAACGAAAGGATCGATCCAATGACCACGCACAAAGTCGGCATCATCATGAACGGCGTCACCGGACGCATGGGCACCAACCAGCATCTGCTGCGCTCCATCAAGGCGATCATCGACCAGGGCGGCATCAAGCTGTCCGATTCTGAAACGATCATGCCCGATCCGATTCTTATCGGGCGAAGCGAGGCCAAGCTGGCTGCGCTTGCCGCGCGGGCGGGCGTCAAGCGGTACTCGACCAATCTTGATGCCGCGCTCGCCGACGCCGGAAATCAGGTCTATTTCGATGCGACGCTGACCGGTCAGCGTCCCGTGGGCGTGCGCAAGGCAATCGCCGCCAGGAAGCACATTTATTGTGAAAAACCGACGGCCACAACCTCTGCGGAGGCATTGGCACTCTATCGGGAGGTTTCGGCTGCCGGACTCAAGAACGGCGTGGTGCAGGACAAACTCTGGCTGCCGGGTCTGCTCAAGCTCAAGTACCTGATCGACACGGGTTATTTCGGGCGAATCCTTTCGGTCCGGGGTGAATTCGGCTACTGGGTGTTCACCGGGGAGCATGAGAAACTGCAGCGTCCTTCATGGAACTACCGCAAGGAAGATGACGGCGGCATCATCGTGGACATGCTCTGTCACTGGCAGTACGTGATCCAGAATCTTTTTGGCGAAGTGAAGTCACTTTCCTGCCTCGGCGCGACCCACGTACCCACCCGCTGGGATGAGGCGGGCAAGCCCTACGCCTGCACGGCGGATGACTCCGCCTACGCGACCTTCGAACTGGTGAACGGTGTGATCTGCCATTTCAATTCCTCGTGGGCGGTTCGTGTCCGTCGCGATGACTTGCTGACACTTCAGGTCGACGGCACGCACGGTTCAGCGGTCGCAGGATTACGCGACTGCACGGCGCAGCACCTTTCGGCGACTCCGCGTTGCGTGTGGAATCCCGATATCGACAGCCCCATCAAGTTCTTTGACGGCTGGACGCGGGTGCCTTCGAATGACACCTACGACAATGCCTTCAAGGTTCAATGGGAGCTGTTCCTTCGCCATGTGGTGAAGGACACGCCGTTCCCATGGAATCTGCTTCAGGGGGCCAAGGGCGTGCAATTGGCTGAGCTCGGACTGAAGTCCTGGGCTGAGCGTCGTTGGGTGGATGTCCCTGCCATCGGCTGAGGCGTGCGGTACTTTTGGCGTAGAAAAGCGTGCTGTGGGGTGCTCTGACGCTCAGCGCAAGGGCGTGACATGCCCTTGGGTGAGCGGCGCGTCTTCCAATTTGGGACGTCGTTTCCAATCAATGTCACTTGCCCTTGCAAACGCAGCGGATGCGCATGGCTTCTGCGGTAATCCTGAGAATGTTTCACGGCTTGCGCTCTTGCAGGTTTGAAGCATTCTTAGCTCAACTCCCTTTTTACCATGATGATATGGATTATCCTCGTTATTGTACCGATGCTGTTCGGCATGTACGCGCAGTTCCGGATTTCTAGCGCCTACAACAAGAACGTGCGTGTGCCTTCCCGCGGCCACATCACCGGCGCCGAGGCGGCGGAAGCGGTCATGCGTGCCGCTGGCGTTTCCGGAGTGGAGATTGTTGAGGTGCCGGGCCAGCTCACGGATCACTATGATCCCATTAACAGGCGGTTGGCATTGTCACAGGAAAATTATCGCGGGACCAGCCTTGCGGCGCTCGGTGTTGCTGCCCACGAAGCGGGTCATGCGATCCAGCACAAGGTCGGCTACGCGATGATGACCGTTCGACAGACTTTGGTGCCAGCCACAAAGATCGCGGCAGGAGTCGCCAACTTCGTGCTGATCGCCGGGATTCTGCTGATTTCCAGCGCGATCGGGGGGAAGCTGCTTGTGCTGGGTGCACTCGCTCTGGCGGTCATCTGCCTGTTTCAGCTCGTGACGCTTCCCGTGGAGTTCGACGCCAGCCGTCGTGCGAAACAGCAATTGGTCAGCCTGGGAATTCTCGGTCGCGATGAAATGCCCGGCGTGAATGAAACCCTGGATGCTGCGGCGTTGACTTATGTCGCTGCATTTGTGGCGTCGCTCGGCTCGCTGCTTCAGATTCTCCTTCTGCTCTCGGGTCGCCGGGACGATTAACGGGGCTGCGGTTCGGACCCGGAAGTCACGCGAATGCGCGAAGGACACGAAGAAAGACAAACAGCTTGTCTTCGCGCACTTCGCGGCTTCGCGTGAGGGTTGTTTCCGCGGTTCAGCCTGCCAGCGACAGCACGGCGTAGGTGCGTTTGCCTTTGCGCAGGAGAATGAATCGCTCGAACACGACATCGCCTGAGCCCAGGCTGCGAGCAATGTCAGTGCACTTGATGTTGTTGATGTAGATGCCGCCCCCCTCGATGTCCTTGCGGGCCTGACCCTTCGAGGGTGAAAGCCCTGCCGAAACCAGGGCCTCGATGAGGGAAAAGCGGGAGGCAAGTCTGTCCATCGGCATCGGAACCGTGGGCAGTTCACCGACCACATCGCGGAAGAGGTTTGCGGAGACGCCCTCGAGTCCGCCACCGAACATGATCTCACTGGCACGAATGGCATCGGCGCAGGCTGTGGTCCCATGGACAATGGTCGTCACCTCCTTCGCGAGCGCTCTGTGTGCATCGCGTGCACCGGGATTTGCTGCATGCTTTTGCTCAAGCGCGTTGATTTCCGTATGGCTGAGAAATGTGAATTTCTTTAGATACCCGACGACCATGCTGTCCTCGGTATTGATGAAAAACTGGTAGAAACGGTAGGGGCTTGTACGTTCCGGATCGAGCCAGACGGCGCCACCCTCGGATTTGCCGAACTTTGTGCCGTCCGATTTTGTGATGAGAGGAAAGGTCAGGCCATAGGCAGGAACGCCAAGTTTCTTTCGAATGAGATCGGTGCCTGCGGTGATGTTTCCCCATTGATCGGCTCCGCCGATCTGCAGTTCGCAGTTCATGGATTGTCGCAGATGCGCGAAATCATTTGCCTGCAGCAGTTGATAGCTGAACTCGGTGAAGCTGATGCCTGACTCGCTTTCGAGGCGGGACTTTACGCTGTCCTTTGCGAGCATCGAGCTGAGGGAAAAGTGTTTCCCGACATCCCGCAGGAAATCGAGGAAGGAGACCGATGCCGTCCAGTCCGCATTGTCGACGAGCCGCGCGGGATTTATCGGCGTAGTGAAGTCGAGCAGGCGCTCCAACTGTTTCTTGATCTGACGGACGTTGTGATTCAGCTGCTCCCGGGTGAGCAGATTCCGTTCGACCGACTTGCCGCCCGGATCACCGATCATGCCGGTTGCGCCACCGGCAAGCGGGAGGGGGTGATGGCCTGCCAGTTGAAAGCGGCGGAGCAGAAGTTGTGGGACGAGGTGGCCGACGTGAAGCGAATCTCCGGTGGGATCAAATCCGCAATACAGGGTGATGGGTCCCTCATTCAGGCGCTTGCTGAGTGCAGGGAGATCGGTGCAGTCGGCCAGGAGGCCGCGCCACTGAAGGTCTTCAATGAGAGTCATGTATGGGCCGGGAGGTGAGTAACAACACTGGGTTTCCCGTCGGCAAGAGCGTTTCTTATGGGATGCAATCGGAAAACAGAAAGCAGGCTTCTCGTGGCAGATCGGGATTGCGGCTCGGGCGATCCTGGCTAGGCTCTGATTCTCTTTCGGCGGATTAAATGCGCCGATTCCAACCGTTAACCTTGTCTCTTGCATCTCATGCCACTTGCCATTGGTACCAAAGCTCCCGCTTTCACTCTGAAAACCAAGACCGCCGAAGGTCTCAAAGATGTCTCTTTGGGAGATTTCGCGGGTCGGAAACCTGTCGTGCTTCTATTTTTCCCGCTTGCCTACAGCGGGCCATGCACGACCGAGATGTGCGAGGTTTCGTCGGGGCTGAACGAGTACGAAAAACTGGGTGCAGAGGTGCTGGGCATCAGTGTTGACAGCCCGTTTGCGCAGGAGGCCTGGGCCAAGGCAAACAATATCAGGATTCCGCTTCTGAGCGATCTCAACAAGGAGGTTGCGAAGGCCTACAAGGTGCTCTTCCCGGGATTGTTGGGCATTGGAGATACGGCCGCCCGAGCGGCGTTTGTCGTGGGCAAGGACGGGCTGATCAAGTACGCGGAACAGACGCCAACACCGCATGATCTGCCGAAATTTGCTGCCGTGAGGGCTGCCTTGGCGCAGTGAGTTGAAACCGATTTGATTTCCCGCCAAGACTCCCGCCCCTCATGGTTAGTTGCTGAATTTCCCTCGATGTCGCTTTCCAATCCGTTCAATACGCTGGCCGAGTTCTCCTCCGGCGGCACCATGCACGCCTATCACTCCCTGCCTGCTCTTGCAGCTGCAGGGCATCCCCGGCTTTCGAAACTGCCGGTGTCTATCCGCCTCGTGCTGGAGTCGCTGCTTCGCAATTGTGACGGCAAGCGTGTCTCCGAACAGGCTGTTCGTGATCTGGCGGAATGGAAGCCGGTGGCTGTGCGCACCGAGGAGATTCCTTTCGTGGTTGCGCGCATCGTCCTGCAGGATTTCACGGGCGTTCCGCTTCTCGTTGATCTTGCTGCAATGCGCGCAGCGGCTGCGCGACTCGGCAGGGATCCGAAGATCATCGAGCCGCTTGTACCGGTCGATCTGGTGGTCGATCACTCTGTCCAGGTCGATTTTGCCGGTTCCCCAGATGCGATGAGGAAAAACCTGGAGATGGAGTTCTCGCGAAACCGGGAACGCTACCAGTTTCTGAAATGGGGCATGCAAGCGTTTGACACGTTCAAGGTTGTCCCACCCGGCATTGGCATCGTGCACCAGGTTAACCTGGAGTATCTCGCCAAGGGCGTCCTGTGCGATGCCAATGGTATTCACTATCCTGATACGCTGGTCGGAACCGATTCCCATACCACGATGATCAATGGCCTTGGCATCGTTGGCTGGGGCGTGGGCGGCATCGAAGCCGAAGCCGGCATGCTCGGACAGCCTGTCTACTTCCTCACTCCGGATGTGGTGGGAGTTCACCTCACGGGTTCATTGCGGGAGGGAGTCACCGCGACCGATCTTGCGCTGACGCTGACGCAGCTTCTGCGGAAGGCAAAGGTGGTGGGCAAGTTTGTCGAATTTTACGGTCCTGGCGCCGCGGCCCTGCCCGTGGTTGATCGCGCGACGATCGGCAACATGGCTCCGGAGTATGGTGCTACGATGGGCTTCTTCCCGATCGACGCCGAGTGCTCCAGCTATCTGAGGGCGACCGGACGTGACGAAGCAGCGGTGGCGCTCTATGAGGCCTATTACCGTGCGCAGGGCTTGTGGGGAATGCCGCGAAAGGGCGATATCGAATATTCGAGCGAACTCGAATTTGATCTCGGATCCGTAGTGCCGAGTGTTGCGGGCCCTAAGCGTCCGCAGGATCGCATTGAATTGCCCCGCCTCAAACAGGAGTTTGTGGCGGCCTTCTCCAGGCCGGTTGCTGAAAACGGATTTGGCAAGAGGCCAGAGGAAATTGCCGTGCGAGCCCATGTGGATGGCGGCATCGTGCACAGGGCGTCGGGTGGTGGAAGTCAGGAACCCGTGAAGGTTGCAAAGTCGGTTGCACAGAACACGAATCCGCTAACTGAACTGGAGATGGCAAACAACCGGCCCACACCAACGCCGGATCCGATGCTGCCCAGCGTGATCAAGAAGGCGGGTGATGTGGGGCACGGCAGCGTCCTTATCGCTGCCATCACGAGTTGTACAAACACCTCGAACCCGTCAGTAATGCTTGCCGCTGGCCTTGTGGCCAAACGGGCGGTGGAGCGCGGTCTTCAGGTCAATCCGATGGTCAAATCCTCGCTTGCTCCCGGTTCCCGCGTGGTGACGGACTACCTGGAGAAGACGGGACTTCAGCCCTATCTGGATCGGCTTGGGTTCCAGACGGTCGGTTACGGATGCACCACGTGCATTGGCAATTCCGGTCCGCTTTCGGCTGCGATTGAGGAGACCGTGGTCAAACACGACTTCGTCACGGCCTCCGTCCTGTCAGGCAACCGCAACTTCGAGGCGCGCATTCACCAGAATATCAAGGCGAACTTCCTGATGTCGCCGCCGCTCGTCGTGGCCTTTGCCCTGGCCGGTCGTGTGGACATCGATCTTTCCCACGATCCGATTGGGAATGACACCCACGGTAAGCCGGTCTATCTCAAGGATCTCTGGCCGACCCTGCAGGAGGTGCGGGATCATCTCAAGGCGGCGCTCAAGCCGGAGGTCTTCCGCAAGCTCTACACCGATTTTGCGTCGCAGAATCCGAAGTGGAACGAGATCCCGTCGACGACGGGCAATGTCTATCAGTTTGAAGCGGCGTCGACCTATATCCAGGAACCGCCCTTCTTCGCGAACTTTTCAATGACTCCCGGAGCGATCCGGGAGATCAAGGGCGCTCGGGCGTTGGGGGTATTTGGCGACTCGGTGACGACCGACCACATCTCACCTGCAGGCGCCATCAAGAAGAGCTCTCCAGCGGGCCGCTTTCTGCTCGAGCACGGCGTTTCGTTTGAGGATTTCAACAGCTATGGCTCACGTCGCGGCAACGACCGCATCATGACGCGGGGTACGTTCGCGAATGTGCGGATCAAGAATCTGATGCTTGGGGGCGAAGAGGGTGGCAACACGCTGTTTCAGCCCACGGGGGAGAAACTGTCGATCTACGATGCCGCGGTAAAATACGCGCAAAGCGGCACTCCGCTCATTGTCATCGCTGGTCAGGAGTATGGCACCGGTTCCTCCCGGGATTGGGCGGCCAAGGGCACGGCGCTGCTCGGAGTCAGGGTCGTGGTTGCCCAGAGCTTTGAGCGTATCCATCGATCGAACCTGGTCGGCATGGGTGTGCTGCCCCTGCAATTCAAGGAAGGTGTCACAGCGCAGTCTCTGCGCCTGGATGGCACGGAGACCTATGATGTCGTCGGATTGGGCACGACGCTCAAGCCGCAGCAGGACCTGACGCTTCGCATCACTCGAAAGGATGGCTCGGTGGAGACTGTGAGTGTGAGGTGCCGGATCGACACTCCGATCGAGATCGACTACTATCAGCACGGCGGAATCCTTCCCTACGTCCTGCGCCAGATCATGGCAAAGTCGTAAGGTCTCGCGGCCAGAGGGGCACAGCTTTCCTTTCTGCAATCATACGCCGTCGCAGGTGACGCAGTGTTGTCATGTCAGACACCAACAAATCCGTCTTTCAGGCTGATGTTTCAGCGGATCCCGTAGCCATACGGATCGACGGCCGAGCCTCGTTTCAGAACAGTGCGTGTCTGCAGGACTTCATCAGGGTGTTGCTCGCACAGGGGAGAAGTCGCTTCTCAATCGATTTCAACGCATGCACAGGAATGGACAGTACATTCCTGGGTGTGCTGGCAGGAATAGCCCTGCAGGTCCGCAAACTCTCTCCTCCAGGGCAACTGGTGCTCTCGCGGCTCGAAAGTCGCAATCTCGAGCTGGTGCGCAACCTGGGTCTTCATCGCATCCTGACCATCGATTCAGGTGCGGTGCCTCCATCTCCTGCCATTTCCTCGCAGGCGATACCCTGCACTGATCGAAGCGAACTGGAAAACGCGAAAGTTGCGTTGCAGGCGCACGAGAATCTCGTTGAGGCGGAAGAGTCCAATCGCAGCAAGTTCGAGGACGTTCTGCATTTTCTCCGCAAACGAATCGACGAAGAGAAGCCGTAGGTGGTTCTGGCTCCGAAAAAGACGCCAACAGACGATTGCCGCGAGGCGAGGATCCGGAGGGCCTTAAATCTAACGATAGCCGGATTTCGTGGCCTGCCAGATCTCGGCTGTCATCTCATTCGTAGTGTGTCCACATTCTGATGATCTTCACTGCTTTTTGATCGGGATAAACCTGATAAACCAGGCGGTGCTGGATGTTGATTCTACGCGAGTATGCACCTTCGAGGTCTCCGACCAGTTTTTCATAGGGAGGCGGATTCGAGAAGGGATCCTTCTTGAGAATCTCCAAGAGGCGCTCGGCATGTGGACGCAGACGGGTGGAACCCAGCTTCTTGGCATCCCGCTGCGCTTGCCGGGTGTAGCACAATGTCCAACTCACCAGACCAAGGCCTTCGCCGACTTGCTGAGCGGCTCCTTCATTCCTTTGCGGATCGATTCACGCATGCCCGGGATTGAGAGCAGATGGAGCGTTTCTTGAATGCTGCGCCAATCCTCCTCGGCCAGCAGCACCGCGTTGTTTCTCCTGCCGGTGATATGAATCGGCTCACGGCTCAAAGCGGTGTCATCGACAAGTTGGTAGAGTTGCGCACGCGCTTTGGTCACAGGAATCGAAGTCATGGCTTGAGCGTACGTTAAACCGTACGCTGGTCAAGCGTGACAGTCCATGCCCGTCACCTATCTCTCCGGATCAAACGGGGTAAAACTGTTCTGGGGCCAAGCACGAATTGAGTGTTTTCACTCTTCACCCGGGCGCTACGGTTGCCTAGCTTGATCGGATGCCTGCCACTCTTGCCTTCGATCCAGCAGCTTTGCCTGACTCCTCCGGTCACTTTGGCCGTTACGGAGGCGTCTTTGTGCCGGAAACGTTGATGACGGCGTTGGCCGAATTGGGAGATGTGTATGCCTCAGCCCGCAACGATCCTGCCTTCGTACAGGAGTTGACGGATCACCTGAAGGAATTCGCAGGCCGTCCGACTGAATTGTATTTTGCCCGTCGTCTCACGGAGCATTGCGGGGGCGCCCGGATCTACCTGAAGCGGGAGGATCTCCTGCACACGGGGGCGCACAAGATCAACAATGCACTCGGGCAGGCTCTGCTCGCACGCCGGATGGGCAAGAAGCGCATCATCGCAGAGACAGGCGCCGGGCAGCACGGTGTCGCCACCGCGGCGGTGTGCGCCAAATTCGGCCTGGAGTGCGTTGTCTACATGGGGGCGGTCGACATGGAGCGGCAGGCATTGAATGTTTTCCGCATGCGCCTGATGGGGGCTGAGGTCCGTGGCGTCGAGGCGGGCCAGAAAACCCTGAAGGATGCAGTCAATGAGGCGATGCGCGACTGGGTCACGAATGTGCGCGGAACTCACTACATCCTGGGATCGGCGCTGGGTGCGCACCCCTATCCCATGATGGTCCGGGATTTTCATCGGGTGATCGGGAAAGAGGCGAAGGCTCAATTGCTGGCTCGTGAAGGACGACTTCCCGACGAGATGGTGGCCTGCGTCGGAGGCGGCTCCAATGCGATAGGATTCTTCTATGATTTTCTGCCTGACCGGAGTGTGAAGCTCATCGGCGTTGAAGCGGGTGGTCGCGGCATTCGACGCGGCGAGCACGCGGCGCGATTTGAAGGAGGGAGACTGGGGGTTCTGCAGGGAAGCAAGACCTACATCCTGCAGAATGATGATGGACAGATTGAATTGACGCACTCGGTGAGCGCGGGTCTGGACTATGCGGCGATCGGTCCTGAACATGCCTACTATCGGGATCAGGGCCGCATCGAGTATGCCTATGCCTGTGATGATGAAGTCATCTCTGCCTTCCAGCTTGTATCCCGATTGGAGGGCATTCTGCCGGCACTGGAATCCACACATGCGCTCGTCCACGGAATGAAGCGTGCGCGTGCCCTGCGGAGTGATCAGATTGTCCTCATCAATCTCTCCGGGCGAGGAGACAAGGACGTCAATCAGGTGGCCCGATTGCTAAACGTGAAGCTGTGAGCGCACGTCTTCCCAAATCGAGGATTTTCGCATGCGAAGCATGACGGGCTATGGCCGGGCGATCGTCGGCATTGGGGTTCGCACGCTCACTGTTCAGGTGAGATCCGTGAACCGGAAAATGCTCGATCTTGCGATCAAGCTTCCGAGTGAATGGGAGGAACTCGAGACTGCAATTTCCGAGCGTATCCGGGGATGCACGGCGCGGGGCAAGGTCCAGGTGGATCTCGAACTGAGCGGCGGCACGGGTACCGCGATGCCGGTCTGGGATGAAGCTGCGATTGGAGATGCCCTGGATCGATTGTCCAATCTCGCGGCGCAGCGCGGCATTCCTTTCATGCCAAGCCCGGAGTTGCTCTGGAGCATAGCCAATGCGCAGCGCAGAATCGAGGAGGCTCCAGCCGTGGAGCAGGTCCGCGGACAGGTGATCGCGGCGCTTGATGCTGCGCTGGGGGACTTTGTCGCGATGCGAGCGCGAGAGGGATCAACACTGCTCGCGGATCTGATGGTGCGAATTGGCAACCTGGCGAATCATGTCGGTGAGATTGCCGTGAGAGCTCCGTTGGTGACATCCAACTACCGGGAGCAACTGCTGCAACGGCTCCGCCAGGCGGGGCTTGAGCTCGAATTGAATGACGAACGCGTGCTTCGCGAAATCGCCTTGTTTGCGGACCGCTGTGACCTGTCAGAGGAACTGACCCGGTTCGGGAGTCACCTGGATCAGTTGAGGGCTCTCTTCAATTCAGATGGCGAAATGGGCCGCAAGGCGGAATTCATTCTCCAGGAGATGGGGCGCGAGGCAAACACGATGGGTAGCAAGGCCAATGACCATGCAATATCCCGCGCCGTGATCGAATTGAAGAATGAGCTGGAGAGGATTCGCGAACAGATCGCGAATGTCGAATAGGCGGGTTCCCGCGGCCGACACGGGCCGCTCGTTCAATCGCCGCTCGGATCGATCACGGTTCCGTCCGCGCGATATTCCTGGATCTTGTTGCGCAATGTCCGGATGGAAATGTTGAGCAGCTCGGCGGTGCGGGTTCGATTGCCGCCGGTGCTCTTCAATGCCGAAAGGATGGCTCGCTTCTCGAGCTCGTTCAGCGGGATGACTTCCGGAATCTTCGGTTGCAGCGCGGGCGGAGAGGGATCCGAACCCGGCGCGATTTCATCGGGAGGCGTGACCTCCGTGAATCCTCCGGAGAAGGTGGAGGTGGTGGCTGTTACTGCGGCGGCGGGCATTGGGACTGGTGTCCAGGTGCCAGGAACGGGAGACGGGGCAGCGGGCGGGGGCGTCAATGGAGTTGCAGGTGCCGGTGTCTGTACGGACGACGTGGCTGCGGGATGCTGCATGCCGACGAGTCCCGCGGATCGGGCAAGCGACGGCAAACCGAGAGCTGCCGTTGTGACAGGGCGACCATTTTCCGAAAGGATGACCGCGCGTTCGAGTGTGTTCTGAAGTTCGCGTACGTTGCCCGGCCACGGATAGTTGATCAATGCGCTGGCTGCATTGTCGCTGAAGCCAGGGATCTTCACGCCATGCTTGCGTGCAAAACGGCGCAGGAAGGATTCGGCAAGGAGGAGAATATCGTCTGGGCGCTCGCGCAGGGCAGGGACATGAATGGGGAACACATTCAAGCGGTAGTACAGGTCCGAGCGGAATGAGCCGCGTTCGACGAACTGCATGAGGTCGCGGTTCGACGTGGCGAGGATGCGGACATTGACCTTGATGGTCTTGGTGCCGCCTACGCGCTCGAACTCACGTTCCTGGAGAACACGCAGCAGCTTTGCCTGGAGGTTTGCAGGGATCTCTGACACCTCGTCGAGAAGCAGTGTACCCCGGTTCGCGAGTTCAAAGCGACCCTCACGGCGGTCCGTGGCACCCGTGAACGCACCTTTTTCATGTCCGAATAATTCACTTTCAATCAACTGTTCCGAGAGGGCGGCGCAGTTGACCTTGATATAGGGCTCGGAACGTCGGGGGGAATTTTTCCAGAGTTCACGGGCCACCATTTCCTTTCCGGTGCCGTTCTCGCCGGTGATGAGCACCGTCGCATCTGTGGGTGCCACGCGCTCGATGAGCTGGCGCAGGCGCTGGATCGGCGGGGTCCTGCCCAGCAGATCCCCGTCGCCGCCATCCTGTTCGCTGAAGTACCGGTTGACCTTGACGAGTTGCCGGAAGGCATCGGCCTTCTTGAGGACGATCTCGATCTGGGAAGGGGAGAAAGGCTTGATCAGGTAGTCGAAAGCGCCTCCGCGCATGCAGGCCACCGCACTCTCTATTGTTCCGTGTCCCGTCATCATGACCACGAGCGGCCGGTCGGGCAATGCTGCCAGGCGCTCGAGCAGTTGCTGCCCGTCGCCATCGGGCAGGCGGACATCGAGCATGACCAGGTCGAAACTTTCTCTGGCGAGCAGTGCCTCAGCCTGTGCAATGGTGCCCGCAATGCTGACCGTGTATTTCTTGCGGCGAAACAGTTCCTCCAGGACTTTTTGGATGATGGGCTCGTCGTCGAGGACCAGGATTCGTTCAAGTGACATGGGCTGGGTCTTTTCCGTAGGGTCGAAGCAGGAGGGAATCAATCCGCTTCCCGTGTATCAGGAAAGCCCGGAATGCTGCGGGACTGTTTGCGCGTTGGGAGGAAGGTTCGAATATGGGTGACAATTTCCGAGGGCGGAAATGGTTTGGGGAGACATAGAATGGGGTCGTCCAGATCCGCCTGAGCGCGATCACCGGGTTTGAACGCTCCGCTTGCGAGGATCAGGGGAATGCCCGGATGTTCTTCCCGGATGCGCTGGGCCAACTGCCAGCCATTCATGCCTGGCAAACCAATGTCGGAAAAAAGCAGGCCGATCTTATTGCGATGTTCAAAAAACAGACCTAGCGCTTCCTCTGCATCTCTCGCCCAGAACATGGGTATCGCTTCCGAACTGAAGATCTTTTCCCAGAGACGGCCGATCTCGGCCTCGTCTTCGACCACCAGCACATACTTCTCCGGAGGGGGGGCATCCCCACCGTGCACTTGAGCGGAGGAAGAAGGCGGGGCATGCCCTTCCGTCGGCACCGATCGAGGAAACGCCAGATGCACCCGCGTCCCCTTTCCAGGCTTGCTCTCCACTTCAATTGTTCCCCGGTTTGCGCGCATGATCCCATAGACAACTGCAAGTCCTAGCCCGCGAACGGACGGTCCTCTGTCTTTCGCAAAAAATGGTTCGAAGATGCGAGCGCGTGTCGAGTCATCCATCCCGCTTCCATTGTCCTCAATCGTCACCCAAAGCGCGTCGGGATGATCGGCTCCCGCAATGCCCTCAGCGGGCGAATCGGAAGTGCGGATAACGATTGTGCCGCCTTGGGGCATGGCGTCGCATGCATTCTGCAGGAGTTGCCTCAGGCCGAGAGCAACCTGCGCGGGATCTATGGAGACGCTGGCGCTGGCGTGGCTGAATGTGCACGAAATGTGTATCTGGGATGTCCAGTCCGCGCACGTGCGCTCGACAGTATCCTCAATCAGCGCCTGCAGGTCGGTTGTCACGGACTCCGCTTCGTGCTGGCTGGCAAAGAGCTGAAGCTGATGAACGACATCGGCTCCACGACGGCCGGCGTCGATGATCGCATCGGCTGCGCGTTGAAGCGTCCCAGGATCGTCGGCTCCGTCGCAGAGCAGGCCGGCGTATCCCAGAATGATGGTGAGAAGGTTGTTGAAATCGTGGGCCACACCGCCAGCAAGGGTTGCCAGGCTCTCGAGTTTGCTCGCCTCACGCAGCCTTGCTTCAATGCGTCGGCGTTCGGAGAGGTCGCTCAGTGTCAGAAGGCGCCAGGTTTCCTCGGTAAACCGGACAGCGGTGACGGAAATTTCTGCTGGAAAATCGCTGCCATTTGGGCGATTGACGCCGAAGGTATGGAGTGATCCCGGTTGAGCAGTGGCGGAGTCAACGATAGCGAGGGAGATCACCGACGAGATCGGTCGGCCGGCTAGGTCGGAGGGCTTGGCTGAAAAATGGCTGGAAAACGCACGATTGCAGAGCTGAACCTGATTGCGACTGTCGAGGAGGCAGAGGCCCAAAGGGACTGCATCGTAGACTGCGCTCAGCAACCCGTGCATGGCGGTGAGTGAGGCCTCCGCAGCCTTCCGCCTGCTGATGTCGCGCATCGTCGAGACAATTTCTGCGACTCCCTCCTGATTCAATCGTGTCTTGCTGGTCGTTTCAATCCAGACGGCGCCGCCATCCTTGCGGCGCATCTGGTGGATGAATGTGGTTTCCGATGGACCATTGACATGGCCATCGAAGATCTTGCGAGCGAGCGAAAGACTTTCCGGATGAATCAGGTCATGGAGAGACCGGGCAACGATTTCCTTCGGTTCATAGCCGAGAATGGTTCTCGAGGCCGGTGAGGCATACAGGCAGTACCCATCCCGGGGGCGATGGACCACGACGAGGTCGCGAATGGATTCGGCCAGAAGGCGATGTTGCTCCTCACTGTGCTTCAGGGCATGCTCCTTTTCGGCCGTATCTGACACATCGCAAAGAGCCAGCACCCAGAGACAATCATCACCGACCGCTCCAAGAGATGGAAACGTGGTGGCATCGAGGTGAATGGCTGGCGCGTTGTTCCGAGTGACGCTGATCCTGCCTCGAAAGAGTTGCGAAAGCTGGAGGCTTTGGCTGAATGCATCCCAGTGTTCAGAGGGCAGCAAAGCATTCAGATGCTGTCCGAGAGCGTCTGATCGCGGGATGTGAGTCAGCCGTTCGAAGGCGGGATTCACATCCAGGATTCGACCTCCGGTTTTCGGGTCCAGGATTGCGATCCCATCCCGCGAATTTGCCAGGAACTGATGCATGGGCCCCCTTAACAATGCGAAGTTCCCGTCCATAGCGAGGAAAGGTTGCAATTCATCCTGGGGCATCGCGTGAAAAGGAGAGCCAACTGGCTGCAAGCATGTCAGGAGGAGCGAGTGAAGACCTGGCGAAATTGAAGATCCATACTCAAGATTTCAGGCGAATGAGCCGAAACAGGGTCAACTCCCTCCCTGTATGGCGCCTCGCCTATTGTCGCTCCTCTCCCAAGTCCAGCACGCTTTGATTGAACAAGGAGTCGCAGGTGCAAGGTGCCTTGTCCAACGATCGGTGAGTTACCAGAAGGGATTGGCTCGTATGGTATTTGAGGCGGGTGGAAGCATATCTCTCCAAGCCTATTCCCTGGCTGCTGGACAGGTTTGCGTCAAAGCCGCACTTGTGTTGCCCGGTCAGACGGATGCCGTGATTCATTCGATCTATCCCCATGGGCGCTCTCATGATTGGCGTGCGTCGGCAGAAGGCATCGCACTTGCCTGGGTGGCTGCAACTCAGGGTGCGCTTCCGAATCAAGCCGACGTCATTGCGCGGGACGGGCTTAGAGCGGAGCCGCTTGCCACGGTGGGCTGATGCTCCCGATTCCTTGTGGCGTTGATTCTTTTGGTCGAGCGCTCGAATGAGCGACGTGGGAATCGGAGAAGGGAGCGTTTGCTGGCTGCAGGTGCCGGACAAAGGAAGCTTGGATGCTCCGGACCGAATGATCTCAGCCTTGAGCGTGAAAGGAACCAGGCGTGCTTTCGCCGAAGCGATTTCGGTAGGCAGGCTTGAGCGTGCGCAGACGTTGTTGAGAAGAACTCAATGCCTTCAACTCCGCATCGGTCTCCTGCATCCACTCGTTCAGCATTGCGATCTTGATTCCCTGCGCGCGCGTGATGGCGTGTGCGCGTGTGAAAATGTCGGGCGGAAGGCCGAACCTGACCTTGTTGTTGGACATGAGAGCCGACAGGCGTTCAACGATCGCAGCCGCCCGCTCCTGGGTTACAGCGAGTTCGGTCCAGGACTCACCGGCCAACTGGATGGCCTCCTGGCCAGCGAGGATTTCCAAGGCCTCGATGAGTCGTTCGACGGTTTGAATGGGACGTTCCATGGTCATCACGCGACGCCCTGAGCGGCGCCAAAGCGGCAGGATTCTTCCTTTCGCAGCATTTCCGCCCAGCCGTCGCGAAGCTGCTGGATCAATTGGTAAACCTCAATCACGGGCTCCACCTGTTTCCTGATGTTGGCCTCGATCAGGCGGCGAAGGTAGTATTCGTACAGGCGGTCAAGATTGGCCGCGTATTCGCCCCCTTCCGAAAGATTCAAGGTCGCCCGCAGCTCAATGATGATATTCTGTGCGCGAACGAGGGCCGTATTGATATTTTCAATACGACGCGGACAGTCCTCCTTCTGGGAGAAGGCTTCCCGTGCGACATTGAGGAATCGCAGGGAGCCGTCGAAAAGCATGAGCACAAGCTGGCCAGGGCTGGCTGTCAGAATGGACTGGGCTTGGTACGCGCGTGCGTAACCGAAGGGAGGCGCCATGGAAGTGAACTCAGGCTGATTCTGAAGGATCTTCCGAGTTGATGATCAGCTTGGAAAGCTGCTCAATGATCTCGAGCGGCGGATAGTTGGGATCGCTGGCGAGCTTGCGGCCCAGCTCCACCATTTCCGGGCGGATTTCGGGAGTCGCTTCGAGCGCCCTTTGCAGTGTCTCTGCATGCGTCGTCGAAAGGGAGTCCGGTCGGGGAGACTCAACCTTGTTGTGATTGGCGGCGTGTCCGTTGGTGGCGGGCAAGGCGCCAGCACGATGTGAGCCGAGACTCTGGGACGTGGGATGTATCATTTTTGGATTCCGTGGGTGGTACGGTCAGCTCTCTCGCAAAGTGTCAGGGAACGCCGTTTCATGGTTATCTGCTGTTGGATCAAATCGGTCCGTTTCCGGCTGGGTTGAGAAAAGAGCGTCAAAATTTTACCGTTTGGGTAATGTTACGAATGTAGAAAACGCCACATAGCTGCCAAAGCGGGTTGGGTTCTGCAAAACGGTTGAGCTCAAATCACCCTTTGCTCCCTCTGGGGAGTTAAAGTCGAGATAGTGCCGGCGTGCGGCGTTTGCGACTGCGGGCTCATTTGCATCAAAGAGATTATCGAAGGCCCACAGGATTTCACCGGAGGAAATATCTACGAGCTTGGATCGAATGCCGAGTTTCAAGGGAGGATAGGGCGAGTACGCGGTCAGATCGATGAAGAGGATTGCGTCGGCGAAGGTTGCGCCCTTCAGCTTGGACAGGAGATCGTGGGGCAGCGCTTCCACGGAGGAAAGCTGTCGTGCGCCCGCGAGCCTGGCCAACAGATCGCGTGAAACGATGACCGCCTCGGCGCGCGCCGAACGATTGAATTCGGAGGAGAATGAGCTGTCGAGGCGGGCAAGGTTCGCTTCGGGAATATCCGGCAGTCCTGCAACGGGAAGAATTGCGATGCGCCGGATCGTCGTCGGGAGCCGGTCGACAGCTCGTACGTTCGTAGGCGCATAGAACGGCCCCGTCCGGGCGTGATCGATTCTTGGCATGGATTCGCACCCGGCGAAAGCCAGGCAGGCGATTCCGAGCACGAGCGTTTCCTTTAGCCTCCGGCGCATCATTTTGTAGTGTTCTGGCCGAACGCGTTGGTGAGCTGCGCCTGCATTTGCTGCAACTGTGCCTGGGCAGTCTCCATTGCGATGAACCCCGCCTCCAGTTGAGAGCGCCGCTGTACCAACTGCCGCTCGATTGCTGCGATCTGATCATCGATGCTCTTCGAACTGTTGTTCAGTGCGGTGGTCTGTGAGCCAAGCGCGCCCCCAGTTCCCGTGAGACCGGTGGTGTTGTCGATGAATGCGAGAAATTTTGCGGAGAATCCGGTGGAGTCCAGGTTAAAGAACCGTTCGATGTCGCCTGCATTGTTCAGCAGCGCGGCATCCAGCTTGGAAGCGTCCTTTACCGTGAGATTCGAGGTCCCTGACGTGAAATCGATTCCGAGATCGTCCAGGCGCTTGATCGTGCCATCCAGACCGGCGATTGAACCGAATGCCGATGTGCGAAGCGTTCGGGCCCATTCCTGGATTTCCCGATTGCTGCTGAGCAGTGCGGCAGTGACCTTGCCGTTGGACGTGGTCACCTTTGTCTGCTCGTCGATGTAGGTTTGAACGGCATTGAACTTGGTGATGAACGTGTCGATCGCGGTGCGCATTGCAGCGGTGTTCGCGGTCACCGCAATGGTCTCCGAAGTCTGGCTTCGGGCAGTTACAGAAAGCCCCTCGATGCCGTGCGATCCGCCATCAAGGGTGTTGCTGGCACTGGAAAGTTCGGGGCCCCCATTGACCGTGTAGCGTGCGTTCTTGCCTCGCTCGAGTGTCGAGGACGAGGTGAGGCCGATGGCGTCCAGGAGCCCCCCTGCGGCTTCGGAAACGGAGAGTCCGACATCACCGGTGGTCTTGTTGGTCAGGACCACGCGGTCGTTCATGGAGTCAAACGATGCGCTCACTCCGGCCGACGATGAGTTGATCCTGGCGAGAATCGTTGAGAGCGAATCGGTGTTGACGTTATACGCGATGCTCACGCCATTGATGGTGAAGGAACCTGCACCTGAGCCGTCGACGGCGGTGATCGCATTTTTCAGTCGGGCATCGACGAGAGGTGTTGACAACCTCGTGGTACCGAGCGCCGTGGTGCTGCTGATGGCGCCGGTACCGTTGTTGCCCAAGCGGGCAGCCGCGAGGAAGTTTGAGGTGTCATTTGCCGCACCCAGGACGATTTCGGACGCGCTGTTGAGTTCGATCCTGTCAGTCGCAGGATTGTAGGCTGCTGTGACGGATCCGCCGGTTGCAGTGGAAATTTCTGTGAAGACGTCGGCGAGGGAATCCGTGAGGTCCACGGTGATGACGCTTCCATTCACGGTGAATGTGCCCGCTTTGACCACGGTGGATGTCGGGAGCGTGGCGAGGGTCACTCCGGAGACGTCGGCAGTCGGTGCGATACCCATGCCAATATCATTGGCGCCTGCGCGGCGCGCGGCCGTTGCCAGTTCCAGAATGTTGAAAGTGTAGTTCCCGGTTGCGGTACCTGAACCCGCGGTGGCAAGCCAGTTGGAGTTCGTTGTTGTCGATGCAGCCGAACGACCGTTGAAAAGCCCGGAAGTCTTGAGTGTCGTTGTGGCCGTCTTGAGCTCCGCCAGCCGCGTATTGAGACCTGAAAGCGCGCTCACCTTCCGGTCATTGACGGTCTTTTCTGCCTGCAGGCGCGTGATGGGAGTGCGCTCAAGCTCCATCAGGCTGTCCACAAGGGATTTCCAATCGAATCCGGAAGCGAGTCCTGAAAGCTGTAGGCCGGCCATGTTGAGCGTGAAGTTGCGTAGGTTTTTACCGATAGCGGTCGCTGCCGTGTCATTCGTCACGCGAGAGGTGTTTCTTGAGATTGCGAAGACCCCGAAAAAAATGATCGATCGCGTTAAAGTCCTTTCGCGATCGCTCCGTTAGTACCGGCACCTGCGCGATGAGTGCGGCCGGAGCGAACCGACTCCCCCTTCGGTTACGTCACCCTACGGATGGGTATTCAGAATCAAGGAAGATACCATGTCAGTCGTCATCAATACCAACGCGGCCGCGACTATCGCGGCGAACAACCTCGCGTCCACAAATACGAGTCTGCAGAAGAGCCTGAACCGGCTCTCCAGTGGCTCCAAGATTGTCAGCCCGGCCGACGATGCCGGCGGTCTGGCGGTCTCGATGAAACTCAGTGCCGCTGCCCGTCGTTCGGGAGCCGCTGTGATCAACATCAGCAATACGATCTCGTTTCTGCAGACGCAGGACGGAGTACTCAAGGTGGCCGGCAAGGTGCTCGACCGCTTGGGTGAGCTGAAAACCCTTTACGCGGATCCCACAAAGAATGCCACGGATCTGGCAAATTATGACTCCGAGTTCAATGCCCTCCAGGCACAGTTGACGGCGCTCTCTTCGGAGACATTCAACGGCCGGGCGGTGTTCGGTACCTCGACCCTGACGGTCATGGTCACGGAGGACGGCAACACCTCATCGTCGGTGACTCTCGCTGCGAGGAATCTCGCCAGCACGGCCACCGGCATCGGATCGCTTGTTGCCTCCAGTGTGACCAACCTCGGACAGCTCAATCTCACCGACGTGACTGCGGCCCTTCAGAACGTGGCCACGTTCCGCGCGCAGAACGGCGCCGAGCAGAGCCGTCTCACGTTCGCGACCGAGCTCCTCGTGGTCAACAAGACCAACATCGAGGCAGCGAACAGCCGCATCATCGACGTCGACGTCGCTCAGGAATCCACCCAGCTCGCACGCTGGAACACGCTAGTCCAGGCAGGTACGGCAATGCTGGCGCAGGCGAACCAAAGCCCGCAGGCAGCATTGCGGCTGTTGCAGTGATCTTGATCCGGTGAAGGAGGATTCGTAGCGCGTGCCGGTCGTTCCGGATCGCGGATGATGGATCTCCTTCCTGGATAAAGCTCGGGTTGATAGCAATCCGTCCCATATCCTTCGTTCTTTGACAGGGTGTTGATAACGCTCACGCGGGGGCGCGTGAGCAGGATCTCCCTTGATGACCACCTCAGCCGGTTTGCCCTCGCAGGGTGACATTTTGGAGCACGTGCTCCGATCGGCGCGGCCTGCGCCGTCTTTTCAGGCCCGTGGCGACGACGGACGTCGCACTCATCAAGGAAAGATACTACCATGTCAGTTGTTATCAATACCAACTACTCCGCGACGATTGCCTCCAACAATCTCGCGGCCTCGAATAGCATGCTGCAGAAGAGCCTCAACCGGCTCTCGAGCGGCTCGAAGATCGTCTCGCCGGCCGACGACGCCGGTGGCCTCGCCGTCTCGATGAAGATGAGCGCAGCCGCCAAGCGTTCAGGCGCGGTTGCGACGAACATCAGCAACTCGGTGTCGCTGCTCCAGACCCAGGACGGTGCGCTCAAAGTCGCAGGCAAGGTTCTTGATCGCATTAGCGAACTCAAGACGCTCTACGCCGATCCGACCAAGAATGCGTCCGACCTCGCGAACTATGACTCGGAATTCACCGCGCTGAAGGCTCAGCTTTCAGCCATTTCGAGTGAGAAGTTCAACGGAAACGCGATGTTTGGCACCGGTGCGACGTTCGCCGTACAGGTGACGGAAGACGGTGCAACGAGCGTGACGGTCGCGGCACGCGATCTGACCAGTTCGTCGTCCGGCGTGGGAGCGATTACCGCCTCTGGCGTCGCCGACCTTGGCGATATCACGCTGACGGATATCACGACCGCGCTGCAGAACGTGGCGACATTCCGTGCTGCCAACGGCGCGGAGCAGAGCCGCCTCGGCTTCGCTTCCGAACTGATCACCGTCAACAAGGCGAACCTTGAAGCCGCAAACAGCCGCATCATCGATGTCGACGTTGCCCAGGAGTCCACCCAGCTCGCACGCTGGAACACTCTTGTGCAGGCCGGCACCGCGATGCTCGCCCAGGCGAACGGTTCGGCGCAAACCGCACTCCGTCTGCTGAGCTAAACGAGAAAGTAGTTCGTACCGTCAATAGACGGCATCAACCCGCCAACCCCCGTCTGCCATGAGCAGACGGGGGTTGTGCATTTTTTGCGGTAGCAGGCGGCAGATTCTGACAAGTGGGTAATGTAAATTCTGGGCAAATCTATGGGTTGCACTTGATGTGCCTTCGTGTAGGATGTCGGGGCACATGAAATCATCATTCCTCCTCACATCGCTTTGTTCCCTGGTCCTGATCGTGGGCTGCTCAAAGAAGGACGCCGCAGCGCCTGCGGCTCCCTCCTCAGCGGCGCCTGCCCCGGCTGCTGCTGCCGCTCAAGGTGCTCGCGTCATCAACATCGACGCATCCGATACCATGAAGTTTTCGGTGACCCGCATTGAGGCGACTCCTGGCGAGAGCCTGAAGGTCGCATTGCACAACAAGGGTACCTTGCCCAAGGAGGCCATGGGCCACAATTGGGTACTTCTCAAGGCCGGTACGGATCCGCTGGCTTTCTGCATGGCCGCGGTGGCCGCCAAGGCAACGGACTACGTTCCAGCTGCCGAAGCCAGCAAGGTAATCGTGCACACAAAGCTTCTCGGACCGAAACAGGTTGACGAGGTCAGTTTCAAGGCTCCGACGGAGCCGGGCGAGTATCCGTTTGTCTGCTCGTTCCCAGCGCATGCCATGTCGGGCATGAAGGGTGTCCTGGTCGTCAAGTAAGTAGGCGGGACCAGCACGATTTCCGTTGCTCTCAGACCGCGCTGCGAAGCGCGGTCTTTTTGTTGGGTCCGCGGGCGCATCCCGCCCCGGATTTCCACCATGGGTTTGCTCCCGAGCGTTTCCTTCTTGGCTCAGATCAGGTAGCGGCGGGCCACCAGCGGTACAGGAAAAAATAGACGAGAACTCCCGTGACGCTAACGTAGAGCCAGATAGGAAACGTCCATCGCGCCCAACGGCGATGGCGATCGATCTGGCCGGTCAAGGCGAAATAGAAGGTTCGCGGCACAAGCAGGGCTATCGCCATTGCAAGCACGATGTGCGTCATCAGCATGATGAAGTAGACGCCCCGGATCCATCCTTCTCCGCCAAAGGGAGTGTGCACGCCTCGGACGAGGATTTTGTGGGCGACGTATCCGACCAGGAACAAAGCGGAAACAAACCCGGCTGAAATCATGCAGGCGCGGTGGGCGGCGATACGTTTCTTTCGGATGAAGAGAAACCCTGCAGTCATCAGCACCGTTGCCGTTGCGTTGAGCGCTGCATTGAGCGCGGGAATTTCCTGTATCGTGAGCACGCGGTCAAAAAAAGATCATCCGATCTGCGACAAGAGCCCCGAGTTGTAGCGGAAGCCAGAGGATGGATGCCAGGAATAGGTGTCTCGCGGCACGCTCACGTCCCACGGGTGACAAAAAAAGCAGTGCGCGGCCGGCAAACCATGCTCCGAGGAGCAGGGTTGCGGTCAGGTACCACATCGAGGCCAGACCGAGAACCCAAGGGAGCGCAGAGCAAAGGATGACGAGGAAGGTATTGATGAGGGACCAGACCGCAGTTGCGCGACCATTCGCGTCGCGCACAGGCAGCATTGGAAAGTTGACGGCCGCATAATCGCGACGATGGATCCACGCGATCGCCATGAAATGGGGAACCTGCCAGAACAGGAGGATCCCGAAAAGAATCCATCCCAGCACAGGCGATGCGGGTTCGGCGGAAGCCCATCCGATCAGTGGAGGAAACGCGCCTGCCACTGCGCCAATTTCCGTACTCCAGCGTGAGAACCGCTTCGCCGGGGTGTAGAACGCAAGATAACTGATGATGGTGAGGAGGGCGAAGAGCGCGCTGGACCCGTTCACCAGCTTGAAGAGCACCGCGAGTCCGGAAGCGCAGAGACTCCAGCCGAGCACGAAGGCTGAGCCTGTGGCGACCCTGCCCGACGGCAGGGGCCGGTCTGCTGTGCGCGCCATCCGTGCGTCCGTGTCGATTTCCATCCACTGGTTGAGTGCGGCGACTCCCGCGGCGCAGAGCGATGTGCCGAGCATGGCGAAGAAGAAGCGCGAGGCATCCCAGTCGGATCGTGCGGAGGCATAACCGACGGCAGCGGTGAGTATCGAAAGCAGACTGAGGCGCGGCTTGGTGAGTTCGAAGTAGTCGCCAAAACCAGCCTTGGCGCTGGTTTCCCGCGTAGAAGACGTGGAGGTTGCCAGGTCGTTCATGCGACGGAGGACGTTTGCTCGCTCGCCACGCGTGAGGGCGCAGGTGATGGCCGAAGGGTTTGCACGGCGGGGCGGAAGGACCACCAGGTGAGGCCGAAACAAAGCGCGAGCGTTTGCGCGCCGACGACCACGTGGCTGGTCGTGAAATACGGATTCCGATAAGTCAGAACTGCGGCTGCACCCAGTGTTATCTGAATCGCCAGTAGGACAAGCAGGCCCCACGCGAGTGCCTTGACGCGCAGGGAAGTTGCCGGATCGCGGGAAATGCGGGCGACGAGGACAATCAAGGCGACGGTGATGCACAACGCGAGAACCCGGTGGGCGAAATGAATTGCCACGCGGAAGTTCCAGACAGCAGGAAGGAGGTCGCCCTCGGGGGTACTCCAGGGAAAGGTGGGGATCGAGGTTCCGGCGAAGCTATGGCGCATCACGGCCGCAACGGCCAGTTGCACGATGAGCAGGCATGTGCAGAAGACGGCGGTGCGCCGCCAGGTGATGATGCCTCGTGGCCGATGCGAGGAGGGTTCCATCCAGGGGCGGCTGAGGGAAATTGAGGTTGCGATGAGCGAGCAAATGTAAAGCTGGGCGAGAGTTGCATGAGCCATCGCAAAGAGCCGACCCACGCTTGTGTCCACGGTTTCAACATGCAGATGATCCATCAGCACCCGCAGCCCTCCCACGACAGCCTGTGCCACGACAAGGCCTAGCGCGATCCAGGCGAGCTTCCTCATCCAAGAGCGCGAATCCTTCAACCAGACCGCAAGGGCAATGGCCAAGGTCACCGCTGTGATCAGGCCCGCACTCAGCCGGTGGGAGTGTTCTGAAAACATGGCCAGATCGTGCAGCCAGCCATCGGGATTCAGCGAACCATTCGAAAGCGGCCAGTCTGGAAACACCATGCCTGCACCAATACTGGTCGTGAAGGCGCCAAGTGTGACCAGTACAAACACCCAGGCCGTGCCGGCGATGGCGGACCAAGCTAAGACGGGCTGATAGGCCCGGGTGCGGTGGAGAGGACGAAGAAGTGACATGCGGTCCGGCAAACGTTGAAACTGAAGATCGTAGGGATGGCTATCGCTTTGACAATTTAATCCTCTGGGCGGATCGGTAGTCTCATGGAGTTGAATTGTTCCTTGCCGCCGCGAGCTCGTGTCGGCTGTACGCCCTTTGTTGTGCGCGCGATTTTCACTGCGCTTGCGTTAGTCATCCTTGCTGGGTGTGGAAAACCTGGCGCGGCTGCACCTCCCGTCGCAGAAGCATCGGGCAAACAATCGAAACGATTTCCCATCAAAGGAGAAATCATCGGCATTGAACGAGACCGGGGGCGGCTCATCGTGAAACACGAAGAAATACCCGGATACATGCCGGCAATGGCGATGGAATTCATCGTCTCGCCGGGTGACCTCGCGAACGCCAGGGAAGGCCAACACATTTCCGCGGTGATGGTCTCGAACGAGGGTGATGACTATCTCCTGGAAAAGATCTGGCCCGCGGACCCGACCGCTTCCTCAAATGTCGCGGCGGCCACGGCGGCACTCCTGCAGGACACGACGATCCGGGGCCGCAATGCGTATCGTGAGGTGGGTGAGACGACACCCTCATTTTCACTCTATGACCAGAATGGGGCAGTGGTGCAATCGGAGCGCTTCCGAGGGAGACAGGTAATGATCAACTTCATCTTTACCCGTTGCCCCGTCGCCAACATGTGCCCTCTGGCCGTATCAAAATTTCAGCAGGTGCAGGCAAAGGCGAGAAAGGACGGCATTTCCAACCTTGAGCTTGTCTCCATCTCCCTTGATCCGACCTATGATACTCCGGGTGTCCTCCGGGAGTATGCGTCTGCGCGCGGCATCGACACGTCGAACTATTCGTTTCTCACGGGACCGGAGGCGGCGATCCGTGCGTTGCTGACCCAGTTTGGCGTGATTGCGGAATTCAAGGGAGATCTGATCAATCACACTCTCGCAACGATTCTGGTAAACGAGAAAGGTATGATTGCCTGGCGGGCGGATGGAAGCTCATGGAGTGTCGACGAGTTTGTAGGAAAGATGGATCGGCCGCAGCAGAACAAGTCATGACACACGCTTTGACGACTTCTCAAAAGCGACAGGTGCTCGCGATTACGGGTGCAGCCATCGCCCTCTACGTTGGTTTCCGGTTCCTCCCCACGGGAACGAATCTCAGTCATATGGATTTTGCAGTGAAGGGAGGCAATTCGATCGAGTTTTGTGATCCCTCGAATCCGCAGTTCATCCCGGTTGTTGCGGTGCGATCTCCTGTTGCAATGACGGTTGAATCGGCTTCGCCTCCAATGGCCGGCCAGACTGTCAGTGCGAGAATCCGCCTCGTGACATCGACGGGCAAGACTCTCGGTCCGGAGGACATGGTCGTCGCACATACGGCGAAGCTGCATCTCCTCATCGTGGATCCCTCACTCGTGGATTATCATCACGTCCATCCGCAACCGACAGGATCACCAGGCGAATGGGCATTCTCATTCACGCCGAAAGGTGGTGGAACCTATCGCATCTTCTCCGACTTCACGCCGTTGGCGACGGGCCGGGGGTTGTATGCGCATGTGGATCTTGAGGTGGCTGGTGCTGTGGTGGAGCGCCCGTCGATATCGCCAGTATTGCCCGCGGTCGTTTCAGACAAGGACGGCTGGAGCTTCGAGCTGACTTCCAAGGACAGTGTGATCAAGGCAGGCGCAGTTGCGGAGCTTTCGCTGGCGGTATCTCGGGCTGACGGACGAGACATCACTCTCGACACGGTGATGGATGCCTTCGCCCATCTTGTGGCATTCGATGCCGAACGAGGAGGGTTTGCCCACCTGCATCCGAATGAAACGGATATTTCCAAACCGCTGACGGGTGCGCGTCCGACACTATCGTTCAAGGTCACGATACCTCGTGCAGGACGTTATGTGATATGGGCGCAATTTTCGACCCAGGGGCGGGAACGCTTTGTACCCTTCTGGATCGATGTGACCTGACTTCAGAACTTCAGGTGCTTCACAGTGAGGCCCTGATTGATGAGTTGGTTGAGTGAATCGATTCCGATGCGCAGGTGATCGCTGACATAGCGTTCGTCGACGGCCCTGTCGCTTGCTGCGGTCTTCACGCCTTCGGGGAACATCGGCTGATCGCTTACGAGCAGGAGTGCGCCCGTGGGGATCTCATTGAAAAAACCGGTCATGAAGATGGTCGCTGTTTCCATATCGATCGCCATGGCACGGATGCGTTTCAGGTAGGCCTTGAATTGCGTGTCGTGCTCCCACACCCGACGATTCGTCGTGTAGACGGTGCCGGTCCAATAGTCGCGCTTGTGATCCCGGATTGTCGTGGAGATCGCCTTTTGCAGCGCAAACGAAGGCAGGGCAGGGACCTCCGGGGGATAATAGTCGTTGCTGGTTCCCTCCCCGCGGATGGCGGCGATGGGCAGGATCAGGTCGCCAACAACCGCACGATGTTTGATGCCTCCGCATTTCCCTAGAAAAAGCACGGCTTTAGGCGAAATGGCACTGAGCAGATCGAGGATCGTGGCCGCAGTCGCGCTTCCCATGCCGAAGTTGATGATCGTGATACGACCCGCTGTCGCATTGGGCATGGGCTTGTCCTGCCCGATCACCGGCACTTGGTGCAGACTCGCGAACAGGTCCACATACTTCTGGAAATTCGTGAGCAGGACATAGTCTCCAAAGTCCTTCAGGGCGACACCGGTGTAGCGCGGCAGCCAGTTCCGGACGATTGCTTTTCGGGTTTTCATGGGGGAAATGCGCGGATTGACGCGGAGAATGTGCAAGCTTGGAGCTTCTGACTGGGATCACAAGTCGGCTGGCGAATTCCGTGATCGCTTGGGCAAGGTGCCTGAGTGATTGAGAGCCGAACCCGTTATGGATTGTCTCATCCTGCTTATCTTCAGGAGATAACAAGGGGAAGATTTAATTGAGAATAAGTCTTGATAGCATATTGACATGAGACTGTGTCTCATGATCAGCTCTAGCCTGTGACGACTTCCCAACTGGAATCCCTGTCTCAAACGACGAATTCAAGCGCACCGGTGTTTGCCTCACGGAAGCTCCCGGTGCCTCCCGCCGCCGCCACGCTTGCAGCGATGCTTTTTGCACAAGGCACCGTGGTCGCTGCTGCTGAGGACTCGGGAGACTCCGATGATGCGGCTGTGCCGACATGGCTGGACCAGGTTGTTGTCGAGGAATCAACCGCGAAACATTTGTCTTCGCCGAAGTTTTCGGAGCCTTTGCGCGACACACCCCAGACGGTCGTCGTCGTTCCGCAAGTTATCATCGAGCAGCAAGGCGCGACGAATCTGAGTGACGTGCTGCGCAATACGCCGGGGATCACATTTCTTGCGGGAGAAGGCGGAGGCGCATCGTCAACCGCGGGCGACGCCTTCTTCATGCGTGGATTTGACGCCTCAAACAACATTTTCGTCGACGGTGTGAGAGACAGCGGCGCTGTCTATCGCGATGTGTTCAATCTGGAGCAGGTGGAGATCGCAAAGGGGAGCGCGGGTGCGGACAACGGTCGCGGCGCAACTTCGGGCTACGTCAATCTCGCAAGCAAGTCTCCCCGCCTTGATGAGTTCACCCGTGCCCAGGTGAGTTACGGATCGGGAGATCTCAGGCGTGTTACGTCCGACATCAATGCGCCGATCTCCGATCGACTCGCTCATGGAGCGGCTTTCCGTCTCAATCTGCTTTACCAGGAAGGCGGCGTGGCCGGTCGCGATTGGGCGGAGCAGAATCGATGGGGCGTGGCTCCGTCGCTCGCGCTTGGGCTCGGAACGAATACCACCTTCGATGTCGGTTATCAATATGTCGAACAGGACAACCTTCCTGACTACGGCCTTCCCACGGCGGCATTTCCCGGACTGAAACAAGCGACGCCCGCAAGCGGGGTGTCGCAGCGCAACTTCTACGGGCTCAAGGGTGATTTCGAGGATGTTGAGCAGGAGAGTTCCACGTTGCGTTTGTCCCACGCGATCAATGATCGCGTAAAGCTGAGCAACCAGAGCCGCTGGGCGGAAACCTCAAGGCTCGCGGAGATCACCGTGGTGACTTCTCCCACCGCCTACAATGCCACGACGCAGGAAGTCGCCCGATCCCGCCAGCGGAACGACCGCGATACGTCGATCCTTTCGAACCAGACGCTTCTGACAGCGGAGGCGACAACCGGATCCCTTTCGCACGCGATCAGTGCGGGGATTGAGCTCACGCGTGAGAAGGCGGTCAGCACAAGCTGGACTGGCCTTGGAACGGTTGCGGCGACGAACATCCATAATCCAGATCCCGATATGCCTGTCGCGGGCTACGCACCTGTGCCGAGCGGGGCGTCAACTGACGGGCGGATCGACACGGTTGGGCTTTTTGCGTTTGATACCGTGAAGGTTTCCCCAGCACTTCAGGTGACCGGTGGATTCCGCGTTGAACACTACGGAATCGACTATGCGAGCACGCCGGCAACCGGTTCCACCACCGCTCCATTGCACGTTGAGCGCGACGAGGATGTTGTCACCTGGAAGGCAGGCATCGTCTACAAGCCCGCCCCAAACGGCAGCATCTATGCCTCGGTCGGCACCTCTTCGCGTCCTCCGGGCACCAATCTGACGTTTTCAACGAATGCAACCAATGCGGATAATCCCCTGTTGGATCCACAGGAATCCACGAATCGCGAACTTGGAGTAAAATGGGATGTTGCACGCGGCCGTCTGTCGCTGACAGCGGCTCTTTTCCAGAGTGAGAATTCAAATGTGCCCACAACGGATACTGCGACAGGGTTGGTCGTGCAGGCGGTGGATCAGAAGGTGGAGGGAGTTGAATTCGGCGTCTCCGGTCAGATCAATGACAAGTTGCTCGTGTATGGAGGCCTCGCATTGATGGACAGTGAGTATTCGGCGCCGTCGTCCACGGCCGCAGGTGGATCAAACGGCGCAGAACTTCAATGGACGCCCGACGTTTCGGGAAATCTCTGGAGCACTTACCGTTTGCCCTTCGGGCTGACGGTCGGTGGAGGCGCGCGCTACATGTCCACCGTTGCGCGCCAGACTACGCAGGCCCCTTCGGCGACCGCCCCGGAGATGCCGAGCTACTGGGTGTTTGATGCGATGCTGGAGTACGACGTCAATCCGTCCGTGGGGGTGAGGCTGAACGTCAATAACCTCGGGGATGAAGTCTACTCGCGAAGTCTGAACAACAATGGCGGCCGTTATCTTCCGGGCGCACCGCGGACTTTTCTGATCACGGCGTCACTCAAGTTCTGAGCACGCGCAACCACTGGAAACTGCCATCATGGTCATCACGATTCCCAATATTCTCACTCCGGAACAGATCGCCTCCTGCCGTGCATTGCTTGATTCGGCGGAGTGGGTGGACGGACGCGTTACAGCGGGACATCAGGGCGCCCGGGTGAAGGACAATCAGCAGATTCCCGCGACGCATCCCGTTGCGCGGCAGGTCGGTGAGGTTCTTCTCAAGGCGCTTCATCAGAATCCGCTGTTTCTTTCGGCCGCTCTTCCGCTTCACGTCTTGCCGCCAATGTTCAATCGGTATTCCGGAGGGCAACAGTTCGGCATGCATGTGGATGGCTCCATCAGGCAGATTCCGGGAACGAACCAGCGCCTTCGCACCGACCTTTCCTGCACTTTCTTTTTTGCAGGCCCGGAGGAGTATGACGGAGGGGAACTGATCATTGAGGATACTTATGGTTCCAAGAGCGTGAAGCTTCCGGCAGGTCAACTTGTGCTCTATCCGGCCACCAGCCTGCACCAGGTGAATCCGGTGACGCGCGGTACGCGTCTTTGTTCGTTCTTCTGGATTCAGAGCATGATTCGCGAGGATGTTAAACGCTCGCTGCTGTTCGACATGGATGGTGGAATTCAAAGACTTTCCGAGGGGCAGCCGGGTCACCCGGGCATTGTGAAGCTAACGGGGGTCTATCATAACCTGATTCGACTCTGGGCAGAGATGTAGATCCTGCCCGGAGAAGTTCGAACATGGTCCCAGCGGCATCCCGCTACGTTGTTTCGCAGATTGCGGACGCAGGTGCGTGGTTGCTCGAGGGACAGCGCCTCGAAGTGTGCGGCGATGCCGAATCGCGTCGGAATGCAGTCGAGTGCTATGATCGAGCCATGGCACTCCTGAGTGGTGCAGATCCTTCCACTCGGAAGGCTCGGGCCATTGTTTGGATGAACCGAGGAAATGCATCACAGGGAATGGGCGTAGAATTCGGATTCCCCGAGGCGATACGGTGCTACGATGCGGCCATCACGGAGTTCGAACATGCGTTTGGATTTCTCTCCGGATGTGGAGGCATTCATTCGTACAGGGAACTCCGGAATGATGCACAGGCTCAAATCGACCCGATCATGTTGAATGCGCTTGGCGCGGCCTGGATGAATCGAGGCGTTGCCTTGCAGCAGAAGCGCGGGCCAGAAAATCTTGAAGTGGCGGTCGCGTCTCACGAAAGGGCGATAGAGGTTTTCTCGATGCTTCCGATCGATCGGGATTCAGTGTTTCGACGGAATCTCGGTGCGGCCTTTCTGAATCTTGCCGATGCGCTCCTTGATCTCCCGGAGAACGCGGGCCTCCGCCGCGCGGCAAACGCGGCAAGGTACTCGATTCAGCTGACGGTTGATTGTGCGGATACCGATGCGACCTTTGCCGAATTGAATCTCAAGGCGCGCCGAGCCTTGATTGTGGCCCTCGGTGGCACGCTGTGCGGAGGCGACTGTGGTCCAGGGAATCGGGAAATGCTCGAAAGCGAGATCCGGGGAGCCATCGAAGGCGGACTCAGCCTCGCTGGTCATTGGAGAGTGAACTCCTGCGAGGCGTTTGTTCACCTGGAGGTCAGGCTGTTTCGTCTCGGATGTCAGTTCCTGCGCATCCATCATGCGCGGGATCTCAATGCGTTTGTGCGTGAAAATCTAAAGGACCGTCGGGGAACGCTTCACGAAGAATTCAACGCAGCGGCGGCCGAGGCGATCCAGGCGGCCTTGGAAGTCATGGGACGCACACCTGTGCAGCCCCACGACTTTGCGAATTCAATCGTGCAGGTCGACGTCTTGAGAGGTCTGCGGGAAACACATCAATGGCTTGCGCGGAGCACACACGTGGCGGCGTTCAACGTCCTGCAAGGTGAGCCTGGTACTAGTGAAACTCAGATGTCGGGTGTCCCTGCCGGGTGCTGATCTCCGACTCAGACCTCCGCGAGCGAGTTGCCCGTGTTGAGGTGTTCGATGCCGGTATATTTCTGTGACTGCTCATCAGCGTGGTAGCTTGAGCGGACCATTGCACCGCTCTCGACCACACCGATACCGATGGAGAGGCCAAATTCCTTCCACCGGAGAAATTCGTCCGGATGCACCCAACGATCGATCTTCCAGTGTTGCGGGGTCGGCTGCAGGTATTGGCCGATCGTGAGGATGTCCGTCCTGTCGGACGCCACATCCCGGATGGTGCGCTCGATTTCCTCAAGGGTTTCGCCCAGTCCGAGCATGATGCCTGTTTTGGTCGTGAATCCCTTGCTCTTCGCATGGCGAAGCACGGAGCGGGAACGGTCGTAGCGCGCCTGCACACGCACGGGTTTCTGAAGTCGCTCGACGGTTTCGAGATTGTGGTTGTAGATGTCAGGTCTCGCCTCGAGCACAATGTCGACGAGTTCGAGGCGTCCCTTGAAGTCTGGAACAAGAACTTCAATGGCGGTCTGGGGATTGCGGTGTCGTACGGCGCGGATGGTGGCTGCCCAGATGCCTGCTCCTCCATCGGTGAGCTCATCCCGGGAGACGCTTGTAATGACGCAGTGACGGAGCCCCATCTTTGCGACGGCATCGGCCACGCGTGCGGGCTCGCCGAAATCAAGCTCGGTCGGTCGGCCGGTTTGTATCGCGCAGAAATTGCAGGATCGGGTGCAGATGTTTCCAAGAATCATCACCGTCGCCGTACCGCGGGACCAGCATTCACCGAGGTTTGGACACTGCGCGCTCTGGCAGACAGTGTGGAGTTTGTTATCGTCCACGAGCTTGCGCACGGCGTTATAGCCGGGCCCACTGGGTAGTTTGGCGCGCAGCCACGCTGGTTTTCGGGAGGTGTCCATCACAAGTAAGGAATTACTCTAACCACAGTTGAACAGGCTTGAACACAGATTTTTTCCGCTCGCGCCTGCAAGGGGGCGATGTCTACGTCTGGCAAATGCATTCAATGTTTCGTGTGGGGTTGTGGATTGCGGGCAGCTTGTTCGTGGCTCAGGCCTCCGCTGAAGCAGTGACGCTGGTCGGGAAAATCGGCTTGAATCAACTGGCGGATTTCAAGACCGCTGGACCCAATTGGATAGACGCGGCCGATTTGGAGGGGAATCCCCGGGACGAACCAGGCCTTGAATTTCGCGCAGGGAAAGGACTGATCGTAAATCAGCCGCGCGAAGGGGCCAAATCGGACTTGTTCACGGATTGGGAGCATGGTGACCTGGAGTTCGAAGGTGAATTTCTCCTTCCGAAGGGGTCCAACTCGGGGATCTATTTCATGGGACGTTATGAGATCCAGTTGTATGACAGTTGGGGGATCCGGACACCCGGAGTCCGAGATCTGGGAGCGCTTTACGAACGGTGGAATGCGACCCGAGGGAAGGGGCACGAAGGATTCGATGGCGTGCCTCCGTTGGCGAATGCGGCGAGGGCTCCGGGACTCTGGCAGCATATTCGCGTTCTGTTCAGGGCTCCGCGCTTTGATGAACTGGGAAAGAAAGTGGAAGATGCGCGTTTTCTCCTCGTGGAGGTGAACGGCTTTCCGGTGCAAATCGACACGGTGGCGACGGGACCGACGCGCTCGAGTCATTTCGACTCGGAGGCACCGCTTGGTCCCCTGATGATACAGGGCAGCCATGGCCCCGTGGCCTTTCGCAGGCTCCGCTGCAGCGTGCCTGAACTGCCTGCTGCTCACTCGGGAAAAAAAGCTGCGCGCAAGGCGCAGGAACAGATTGTACTTACCGTTGGCGATCGCGTGAGGCTTCAGCGCGGCTTCGTTCCCTTTCAGCCGTACAAGCGACTCTATGCCTGTTCGGTGGGCACGCCGGAAGGGGTGAACTATGCCTACGACCTTGCGTCATTTTCTTTGCTCTGCGTCTGGAGAGGCGGATTCATCGACACTACTGAAATGTGGCAGGATCGTGGCGTCAGTCAGCTTGCCAAACCTGCAGGACCCTCGTTGCCGCTGACTGGCGCACCGGGTATTGCGTTGCTGGAAGCGCCGGATTCGGATGGCTGGCCAGTTCAACCCAGTCCCCTCTTCTCCTCGCAGGGGTATCACCTGGAGGCCGACGGGACACCTGTGTTTCGCGCCAGCCTGGCCCAGCTACAACTGACGGATCGTGTCTCTCCATTGAAAGAGGGAACGGGGCTGACACGCACAGTGAAATTTGAGGGTAGCCTGCCTGGATGGAGCTGCTTCCTTCTGCTTGCCGAAACGAATCAAATCACTTCCGCGGGCAAGGATCATTCCGGTTTTGTCGTGGGCGATCGTGAGTGGTACCTGGATTTCCCCAAGGATTCGGCACACACGCCGCTTGTTTTGTCCCGCGGTGACCGGCAGTGGCTGGTGGTACAAGTGACCAAGGCCAACCTCGATCAGCCCGTTACCTATTCGATCGTCTGGTAATCCGAACCATGAAACACCTCATCTCCTTCTCGTGGATCTTCATTGTCCTTGTTGCGGGTGGCATGCGCTCGGCAATGGCCCAGAATCCTTCAGAAGCCGAGCGCTTCGCTCCGCCCAATAGAGCGCTCATTGAAAAGGAGGAGCGTTACTGGAAACGGACTTCGCTGCCGGTGCCTGACGACATCGTGCTCGAAGTCAGCGGAATTCTCCAGGTTCGCGGTCATCGTCTCCTTGTTGTGACGCGCCGAGGAGAAATCTATTGGGTGGATGGCGCCTATGATGCCCATCCGCGACCCAAATTCACGCTCTTCGCCTCCGGGCTCCATGAGCCTCTCGGAATCACGGCCGCTCCGAGTGGGGGTTACTATGTCGCCCAGCGCGAGGAGATCACCCACATCATTGACCGCGACAACGATGGTCGCGCCGATGAATTCAACACGGTCTGCAGTTTTCCAATCAGTGGAAATTACCACGAATACGCTTTTGGACCGGTCATTGCACCTAATGGGAATCTGCGGGTGACGTTGAACGTAGGATTCGGCAGTCCGACGCAGAGCGCTGTGCCTTGGCGCGGATGGGCGCTGGAGGTGACACCGGACGGGCAGATGATTCCGATTGCAGCGGGACTGCGCTCGCCAGCGGACCATCTGATCACGTCCAATGGTCTGTGGCTCTACTCTGAGAATCAGGGTGAATGGTCTGGATCGGGAAGAGTGACCGAAATTCAACCCGGCGACTTTATGGGCCACCCTGCCTCGCTTGCGTGGTCGAAACTCCCCGGATCAACGGTCGCTTTGCGACCAGACGATGTGTCGCAGACCGGTCAACCGATGCAGGAGGTTCTTGGCTCCATGCCGGGACTGAAGCGGCCGACCGTGTGGCTGCCTCAGACCATTCTGGGAATCTCTACCGCGGGACTCGTGGAGGATCGCTCGGGAGGAAAATTCGGGCCGTACACGGGTCAGATTTTTGTTGGTGACCAGGGCCAGAGCAAAGTGATGCGCCTTTCCCTGGAGAAGGTGAAAGAGGTGTGGCAGGGGGCTGCCTACAGTTTCAAGGAAGGATTTGATTGTGGCGTGCTTCGTCTGTCGATGGGGGAGGAGGGAGTGATGTTTGCCGGCGAAACCGCACGGGGATGGGGATCGGTGGGGCCCAGGCAGTATGGCTTGGAGAGGGTGGAGTGGACTGGGGAGGTGCCTTTTGAATTCCAGGAAATCGTGGCACAGCCCGACGGCTTCATTCTCCGCTTCACGCAACCGGTGGATCTCGTGTCGGCCGAGAACCCTGCCAGCTACTCCGTTGCTGGCTTCACTTACAGCTATCATTCCAAGTATGGCAGCCCTCCGGTGAATCGCCTTGCCTGCCCGATCCGGCGGGTCCAGGTGGCTCCCGATCGGAAAAGTGTGCGCATCGGAGCGATCTGCCTTCGCGAGGGGTATGTGCACGAGATCAAGGCGCCCGGAGTGCGCTCGGCGGATGGAGCGGAACCGCTGGTGCATCCGGTAGCGTACTATACGCTGAACGAGATACCCGGGGGCGATCGATTGATTCCGGTCGAGACGAAGGAAAAGGAGTTTTGCGTGCCGCTCGTTCCTCCGTCTGCCGCAAAGTCGACAAGAAAACATCCCACTCAACCGCCTCTCGAATGGAGGCCCAAGGAGGGAGAAAGGACCCTCTTGCTGGGGACGCTTCCCGGGATGAAGTTTGACCAGGAGGAGCTTGTGCTGACTGCGGGCGAGACCGTTCAGTTTGTTTTCCGCAATTCCGACGACATGTTGCACAACGTGGTGATCTGCCGTCCCGGAACCGGTCAGGCCGTTGGCGCTACGGCCATGACGATGGGAATTGACGGCCCCGAGCACAACTATGTGCCTCAAACCGACGATGTGCTCTACCACACGGCTCTCACCCAGCCAGACAGCACCGACCGGATATTCTTTACAGCGCCTGAACAGCCCGGAGCGTACGACTATATCTGCAGCTTTCCCGGCCACGCCGCCACTATGAAGGGCATTCTGCGAGTGCGCGCCCGCTGAACCCGAATCTTCACCTTCATTGCAAGCCGCGGATGGGCGGAGTGGAAAGGTTCGATCACCTGGCCCAACGCTGCTTGAAGGCCGACGCAAAGGCTGCCTTTGCGCGCTCGAGCGTGGCATCGGCTACTCCTTCGCGTACCAGGGAGGTGACGGATCCCTCGGTTGCGTCGATGCCGCAGGGAATGATGCCGGCGAAGTGTCCGAGGTTGGGCGATACGTTGAGTGCTATGCCGTGATACGCGACCCAGCGCCGCGCAGCCACGCCGATGGCGGCAATCTTGCGATGTTCGATCCAGATGCCGGTTTTGCCTTCGCGCCGGTGCGCGTTCAGTCCGAAGGAGGCGACGGTGTCGATCAGCACATCCTCCAGGAAACGAAGGTAGGCGTGTAGATCCTTTTGCGGTTCGAGCGAAACGATGGGGTAGGCGACCAGTTGTCCCGGACCGTGATAAGTGATGTCACCTCCTCGGTTGGTCTCCCTTACAGCGACCCCGGCCGTCTGCAACTGGCCTTCGTTCCATAGCAAATGGGCACCCGCGCCCGCGCGAAGTCCGAGCGTGAAGACGGGTTCGTGTTCCGTGAATACGAGGGTGTCACCGCGCGTGCCGGCGAGACGTTGCTCGAGCATCGCCAATTGGCGAGCGAGCGCGTCGTCGTAGGGGGTCCGTCCCCAGTCCTCAACCGTCACTAGTCGGCAGTGGTTGTGCACGTTTCGAAAGGTTGGGGACGTCAACCATGTTGGCAACTGGGGAGGCTATGCGTGATGACTTGATTGCGAGCCTCTGCTCTTCGGGATGGGCACGCTTCGTTTGGCATGGGATCGCCAGCGCATCCCAACGCCAGCCATTTCACCGTTTTTGTGTGTTCGTGTTTCCTTGCGACAACGATTCTGAGACAGGTCCTGTCCACATCTCGAATCGATCTGGTAACGATGTGCGTGGTCCCTGGTTTCGATCCGATGAGACTGGCAACCCACGTTCTCTTTCACGTAGGTACATATTGAATCTGCCACAGCTCTATACTTCATATCGTCCGGTGACATCAGAGGCAAGCTGTCCGGTTTCGGTGTGGATTGCTCAAAAAGTTGCCCAAATCTAGACCACACGATCTGATCCGATTCTGGTCCTATCACAACTATCGAAATGAAGCGTATCTCATTTCTATTCGGATCGGGAATTTCGCTGGCTTCGGCGGCGCCGTCGGTCAAAGAATTGACAAGAAGCGTACTTGAAGACCGATGGCTGATAACCAGCCGAAAGACTTTTATCCCTGACGGTCTAGGACGCCAAGATGCTCCGCTCGACAATTCGCTGCGGTATCAGGATTTTATCAAGCTACTGTACAACGAGATCTCGCCAGCTATCGAGAGTTTAGAGGAGCGCGAAGCGAACTACGAGGATCTGTACGCTGCCGCAATTTCCATCTTGGAGCATGAAATGAAGGTGAGGGTGAATCCGTTGATTGTTAGGACCATCCAATCTCTGCGGATTTCTGCGCAATCGCTTTACGAAGGGCAAGGGTACCACATTGACGAGAACGAATTTGCATCCCTCGTAGACCGCGCGCGCGACCTTATCCAATGGGCCGTTTACCATGGATTGGCCAAGGCGAAGGAGCCAAAAGGATTGGGTGTGCTTTCAGCCCTCGCGCGTCGGGAGATCGAGATGGATATTTTCACACTGAATCACGATCGGCTTATCGAGCAGGAATTTCGCAACAACAAGATCTACTACCACGACGGGTTCAGCCAGAAAGACGGCGATGTGGTGTTCTTCGAACCGAAATGGGACTCAGAACGGATACGATTGATCAAGCTGCACGGGTCTACGGATTGGTACCGCTTCCAACTGCAAGACTTGGATCGTTTCGGACGCGTCGATGCGAATACTGGGCTCCTTAAGGATCGCAGCGGAGAACTCCTGTCCACGAGCGATCCCTGCCCCGAATTTCTTAGTGGAACGCATGCTAAGGAGTTCAACTACGGCAGGAATCTTTTCGGGGAGTTATTCTCTCAATTCAGGAACAGATTGAAGACCTGCCAGGCGCTGGTCTGCTGTGGGTACGGTTGGGGCGACAAAGGGATCAACAATCGATTGAGCGAATGGCTGGTTGCCGATGGAGCTCGTCGAGTCGTTGTTTTGCATGGAGGTAAACCAGAAGATGTTGGCATCAACCGCTACTACAGCTGGAGCCAATGGAAAGTACGTAAAAGGATCCACGTGATTCCTAAATGGCTCTGCCAGTGCTCAATCAGAGATCTGATCCGCTGGTGCGAATGAATCTTCGAACGAGCACCACGGGATTGGTCTTACTCCCGAGATTGATACCGAAACCTTTGGCCTTTGGGTTCAGTCCCGTGAGGTGGGTAGGTTTTTTCCGGAGCAATAGATAACACTCCAAGGATTGAAGACTCTGAAATATGTTGCTCGGCATCTCGCACACATTGACGGGTTCAGGACCTCGCGCATGCTCATTGTCACAAGGAAAAACGATTCCGTTGAAATGGCGGAAGGGCCGACGTTGGGAGTCGATGGACGATGCCGGGCACGACGAAGCGTGCCCCTCCAGTTTTGGGAACGATGTCAATTGGAAGTACGGCGCCTGACCTGGATTCCTTGGATCGAGTTCAATCGGCATTCCATGCATTCAGTGGCCCAAACTTGCCACTCAGAGTTTCGCTTTTAGCCGCGGGAGAGACCAAAGTCAGGTTTCCGACGATTGTGCCTCAGGACCAAAACTCGCACTTCATTCCCGACAATCCGAAAAAGAAAGTGGTAGCGAAATACCCGAAGATTCGCGCGTCGAAGGTCCTCCTTGAAGAATCCGAAGCTGCTTGGTCTCGCCGCGATTCTATCTTTGGCAGCTTGTACTTCGGCAAAGAACCTATCCCCCAGCTTAAGACCGCCTTCCCGATCGAAATGGTGCAGAGCGATCCTAAGGTCCGATTGAACTGCCCGATGAAAATAGAGCTTCACCGTCCGACTTCACGACGAAGCTGTTCCCAGGTGATCGAGGTCTTTGGATCCCGTACCATGTCCTTATCCCGTCGGTGAGCCTCGGAAACCCCGTCGTCTTCGTCGTCGAGTACCGGTGGCAAACTTTCGAGCAGTTCGGCCGCCAATTCGGCTCTTTCACTCGTCGACAGAACGCTCGCCTGCTGTCTGAGCTCTTGAACTCGGGTCATGGCAAGAAACTATGCGGTGAACCCTCGAAATCCAGTGCATTGTGCCTAAACTTGGGATGAGCCTCGCGCTCTGCGCGTTGGCTCGACTCGATCCGGTGAGGTAGGAAGCACCTTATCCGGAGTGATAGGTGACACTTAAGGCAGGGATTCCGTGGAAAATGGCACTCGGCATCTTTGTAGCCCTGCGGGATCGCCATGAGCGCATGCTCTTTGTCGCAATGGAGCACGACTACGAGGAAATGGCGGAAGGGTCGCCGTTGGGCGGCGCCGGGCGATTCTGGTCACGACGAAGCGTGCCCCTCCAGGCTTGGGAACGATGTCAATTGGAAATGCGGCGCCTGGACTGGATTCCCTGCGGTCGAGGTCACTCTGTGCATTCATACATGCCATGCTCGAAAGCTCGGACCTGCAGCTCGTTTGAGCAGGATTCCGTGAAGACGATCTGGATTAAATTCCATCCAACTCTGAAACGACGCCAGCCTGACCGCAGGACCCTGCCCCATGCTGAAGGGAGTTCCGTCAGATCACCCAATCGCCCACATCTTCGAGAATCGCTTCCCTTGATTTGCGCGGCCGGATGATCGAGGCCTGGTCTCCCTGGTAATAGGCGATGCTGTGGGGAGGCATCGATTGCATGAGCCAGACGTTCGAGCCGACGATCGAATGCTGTCCGATGACCGTGTCGCCGCCGAGGATGGTGGCACCGGGATAGACGATGACGTGGTCCTCGAGCTTCGGATGCCGCTGAACGCCCTTGACGGGAAATCCGCGTTCATCCGTGACGAAGGACTTTGCTCCCAGTGTCACTCCCTGGTAGATCTTGACGTGATTGCCGATGCGGGCGGTTTCTCCGATGACGACGCCTGTGCAGTGATCGATGAAGAAATGAGTTCCGATCTGGGCTCCCGGGTGGATGTCGGCACCGGTGCGCTCGTGAGCAAACTCCGTGATCATGCGGGGAAGCAGTGCAACGCCCATGTTGTAAAGCACGTGTGCAATACGCTGGAGCGAAATGACCAGCACGCACGGGTAGGAGAGGATGATTTCTTCAATGCTCCTGGCCGCGGGATCGCCTTCATAGGCGGCGCTCACGTCGGTTTTCACGCGCTGCCGAAGTTCAGGCAAGGCCTTCAGCAAGCCCATGGCATGTGCTTCCGCCTGCGCGGTCGGATTTGATATCCGTTCGAATCGCAGACTTTTTTCGATTTCCGTCACCAACTGATCGCGGATTAGCTGGATCCGTCGGGAAGTTACTGCGGCCACGGACTGTTTGGTGAGGGCTGTATCCTCAAAAAACCCGGGGAAGAGCAGGTACATCAGCTCGACACAGAGCCTGTTAAGTGACTCTTGGGAGGGAAGATTGGTCCCTTCGAGGTGATTGATGCCGCCATCGGTTTCATACGATGCAAGCAACGCGCGGGTTATCTCGTCGAGATTCATGGCCGGTTGGTTATTCTCCCCGGTCTTGATTGAAGGTCAAAACCCATTTGGCGGCTGAAAATTGGGGCTTTACAGGGGTGTCTGGTTTTATCTTAGTCCGCCTTCCTCCCGTCAGTACCGCTCAGGTGGTGGAATTGGTAGACACACACGTTTGAGGGGCGTGTGCCGAAAGGCGTAAGGGTTCGAGTCCCTTCCTGAGCACCAACTGGACACAGGCGAACCCATGGCCTCGCCGTCAGTAGGTCAGTGAGATCTCGGCGCCGCCGTTGAATGGCTCGATGACCACGGTTTCCGAATCGGCTATGAATTTGCCGCCCTCCACCGCGACGGCGCGTCTTTTGCCTGGAAGGGGCAGCCTCAGTTCGACCCGGTGAGGGTGCCGGTTTCCATCACAGGTGATACTTGCGCGCACATGATGGCCGTCGGGTGAGGCGTCCACCCGAAAGGAGAGTGGGCCGAAGTACGAAGCGGCGTTCTCTACTTCAATGGCAGATCCTGGTTCGAGATAAGTACGAAGGATTCCGGTCAGCAACCGGAGCGTGTCACCGCTCTCGAGGTAGAGCATCCAACGCGTTTGCATGAGGAACCAAGCTTCCTCGTGCGTCTTGTGTTCACTTACGGGGAAAAAGTGCTCGTTGAAGGTGTAGGTTTCCCGGTCGGCGAGCGCGGCCATGGCTCCGTACCAGGATTTGAGGAAGGCTTTCGTTTCGCCGCGCTGAAGGTGGACCCAGGGATGACGGCTGTAGTAGGGCTGGCTGAAGGCGACTTCATCGCGCAGCATCAATTCGCTCTGCGTGGCGAGCAGCTCCGCGGCAAGCGGATCATCGGGAGAAATCACCTCCTGAAACACGAGGTAGAGTGGACCGAGCAACGAGTCTCGCGCGGTGTTCGTGCCGTGGGTGAACCAACTGCCTCCATCGGCGTGCAACATCACAGGACCGCGATAGTTGGTCCAAGGTGCAGAGACGCGCATCCACGTGCCATCGCCCAAGGGCACCACGGGCGAGCGCTCGAGTCCGGCAACGAAGGATGCTCGAATGTCCTTCTTCAAAGCATCGGCCTCAAACCGGCATTCGGCCGCCTCGGCGGGCGCGAGCCCGTCCAGCATTTCAGCGGTGCGCGAGAGTCCGAGGTAGGCGTAGCCGTTGAGCATGTAGGAGCGATACGGATCATCGGGATCCGCCGTTTTCCCATCGAGCATTCCGTATCCATTGCCCTTCAGATCCGGTTGCAGATTTCTTCGGCGCCAATCGCGCAGGAAATGCCAGGCCCGGGTGACGTTAGGATGAACGCGGCGCAGCCAGGTGTTGTCGCGGGTGTAGCGGTAGTGCTCACCCATTGTCCAAAGCACGGCGCCCGTTTCGAGCATGTAGCCGTTGAAATTCTGCATGAAACCGTTGTCGTGCTGTTTCTCCAGGAAGAAATCGATGGCGCGCGCAGCGGTAGTGTGCCAGCCCATGCTGTCCATGAACTGGATGATCGGGGCGCTCTCAGAACCGATCGCGGTGTAGATCCCGATTGCCGGCAGCAACGCGCCATCAGGCTCGCGTCCGTAAGAGATCAAATCAAGATGAAGCAGTCCCGCACGGACCATGTCCTGCACGCGCGATTCCGGAAGGTTCACCTGTGCGGCGGTGGCAAGCTTGGCCCGCCAGAACGCCCGACATTCCTCCAGGCGCCTGTCGAAAGATTGGACGGCCAGTGCCTCCGCCCGGTCGCGACTCACCGGACGGTGGGGAAGGACAAATTCAAATACTGCCTCTTTTCCAGGTTGGAGCATCAGCGAAACTTCCGCGGCGGGCAGGGGCGCGCCGTTCAGTCGACTCACCGTGAATACACGTCCGGACGACACAAACGCGGCAAACCCGCTGGCGGCATCGAAGGTCCACTCGGGGAGCTTTGGCGAAACAGGCGTGGCGAGTGCCGGAACCGCGGTGCGAAAGAACGCGTGGCGCGGAACATCGCTGCGATTGCTCGCCCTGATTCGTGCATGCAGCACCACCTCCTCGGACGGATTAGCTTCTCCGACGGCACGTCGCTTCTCCTCCTCCGCCTGCACCGGTGTGAACATGTGTCCGTGGCCGTGCGCATCGGCGACCATGAAGTCCGTCCCGCGCAGGGTATCCGCGGTCAGCGGGGAACGTTCGGGCGATGTGAAGAGGGTCAGTTCATAGTGGATGGGGCCGTCGTCGATTTGTCCACGAAGGATGGGCAGATCACCGTCGTCGAGGTATCGATGGGTCGCATCCTGTGCTCCCCAGCCCCGGCCGCATTCGAAGGCATAGGTTGCGGGCTGCGATGGCATTTCAGGTATGCGCACATCGTAGCCTGCGTTCTTCGGCTGGAGGGTTTCCACGCGCGGATCGACACGAAACAGACGCATGTCGCGACTTAGCCCGAGCCAGGTTGCCGCCGTCATGCTTCTGGTGTCTGCGGCTGTGGTTGCGAAACTGGTTTCGGGAGCGATCGCGATCTTCTGCAGAGCAGTCCTACGGGAGCCGGACCGGATTGTGGCAACGATTCTATCGTAGCTGCGAGTGTCGTTTCCCGAAGTAACGACGATGCCTTCCTCTGGCAGAAAAATGGGGAAGCCTGAGCTTACGTCGCCGAGCCGAAATGCAAAGCCGCGCGGCGAGGTGGAGACGGTCACCAGAGTTGGCAGCGCGCCTTCCGGTTGGCTTGATTCAATGGACAGATCGAGGCGGCTTCCGTCATGCTCTGGATCGAGCGCAAAACCGCCGTCTGTTTTGAGTGCCGGATTGGAGTGCATCACTTTACCGCGGTCGACCTGAATTTTCCCGTTTGCTGCGGCAGAATCCCAGAGGATCGAAACGGAAGTCACGGCGGAGAAAACGCAAGCGGGAGCAAGCAGGCACAGGGCGATCGTGCGCATTACGCACCAATGCAGCCCGCGCGCGGCTCGAGTTGTTTCAGCCAGGAGAAACTGAAAGTAGTGGAACTGCTTATTTTCAGTTGTCATCGATTCAGGCGTTCAAACCCTCTCCGGCCCATGGCACCTCGTTACTTGATTTCCGCATTGGCTGTGAGTGTTTTTTCCTGCGCATGGGGGGCTGAAGCGACGCCCCGCGTGGACTTCGGATATGCCTTTGGAACGCCTCACCGGATAACCGTGGCTCCGCCCGACAGCGGGGACAAGACGCTTGTGGACTGTGAGCCTGGGAAAATAACGCTTTCATGGAGCAACGACACGCTGATGAGCTTTCCCGTGGCGAACTTTTTTGGTCCGCAGACACAGTGGAAGCTCGTGTTTCAGCCGGTGATCGACGGACAGAAGGCTGAAAAATCGTCGTGGAGTCGCGTTGATGGATGGCTGCCGGGACTCAGGGCGGAGTTTTCTCATACCTCAGTGCAGACGATTCTCGAGGTGCTCGGCGGGCAGAGGGGGACGATTCTTCGGGTGACGTTTACCAATCAGGACACTCAGGCGTCGCATCGCGCTGCGGTGGATTGCGGAGTGCCTGGCAACTGGCGCGGAGTCATGCCCGGGTTTGTCGATCCCGGACTCGTCGAAAACGCGCGTGATGCCCTCATCGCCGGATGGATGGCGCGTGCCGATCGTGTGTTGGTTGCGGCGGTTGGAGGTGACGAGTATCCGCTGGCTGCGAATGTTCTGTCGCCGACGATCACACTGCGGCCGGGTGAATCCCGGGTCATCTGGTTTGTGCGGCCGTATCGCAGCTATGAATCGATGCTGCCTGAGTTGCGTCGTCGCGATTGGGCGATGGAATTTGAGGAGGCCAAGACGGTGTGGGAAAAACTGATCGGCCGTGCGGCCCGCATCCAGTTGGCCGATGAAGGCGTGCGGCGGGCCTATTACGCCGGACTCGCGGACATCTTCATCATGCGGGAACCCCTGCCCGGCGAATACATTGGCACGCTTGCGGGCACGGAACTTTATCGATCAACGAATCCGGTCGAACCGGCCATTGCGGGTATCTGCCTTGATCAGGCTGGGCTTTCGATGGAGGCGGCGGACGGATACCGGATCGCGCTTGATCTTCAGAATTTTGACGGCTGCTGGTCTGCTTCCAACGGGTGGGTGCGCACCGGGTGGATGGCTTCGGGATTCAAGAGCTGGTTCATCATGGAGCACTATCGGATGACCCAGGACCGTGGCTACCTGGAGACTGCGTTTCCGAAGATGCTGGCGAGCTCACGCTGGCAGGAACATGCGCGTCGCCGGACGCGGCAGCTCGTGGACGGGAAGAAACCGGTGAACTATGGATTGCTGCCGCGGGGAATGGGAGATGGAGGGCTCAAGAATGACGACAGTTTTTACGGAGTGTACATCCCTCACAACATCTGGGCTGTTTACGCGGATGCCCTGACCGTTGAGGCGGCGAAGATACTCGGAAGATCCGAGGAGGAGGCTGAAATCCGGGCCAATCATGAAGTCGCACGCCGGGACCTCATCGATACGATCCGTCGTGGAGCCATCGAAGAAGATGGCTACAAGTGGATACCGGCCACTGCCGGCAAGACGAGCGGCAGTCGCTGGGGTGCGCTCTATTCGGCATTTCCCACACGTCTGCTGGCTGCCGACGACCCGCTTGTCACGGGATCAATCCGAAAGATGGAGTCGAAGATCAGTCCCGGTGGCATTCCGATTCATCTTGGCTGGATGGAAGATGGACTCTGGGTCGCGATCAGTCTGGACAATCTGGCGGAGACTCTCCTGTTGCGTGGCGACGGTGATGCAGCCGCCCGCTACCTCTATGCGGCGCTCAATCACGGCACGCCGCTCTACACCTGGTGTGAGGAGCGCAGTCCCGAGCCCGGTGCGGCCAAGGCGATTGGTGATCGCCAGCACTTGTGGACACCGATTTCCGTGGTGCGACTGATCCGGGACTGCCTGCTTTTTGAGGATGGTGACACGCTTCATCTTGGGCGAGGGGTGGATCGCTCGTGGCTCAAGCGCGGGCCCGTGGGAGGCACGGGTTTGAAATCCCATTTTGGCACGGTCAACTATTCGCTCACCCAGGGAGCGGACGGGCGCATTTCTGGAACCGTGGCGCTCGCAGGCGGAAAACTTCCAGGATCCCTGAGGGTGCACGTGCGCCTTCCGGATGGGCGCAAGATCGCTTCCGTGAATGATCCGAATGCCCGGATCATGGAAGGTGGCGAGGCGATTGAATGGGCGAATCCCAAGGCAAAGCTCACATTCGTCGCGACGACGCGCTAGGTTGATTCTTGATCCGAAAGGTGCTGGCAACCGGTCACTGGGCCGGGGGCTTGTGTCTGGGTAAAAGGACGGCGCGACTTTTTCTTTGTCGCAGCAAAGGGCTTGTTCGAGGCGGACAAGCCCTGGCCAACTCCGGGCTTGCGTTGTAGGATCGTGGCAGGCGTTAATCTCCGGCTGCCATGATCGGCGCCATCTCCGCTAACCCCTGCCTTGCAAGATAGAGCCTTTTGAATTTTCATTACTGGTTAAATCCGAACTCCGCTGTCACATGTCCAACCCGTCTGAATCCTCCCCGTCTGCCACATGCTGTGCCTCTTCAAATGCCACGGCGGCTTTTCTGATTCTGCGCCTCTTTCTTGGATTGAGGGCATTTCTCTCCGGACTGGAGAAGTTTGAGTCAGGCGGCACGTATTCATTCGAGAATTACGGAAAGACGATGGCGCGCATTGCCAACGGCATCACGGGCGCGTCCTTTCTTCCTTCATGGGCGACCAAGGCGTTTGCATTGCCGCTCGGCTACATTTTCCTCGCACTGGGCATCATGCTCCTTTTGGGAATCAAGACACGGTGCGCGCTCATCCTCCTTGCGCTTGTGTGGGTGGGGCTTGGATTCGGCCTGATGGCGGTCCAGTCCGACGAAGGAGCTGTTTGGATCGGTACCTACGTCGGTCTGACAGTGGGTGCCCTTCTGCTGGTGCGGCACAACCGGTTTGCCCTGCTGCCGGATCGTTCCTAAAGTCATCCAACTCTACCGAGACTTCAGAATGAGTGAGTCCACCACGCAATCGTCCGTCACTCGCCGGTCTTTTCTTACCTCCGGAACCCGGCTGGGTGCCGTTGTGCTTGCCTCTCCTTACCTTGCCAATGCTCAGGCGCCGGCAGGCAGTGGTGGAACGCAGGCATTGAATGTCGGCATCATTGGCACGGGTGCACAGGGGCGCGTCCTGCTGAATGCCGCGCTCAAGATTCCCGATATCCGATTCAAGGCTGTTTGTGACATCTGGAACGAGAACCGGACCTATGGGGAGCGTCTGCTGAAGAAATTCGGACACGACGTTAAGCCGTTTGAGGACTATCGCGAGATGCTCTCGTCGGTACCTGAATTGGATGCCGTCATCGTTGCCACGCCTGACTGGTACCACGCCGAGCATACGAATGCCGCGTTGAAGGCGGGAAAGCATGTCTACTGCGAGAAGTTGATGTCCAATACGATCGAGGGGGCGCGTTCGATGGTGAAAACGGCGCGCGAGACGGGTAAACTCCTGCAGATCGGACATCAGCGCAGGAGCAATCCCCGCTACCTTTACGCCAGAGATCAACTTGTCCGCCATTTCAAGATCCTCGGACGGATCACGAACATCAATGCGCTGTGGAATCGCGCAGTGAGTGACGACCTTACATGGACAGCGCGGAATGAAATACCGAAGGCGACGCTGGAAAAATATGGGTACGATGACATGCACCAGTTTCGCAACTGGCGCTGGTTCAAGAAATATTCTGGCGGCCCCATTTCGGACCTTGGAGCGCACCAGATCGATGTCTTCAACTGGATGTTGGGTACAAATCCGGTGAACGTGATGGCGGGTGGGGGAGTCGACTACTATAAGAACCATGAATGGTACGACAACGTCATGGCGATCTATGAGTTCCACACTTCCGCAGGGCCGGTCCGTGCCTTCTATGAGGTGCTGACAACCACGAGTGCAGGAGGTGGCTACCATGAAAGTTTCATGGGAGACGACGGCACGCTCAAGATGTCGGAAAACCCCAAGTATACGAAGGTCTATCGTGAAGCGCGCGCTCCCGAGTGGGATCATTTTGTAAAGGAAGGGGTTCTCACAAAACCAGGCGCGGGTGAGGAGGGTGCCGCGGCCCCAAGTCTTCCTTGGGAAAAGGAGTTCAAGCCCAAGTTCACGCTCGCTCCTCCCCGGGCTTCCGTGGTCGATGTCCGTGAAACCGCGGCTCTCTCCGCGTGGAATATCCCTGTCGTGCTCGACAAGGCGATTCACCAGCCCCATCTGGAGAACTTTTTCGATGCCATCCGCAAAGGGACTCCGCTTACCTGCCCGGGTGAACAAGGGCTCGCATCTGCTGTCACAGTGCTGAAGGTCAATGAAGCGGTCCAAGCGCGCAAGATGCTCACCATGAAGCCGGATGACTTCATCGTCTAGCGCGTGCCTATCTACCCAAGGAATTCGAAACGTTTTTGTATGCTCACACGACTCGTTCTCACCACTCTCACCGTAGGTGCCCTCACTGCGGTCGTCCATGCTCAGGACAAGGTTCCCCTGGCCCTTGACCTGCCAAAGCCCCTTTTTGTGGGGACGCCCCGGCCGATTTCCCTGCCCAACCTTGAGAAACCACGCACCGGCCCTCGTCCGGCGCTGATGGTTCCTTCAGGCACCACCCTCATTTCCAAGGGCAAACCCGTCACCTCATCCGACACCTTTCCGGTGATCGGTGAACTCAACTACGTCACGGATGGTGAAAAGAGTGGCGCCGATGGCACGTTCGTCGAGCTTGGACCCGGCGTGCAATGGGTTCAGATCGATCTTGGAAGCGTTTCCACGATCGAGGCGATTCTGGTGTGGCACTATCACTCCCAGGCTCGTGTCTACTACGATGTCGTCGTGCAGGTATCCGATGATCCGGAATTCAAGAAAGGCGTCACCACGCTCTTCAACAACGACGACGATGACTCCTCCAAACTCGGCAAGGGCAAAGATCTCGCCTACATTGAGACGAATGAAGGTCGGTTGATTGACGGCAAGGGGACGAAAGGCCGGTACGTACGCCTGAGTTCGGCGGGAAATACGACGGACGAACTCAACCACTACGTGGAGGTCGAGGTCTTTGGTAAACAGTAGGGCTGGGCAGACTGTTTACGGATTGAATCGCGGGGCGCATGAAAATGCGCCTTGCCGCTTTTTAAAGGTCTGATCATCGTCGCGCCGTTTTCTGATTGTTCCTCGTTTCCACGCGTCCAGCTGTCTGCGGAACCTTCAATGCCGCATTCATCACGTCACTTGGCGATTCATTCGATCCCAAGCCGTGTGTGGGTACTCATTAGCCTCGCAACACGTTAAAATCAAAGAATGAGCTCAAATGATCACAGCGGCGGAGCCATCGCTCCGAACGCCAAACGCCTCCTATGGGCCGGCTTCATGGCAATCCTTGCGGCTGGTGTCGGTTTCGCAATCCGCGGCGGCATCTTCGACAACTGGGGGACCGAGTACGGTTTCACCGCCGCGCAGATCGGTGCCATCGGTGGCGCCGGTTTTTCCGGTTTCTGTTTTGGCATCATCATTGGTGGACTGATCTGCGATCGGATCGGGTATGGAAAGCTGGTCGGACTCGCCTTCATCCTCCACGTCCTGTCGGCCGTTGTCACCTTCATGGCAGATGGGTCCGGTGCCTATAACAGCCTGTACTGGGGCATGTTCATATTTGCCTACGCAAACGGCACGTTGGAGGCCGTGGCCAATCCTCTGGTTGCCACGCTCTTCCCTGCGGCGCGCACGCACTTCCTAAACATCCTGCATGCAAGCTGGCCGGCTGGTCTTGTCCTGGGCGGCATCTGCGGGTGGATCCTCGACGACCGATTCCAGATTCCGTGGAAATGGCAGCTCTCGATCTATCTGATTCCAACCGTGGCCTACGGGCTCATGTTCCTTGGCCAGCACATGCCCAAGTCGGAGGCATCCGCCAAGGGTCTCAAGCTGGGCGGCATGCTGAAGGATGTGGGCATACTAGGATCGGCAGTGATCGCCCTGTTCATCTGGCTTTTCTCGAAGGATGCACTCGGACCCATGCTCGGCGGATTGACTGGGGTTGCATTTTTCACCGGACCCTCCTGGGGCTGGGTCGCGATGGCAATCGGAGTTGTGGTATTTTTTGCCTTCAGCGGAGCGAGTGGTTGGGCCCTGGGCTCGGGACTCCTTTTCATTCTATTCATTGCGCACATCCTGTTGGGTGCCGTTGAACTGGGTACCGATGGCTGGATTCAAAACATCACCGGTAACATCCTGAATTCGGAGCAGGGCAAGATCCTCTTCGTCTTCACCTCGATGACGATGTTCGTCCTTCGATTCTGTGCGGATTTCATCGAGCGGAAGCTGGGTCTGTCTCCCGTCGGCATCCTGCTCGTGTGCGCGGCGCTGGGCTGCCTGGGCCTGAATCTGACCTCCGGAATCGCCACCTTTGGCGGCGCCATCCTTGCCCTCTCGGTCTATGGCGTGGGCAAGACATTCCTGTGGCCAACAATGCTGGCAGTGGCATCCGACCGGTTTCCGCGCACAGGCGCGGTTGCGATCTCCATCATGGGAGGGCTGGGCATGATGTCCGCCGGCCTGGTGGGTTCCACCGGTTTGGGCTATGCGAAGGATCGTTTTGCCGGCGAAGAGCTCCAGAAGGACAATCCCGCGGTTTACTCAGAGTACAAGGCCGCGACCCCCAGCAAGTTCCTCTTCTTCTCGGAAACCCATGGGTTGGATGGCAAGAAACTCGGGGAAGCGAAGGCCGCCATCGCTGCGCAGACGGCAACGGACGCCCAAAAGGCGGTTCACCGTGCGGACACCAAGGGCGACCGTCGCACCTTGGTCGCCGATTCCTTCCTTCCTGGAATGATGGCTGCGATCTACCTGTGCCTGCTGATCTACTTCAAGTCCAAGGGAGGGTATCGTCCTGTGACGCTTGCCGAGTCCAACTCCTCCTGAGTTTGGGCCGTTTGGCATAATTTACCCTTCGCAAGGGCCGCATCCCCGGGGATGCGGCCCTTGTTGCATAGGTTTCACCTTGCGACTCCGGTCGGGCGTGGGGTTATCTGAGGGCCACATCATGATCATCGATTCGCGCTACGAGAAGCTGGCAACGGGTTTGACGGGATTCTCCACTCATCTCGCCAAGGGAGAACGGGTGTTGATTGACGCCTTCGACATTCCCGATGCCATGGTCATAGCCCTGATCCGCGCCGCTAGAGCGCGGGGAGCCCATCCTTACGTCCAGATCCAGCGTGCACGGATCGGGCGTGAGTTGATGCTCGGCGCGGAGGAGGCACAGTTCCAGCCTCACGCGGAGGTTGAACTCAAGCGCATGGAGGCAATGGACGCCTACATCGCCGTGCGCGGCTCCGAGAATATCTTTGAGTCATCGGATGTGCCGGCGGCCAAGGTGCAGCTCGTAAGTCGAATCATGAAACCGGTGCTCGATCACCGGGTGAACGAGACGAAGTGGGTGGTCCTGCGCTGGCCGACGTCCGCCATGGCCCAGCAGGCGGGTATGAGCACCGAGGCATTTGAGGACTTCTATTTCACGGTGTGCACGCTGGATTACGCACGAATGGCCCCAGGCATGAAGGCGCTCAAGGCGCTTATGGACAGGACGGACCAGGTGCACATCAAGGGTCCGGGCACCGATCTTCGCTTTTCGATCAAGGGCATCGGTTCACGGGAATGTGGTGGTTTGCGGAATATTCCGGATGGCGAGGTGTTCTCGTGTCCGGTGAAGGACTCTGTGGAGGGAACTCTTCAGTACAACGCTCCCACGGTCTATCTCGGAACGTCATTCGACAACATCCGGCTGGTTTTCAGGAAGGGACGCGTTGTCGAGGCGACATCGAGCAATACCAAGCGTTTGAACGAAATCCTGGATAGCGATGACGGTGCGCGCTACATCGGCGAATTCGCGCTTGGTTTCAATCCGCACATTCTTCATCCGATGCGCGACATTCTCTTCGATGAAAAGATTGCCGGATCATTTCACTTCACACCGGGGCAGGCCTATGAAGGCGTGGGGAACGGCAATCGTTCCCAGGTGCATTGGGACATGGTCTGCATCCAGCGTGCGGACTATGGTGGTGGCGAGATTTGGTTCGACGGAAAGCTGATCCGCAAGGACGGCCTCTTTGTGCCGAAATCGCTCCACAAGCTGAATCCCGAGTACCTGCTGGCCTGAGGGGACGGGCTGATCGTGCTGTCGCAGTAGGGGTGGAGGCATCTCGTACATGATCACTTCGAGGTCCAGACTCCGCTCCTTTGTCCAGTCACTGCCGAAAACGGAGACGCACCTCCATGTGGAAGGGGCCCTGCCGTATGAATTGCTGCACGCCTGGAAACCGGACGTCTATCCGCCTGAGGCCCCGTTTCACGCGCGCGAGCATCGTTTCTCCAGCTTTCCGGAGTTCGAAGAGACTCTGTTGAATCATGCGCTGCCCTGGTTCACCAGCGCGGAGCGCTATCACGAGGCTATGCGGGTTATCTTTGCGAAGCACGTCGTTGGAAACGTGCGCTACGTGGAGACCAGTTTTCATCTTCGGGTAACCCACTTCATCGGAGTCTCTGGGCCGGACATCATTGCCGCGATACGCTCCGCGGTTCCTCCGGGTCTGGAGGTCCGCATCTTTGTGGGCATGCTGCGTTCCGACTATGAGGGACCGCTCAGGGCAGTGATCGAAGACCTTGAAAACTGGGAGGGGCTCGCAGGGGTGGATCTGCATGGTTTCGAAGAGATGCCCACCGAGCCGTGGACGCGCCGAATCTGGGAGCGCATGCGGGCTGCGGGAAAAGTCACGAAGTGTCACGCCGGCGAATTCGATGGCGCCGCCCGGGTGCGTGAAGCGATCGAAGTGCTGGGCGTGCGTCGTGTGCAGCACGGCGTGCGGGCGATCGAGGATGCGGAGGTGGTCGCACTGGCGCGGGATACGGGAACCACGTTTGATGTCTGCCCGATCAGCAATGTGCACCTGAAGGTCGTGCCATCGATCCGGGATCATCCCCTGCGGGCCTTGGTGCAGGCGGGGGTGCGCTGCACGATCAGTACCGATGATCCGCTGGTGTTTGGGAACTCACTTTCTGATGAGTATCTTGCCCTCGCGTCGCAAGGGGGCTTCACCGCGCGCGAGCTTGCAGGGCTGGCCAAGGCAGGATGGGAAGTTGCTGACGTGCCTCCAGAGATTCGCAAAGGGTACATCACCGAAATTGATCGGATTCTCGCTGCAACGGGAGGCAAGCTTCAGGATGAGTGACGGCGGATTCGCCTGCCGCTGTCGCGCAAAGAGGATTTGCGAGATCGAACACGGCGCGGTCGGCGCTGCATTTTCAGCGGTGAATGATCGCTTGGGTTCGTGTCAGTAGAACAGAGACCGATCCAGGCTTCGGTACTGGATCGCCTCGAGGAGGTGGGCGTCCTTTATGCTTTCGCTGGATGCCAGGTCGGCGATCGTGCGGGCGACCTTGAGGATCCGATCGTAAGCCCGGGCGGACAGCCGGAGTTCTTCCATCGCACGCTGGAGCAAGTCACCCTGGCCTGGTGTAAGGCGGCAATGCTGGCGGATCTGGCTGTGATTCATCCGGGCATTCGACGCGGTCCGCGTGCCCTGAAAGCGGGTTCTCTGGTTGGTGCGGGCGCTCTCGGTGCGGCTGCGGATCAGCGCGGACGCCTCGCCGGAGGCATCGCTTCGCAATTCGGCGAATGAGAGTGCCGGCGCCTCGATGTGCAGGTCGATTCGATCGAGCAGGGGGCCGCTGATTCGGGCCCGATAGCGTTGGACCTGGCTTGGGGTGCAGCGGCATTCGTGGCGCGGATCGCCGAGATAACCGCACGGGCAGGGGTTCATGGCGGCGACGAGCATGAAAGCGCAGGGAAAGGTGACCTTGCCGGCGCTTCTGGAGATGGTCACTTGACCATCTTCGAGAGGTTGTCGTAGCACTTCCAAAGCCGATCGCTTGAACTCGGGAAGTTCGTCGAGAAACAGTACCCCGTGGTGTGCCAGGGAGATTTCACCTGGACCGGGAATCGAGCCTCCACCCAGGAGAGCAACATCGGAAACCGTGTGGTGAGGGGAGCGAACGGGTCGGCGCCCAAAGCCGATTCCACCGCCTTCGAGTGTGTGACCTGCTGCCGAATGGATGCTCAGGATCTCCAGGGATTCCTCCTGCGTCGGCGACGGCATGATCGATGGAATGCGTTTTGCGACCATCGATTTTCCTGATCCTGGGGGACCAAGGACCAGCAGGTTGTGGCTTCCCGCAACCGCGACCTCAACGGCGCGTCTGAGCACGTGCTGACCTTTGATTTCGGCAAAGTCGCCGATGCTTTCAGTGAAGCCCTGCGACAGGGAAATCATGGCCGAAGCGGGGTCGACACGGGTCAGTTGAACCTCGCCCTTGAGAAACCGGAATGCCTGATCGAGTGAAGCGATGGGATAGACGTCGATACCGTCGACCAATGCCGCTTCCATGGCGGATGCGGCGGGAAGCAGCAGACCTCTGAATCCGAGTTCTCGCGCGAGGCGTCCCATTGCAAGCGGTCCCCGCACCGGCCGCGTTGCACCGGACAGGCTCAGTTCACCCGCGATCAGGAACTGGGGAAGGGATTCGGCGCAAAGTTGTCCGGTGGCTATCAGGAGTCCGATCGCGATGGGCAGGTCGTAGCAGGGGCCTTCCTTTCGGATACTTCCGGGGGCGAGGTTGATGGTCGTGCGGGACCAGGGCATCTTGAATCCGCTGTTGACCACAGCAGAAGAAACCCGGTCCCTTGATTCCTTGACACCCGTGTCCGGCAATCCGACGAGAATCAAGTCCGGTGCGCCTGCCTCCCCCGTGTTGACCTCGACATGCACCAGTTCAGCATCAATCCCTTGAAGGGCTGCGGATTTCAGGGTGGCGAGCATCGGACAAATTGAAGTGAGGTTTTGATTGTGGAGTCATAACTTAAAAGGATTGCATTCGGGGAGTATCAAGCTAAATACGCATTTTATTGGCATTATATTGAAACGCTATGCTTATTGGCATCACAGGCGGGATCGGGTGCGGAAAATCGACGGTCGCCGGACTCTTCGAGTCCCTGGGCTACCAACGTATGGATTCCGATGAGATCATTAGGAATCAAGTGCTTACGAATCCTGAGGTGGGTGCCGGTCTTGTGGAACGCTTTGGGCGCGAGGTCCTTCTTGAGGAGGGCGTGGTTAACAGGGGATATCTGGCTTCGAGAATTTTTGCCTGCGATGTCGAAAGGCAATGGCTTGAGGATTACCTTTTACCCAAGTTGTTTTCGATCTGGCGGTCGGCTTTGGCCGAAAGCCCCCAACGAAACTGGGTTTTCGAGGTTCCCTTGTTGTTCGAAAAACATCTCGAAAATTGGTTTGATTTCATCGTCTGTGTCGCCACTACTGCCGAGAACCAATTGGTTCGGCTGGAGAAGCGCGGAATGACCCGGGCGCATGCCGAACTTCGTATTTCCAAGCAATTGCCCTTGGCCCGTAAAGTGGAGCTCGCCGACTTTGTTATCGGCAATGATGGCACGCCTGACTTCCTGCGACTTCAAGTCGATGCGCTGGCTGCGCGGTTCGCCTGCGCCGTCTGAGCGCCTTTGGGACACCTCAACACGTCCTTTTCAATTTCTATCCTACCATGGAAAAATCTTCCAAGGCTCGATCTTCAGAGTCCAAGGCTGCAAAGCCCAAACGTCCGCGTGCCAAAGTCGCCCGTGCGGCTACGCCCAAGAGCAGCCCCCGCAAGCGGGCGAAGGCAGTTGCGTCCACGGATGAACTTCCCCTCGTCGCGGCAGATACGGTGGTTGCAGTGGCGGAACCGGTGACACCGGTCAAGAATGAGGCGATTGACACCAGCAGGGATGGGCGCGAGTCAGATTCGGGCAGGGAGGCGCGCGAGGTTTTTGTACCTGACAACCTTTCGCGTGAAACCAAACCGATTGACCGCGAGCAGCCGCCCTCAACGATAGAGCCTGATCGAGGAGCCAATGAGGGCCCGAGCTCACCGGTTGCCCCAGTTGAGTCAAAGGTCCGGGGTGTTTCGGCCGAGCCTGACCTGCCGGCACCGTCGGGTGGCGATGTGGGTTCCGGCGCTGAAAGCCCTCCCGACAACGGTCATCGCCAGCCTCCGAATTTTCAGAACCGTGAATTTCGCGGGCGCGACTACTGGAAGCAGCTCAAGAAGGAAAAGCGGAACAAGCACGGGAAACCCTGGCAGCAGAATCCCAATGATCGCGGGCCACAAAATCCCGCGCAGCCTCCTCCGCCGAGCCTGGCTCCCAAGCTCGGTGACCTGCCGGACCCTGCCCGCTTTGCGGACTTGGCTGCGCTCGACTTACTCGCTGCAGAACTCTCCGCGGGAGGCGGTGGCGAGACCGTGTTTCTTGATGCGCTGTACGCGATGTCGCTTGCCGACCTTGCGGCCTTCGCCCGAGGAACGGGCGCGGTCATCGAAGGCCAGCAGCCGCGGCGTGTTCTCCTGACCGAAATCTTCAAGGCAGTCTCGGGAAAAAAGCGTCCCATCCGGGACAGGGGTTTTCTGGACCTGACTGACAAGGGACATGGCTTTGTCGTGCACCCGAATGTCAGCTATCGATTGTATCCGGAAAGCACCTACGTGCCTGAAACCCTTGTCAAGCGTTACGGACTCAAGCGCGGCCATGCGCTGGAAGTGATTGTCCAGGCTCCGGTTGGCGAGGACCGGTGTCCCGCCGCGGTGGGCATCGAACGAGTGATGAATGGCGCGCCTCAGGATGCGAACAACGTCACTCCATTCGAGGAACTCGTGCCCTACTATCCCCTTCAGCGTATCCTGCTCGAGGCTCCGGACGTGCAAAAGGACATCTCCATGCGCACGGTCGATCTCCTGACACCGGTGGGGTTTGGGCAGCGCGGGCTGATCGTCGCGCCTCCGCGGACCGGAAAAACGGTCCTGCTCCAGAATATTGCCAACTCGGTTTCCGAAAACTTCCCCGATGTGAAGCTGATCCTGCTGCTCATCGATGAGCGGCCCGAGGAGGTGACGGATTTCAAGCGGCATACGAAGGGGGAGGTTGTCTCCTCGACATTTGACGAATCGCCCGAGAGTCACGTCCACTGTGCGGAGATGGTCGGCGAAATTGCGCGTCGGATGGTTGAGCGCGGGCAGCACGTCGTGATCCTCCTCGATTCCATCACACGTCTGGCGAGGGCCTACAACGCGCTTGCCTCGAATTCGGGGAAGATCATGTCGGGAGGCATGGAGGCCACCGCGCTGCAGCGTCCGAAGCGCTTCTTTGGCGCCGCGCGCAACATCGAGGGAGGCGGCAGCCTGACGATCCTTGCGAGCGCATTGATCGATACCGGAAGCCGCATGGATGAAGTGATCTTTGAGGAGTTCAAGGGAACGGGCAACATGGAGCTCCACCTCGACCGGGGACTATCCGACAAGCGAATTTTCCCGGCGATCAACATGCTTCGTTCCGGTACGCGGAAAGAGGAGCTCATCTATCATCCTGATGAGTTGCAGCGCGTCTATGGCCTGCGGCGCACGATGCAGGGAATCGGTCCGGTGGAGTCGATGGAGATGCTGATCCAGCGACTCAAGAAGACAAAATCGAACGCCGAGTTCCTCATGAGCTTGGCCAGATAGCTGGGAACCATGAAACCCGTCGTCGCCTTCACCTCATGAATGGCGACGGCGAGTTTCTCTGTAAGGGCGCCCCGATCGGGGCATTGCCGCTGCAGCCTTTGGGCGGGTTGGCCGTTCTGCAGGCGATTTCGGCTCGATTTGCGCGGGAGTATCAGGTGTTTCCGCTAGAGGTGGATCGCGGAGTCCTTAGGTTTGCGATAAGTGATCCAGCGGACGTCGACCGAGTCGATGCCGTTCGGCGGCAGGTCGAAGGCTTGGGAGTGGTGCCTTATTTTGCCCCTGCCGAGGAAATTAGCCGTGCGATTGATCGGTATTACGTTGGTGATGATGAAGAGGTTGGAGAAGATCCTGGACCCGGGCTTGCGGTCGTCAGCAATCGGAAATTTTCCCTTAATCTTCGCGGCGGAGAAGCGCGGGATCGAGTGCTAAGTCCGGCTCCAGATGAGCCGATAACCGAGATGGTGCGCAAACTTATCATGGACGCGTTGGAACGCCGCGCCTCGGATATCCATTTGGAACCGTTGGCGAGATCTGTTCGTGTCCGGAATCGGGTGGACGGGGTTCTGCAGGAAGTCGGAGGAGCCTCAAAGCGGCACTTTTCGTCCATCGTCTCACGGATCAAGATTCTTTCGCGGATATCGATTGCCGAAAGGCGGCGGCCCCAGGATGGACGTTTGCGACTAAGGGAAAGAGGGCGGGATATGGACCTTCGAGTCTCAGTGGTTCCGACCCTACATGGCGAGAGCGTGGTCATGCGGGTGCTGGACGGTGCCAGTTCAAGGTTGTCGCTTGGCGACCTCGGGTTCGACCCCGCGGCTGCGGCAGGCTGGCGCGAACTGACCTCCCGGCCGGACGGTTTGATTCTCGTGACCGGCCCCACGGGTTCGGGAAAATCGACGACGCTCTACAGCGCGCTGAATTCACTCAATGCACCTGGTCGCAAGATCGTGACAGTTGAAGATCCCGTTGAGTGCCAGATTGAGGGCATCAATCAGGTGACCGTTCATCGTGAAATCGGGATGACCTTCGCCTGCGCCATGCGTGCCCTTCTGAGGCAGGCGCCGGATATCCTGATGGTCGGTGAAGTCCGCGATCGCGAGACTGCGGACCTGGCTGCGAACGCCGCCATGACCGGTCATCTGGTCCTGTCGACGCTGCACACCAATGATGCATGGGGTGCAATCACGCGCCTGAGTGATCTCGGTGTGAAGCCCTTCATGATCGCGACCGCGCTTAAAGGAGTACTTGCGCAGAGGCTTGTACGGCGGATCTGTCAGCGCTGTCGTGTGCCCGCTGAATTGTCGCTGCAGGAGCGGCGCGCGATCGCGGGATTGGGCGGTGACACGGATGGACTCGCCCATGCCTGCAGGGGGAAGGGCTGTGAGGCTTGTGGGGGCACCGGATTTTCAGGAAGGACGGGTTTGTTTGAGCTGCTGACAATCAGTCCACAAATGCAGCGCGCCATTCATGACGGAGCAGCAACAACCCGGTTGAAAGACCAGTGGCGTAGCGAGGGAGGGCGTTTGTTGTTGGAGGACGGATTCGAGAAAGTGAGGGCAGGGCTTACCACGATCGGAGAGGTGCTCGGTAGCGTGTCGACCCAGGAATGATTTCTACAAATTTATGAGCTACGAAATGAATGATCTTCTCGAACTGGTGGTGGATCAGAATGCTTCTGATCTCCATTGCCAGGTCGGACAGCCACCCACCTTGCGCATCAGCGGAAGCATGGTTCCGATTGAGGGCCCCAATCTCAATCCGGATGACACGGAGAAACTCGTCCTGTCCATCACACCTGACAACCACGTCCAGAACCTGAAGCTCAATGGGGGATCCGATTTCGGTTTCGCCTATATGGACAGGGCGCGATTCCGTGTTTCCATCCTCAAGGCCAAGGGAAGCTACGGCCTCGTCCTGCGGCAGATTCCGAATCGCATGTTCGGACTGAGGGATATCGGGCTTCCGGACCGCGTGAAGGAACTGCTCTATCGGCCACGCGGACTGATTTTGGTGACCGGACCTACCGGTTCCGGAAAATCGACGACGCTTGCCTCGATGATCAACTACATCAACGAGCATCGCGACGGCCACATCATCACGATCGAGGATCCGATCGAATACTATCATCCCCACAAGCAATGCATCGTGACCCAGCGCGAGATTGGCGTCGACGTGCCTTCATTTTCGGAGGCGATCCGGCGAGCGCTGCGGCAGGATCCCGACATCATCCTTGTGGGTGAAATGCGCGACCTTGAAACGATCGAAGCGGCGATCAGCGCAGCCGAGACGGGCCATCTTGTGTTCGGAACCCTTCACACGAACAGTGCGGCAAAGACAATCGACCGTATCGTCGATGCATTTCCCGCCAACATGAAGGAAATGATCCGCACCCAGCTCGCCTCATCCATCGTGGCGGTCATTTCCCAGGTGCTCTGCAAGAAGACCGGAGGCGGGCGGATTGCCGGCTACGAGATCATGATCAACACCACGTCTATTGCCTCGTTGATTCGCGAGAACAAGACCTTCCGCATCACGTCCGACATCCAGACTGGGGCGAACCTGGGTATGATCACGATGGACACCCATCTCATGAGCCTCGTGAACCGGGAAATGATTTCGCCGGACGAGGCTTTGGAAAAGGCGCAGGACCCTCTTGTCATGCGGGAAAAGCTGACCCAATTGGGCTTCAAACTGCGCGCGTTGTAAGGGCTGGTCGGGTCCCTAGATCATGATTCCTGGGCAATCTGATGCGACATTCGTGTCGAGCAGGGGTATGCCCGGGTTGATCTCGGATAGTCTTCCCGGCGCGGATTTGTTTTTGGAATCTGCCTCCAGGGAGCAAAGGCCGGATATGGTTCTCGACGGAGCGTCCGTCGTCGCACCCTGGCTGCAGCAAGTGCTTGAGGATTCGGTGCGGAAGCGGGCTTCGGACATCCATTTTGAGCCCTTTGAGTCGCACCTATCCATCAGGGTTCGAGTGGATGGCAGGATGATTCCCTTGGTCCAAAAGCCGATTTCATGGATGCCGGCGATTGCTTCGCGAATCAAGGTGATGGCGGATCTCGACATTGCGGAGTGTCGGTTGCCGCAGGACGGACGCATTGTATTCCGTGTCGATGGACACCCAGTGACCCTGCGCGTCTCGACCATAAGCACCGTCTCCGGTGAGTCCATTGTGGTGCGTGTGCTTGATCAGCGTGCCGCGCCTCGGAATCTGGAATCGCTGGGCATGCCCGAGGACATCCTGGAGGGATTCCGCAAATGTCTGAAGTCACCTCATGGACTGATTGTCATCACCGGTCCCACCGGCTCGGGAAAAACGACGACGCTGTATGGTGCATTGAAGGAACTCAATACCCCGGAACTGAAGATCCTCTCCGCCGAGGACCCGGTTGAGTATGAACTGGAAGGAGTGATGCAGACCGCCATCCAGCCGGAAGCGGATGTGACCTTTCCGAGCCTGCTGCGATCTTTTTTGAGACAGGATCCTGACGTCATCGTCGTGGGTGAAATGCGCGACGCGGAGACCGCGCGCATCGCGGTCCAGGCCGCACTGACCGGGCACCTTGTCATAACGACGCTTCACACGCAGGATTCGACGAGTGTGGTGGCGAGAATGATCGATCTAGGCATCGAACCCTATCTCATAGCCTCGACGCTCGTCGGTGTGGTCGCACAGAGACTGATACGACGCAAATGTAAGGCCTGCTCCGGTGCGGGTATCGGATGCGTGGATTGCCTGCATACGGGGTTCAAGGGGCGTATCGGCCTGTTTGAACTGTTTCGCGTCGATCGCTGCATGCGTGACCTCATTGCAGAGGGCGCTTCGACGGCCGAGCTGCGGCAGGCGGCACGGAGCGGAGGGATGCGCAGTCTCCGCAAAGTTGGAATGGAGGCGGTTGATGCGGGTCTGGTCGCTCGAGTAGACGTGCTGTCGCTTTCTACGGATTAAACACGACGTCCCAGGCGATTGCTGATACTTCTATTTTGAGATCGAATGACTCGTCAGCTTGGGCCGTTGTAACGCAAAGGCCACGTAGGCATCGCCGACCCCCGATTTTCCACCTACCCGTCCGCCGCCGGTTGCCGTGATAACCACGAACTGACGTCCATCCACTTCGTAGGTCATGGGTGCTGCCGTGTCGGCAAATGGCAGCTTTGCCGACCACAGTTCTGCTCCCGAATCGGCGTCGAATGCGCGCAATCTTTCGTCTTCAGTGCCGGCCACGAAAACGAGCCCGCCGGCAGTTACTGTTGCGCCGCCCAGATTCTGTGAACCCGTTTTTG
>CAUJJL010000089.1 GCA_963205455.1 Verrucomicrobiota bacterium
GGTTCGGGCCTGACAAGTGGGCTGCAAATCGTGGTCAGCACCCCGATCAGCCCCGCAATCTCGATGATGCTCTCTCGGGAACGATCGGTCGCGTTTTCAGCGTGATTCCCTTTGCATCCTTCCGTTGCACGCGGCGAAATCCTTCTCCACGAAATGCTCTCCCCTTCCCAAGACACCTCATCGCAAAAACCAACACCGGCGCATGACTTTGCCGACCTGGTCCGCCAGCTCCAGCATCAGGCGGGCTCGGCAATGTCCTTGGTAAGCACCGAGGATCGCCCGCTCTACGGCCGAACACTCTACATTGCCAATTGCCCGCTCGACACACGCTACGGCGAGTTTCGCGCCTACATATTCCAGGATATCATCGACAAGCACTACATCGTCGCACTTGCGCACGGTGACGTTGTCAGTGCAAAGACACTCTATACGCGACTCCACTCCTCCTGCGTGACGAGTGAAACGCTTCGTGGCTGCGACTGCGACTGCGTGCAGCAACTCGAGGGAGCCTTTCAGGTCATTGCAAGGAAGGGTACCGGCATCCTGTTCTATCTGCTTCAGGAGGGACGGGGGGTCGGCTACGTCGGCAAGGCCCGTGATCGCATGCTTGTCCAGGCTTCGCTGGATCAACTCTCGACCTTCGCGGCCTATCACGCGATGGGCCTCGAGAAAGATCACAGGAACTACGACAACATCTCTCAAATCTGCTACCTCCTCGGCATCACCGCATCCTGGATCGTGCTGACCAACAATCCCGACAAGGTGGCCGCGCTCAAGTCCCAGGGCCTTTCGGTGGTAGGCACGGAACCCCTGGAATTTGAACCCTCGCCTTTCAATCTCGCCTACCTCACGTCAAAGGCCGCGGGTGGCCACATCCTGAAACGCCCGTCAGCAACAACCGTAAAGCGCGCCCTGCCGCCTGAACCGGTGATCCCCTTCAAGCCGCACGCCCTGCCTGAAGCACGCCGTTTTATCTATTCAGCGAGCTATTTTCTTCCAATGAAACCCGTGGACAACGATGTGCTACTCACCGAGGCGCAGTTCACTGCCCTTTTTCAAAAGAAGACGATCGACCGGTACATGTCGGGGCCGCAACCGCTCGTTCGCGGATACCAATTGATCCGAGACAACCGGTTTTTCGTGAAGATCGATGTTGATAACCTGACGGCGTTCCGTCGCGACAATGCCCAGGATCCTATCGTCGACCTCCTGACAACGCCCTATTGGTTTCGCGTCCATGTCTATTACGACATCGTGACCAGCCAGGACATTGTGGTGCTGACCCACGGCCAGGCGAAACCCGCTGACATTCCCGTCGTGAGGCTACACTCGGAATCCCTCTTCAATCGATTTCCTCTGAGGTCGGTCGACAACCGGGACAAGTACAAGGCCTCGGTAAAACACATCGTCACCTATGGCGTCGGGGCGATCCAGCTCATCCACAATGACGGCCGGGGAGCTGGATTTGGCGCTCATGCGATCGACCTGATGATGACCGAAACTGCTGAAGTTGCCTCCAGCGATGAGGCTTACCGCAAGCTGGGTGTCGACTACGACAGTCGCGATTACGATGCTGCGCTCCGCCTCCTGCGGTATCACATTCCAAACGAGAAGATCCAGATGATCATGAATTCGCCCGGCAGCCTGGTGAAAAAGCCGGAATATGCCCAGGCACTCAATGTGCACCGAATGGACGTCGAGAAATGGATATTCCTGGATGACCAGGCTTGAGGATCCTCGCGCTTCGCCATGACTGACACCCTAGGTCACAGGCTTCTCGAGAAGCGTGTCTCACAGATCCCCGGGGTTCTGGAGGACATGATTGCGCGGGGACCCTGCAACCTGAAACCGGCCAGTCTTCAGTCTACCCGGTTCGTCATCACCGGGACGGGCAGCTCCGAGGCACATGCGCGCTACCTGTCGATGCTTCTCAATCTGTATTGCGACCGGGCAGCGACCTACCTGCCTCTCTCAGGATTCACCACCGCGAATCGAAGGGCATTTTCGGGCAAGACGCTCGTGGTCTTTTCGCAGGGCGTTTCTCCCAATGCCCAGATCGCCATCAACCGGCGCAAGGACTTTCACCATACCATTCTTTTCACGGCAACAAATCCGGAAACGGCATTGAAAGCAGGCAAGCCCGATCGCGCCACAGTGCTGCAGCTCCTGCTTGATGACGGTGGTGACCTGATCGAGTTCCCCCTCGCCGAGGAATACACGACATTGATTCGATTCGTCGGACCGATGGCAGGCTATCTTGCTGCCCTTCAATTTGTGGCCCAGTTCCCAGGTTGCCAGTTTTCGATGCCAACGTCAGCACAGATCCTTCCGCTCCTCGGCGCAAGCCCGCCGCAGGATCTGCTCGAGGCCATGCTGACGGCTCCCGGCTCGTTTTCACAGGGCTTCAACCTGGTCACCGCTGCGCCCATCTCTGACTTCGCGCAAAACCTGGCGTGCAAGTTCATGGAGGGCCTCTATTGGCCATGTCCCCTCATTTCGGACTTCCTTCAATTTGCACACGGCCCCTTCCAGCAGATGAACGCCCATCCCAAGCCCGTCGTGATCCTCCAGGGCAACAATCCCATGGAGGCGGAAATGGTTCAGCGAAGCGTTTCCATGCTCCGTGACGTCGGGCTCGGAGCCTATGTGATCCACACAGACGCCCCGCCATTGTATTCAATTTTTGGATTCGAGGCGGCACTCAATCGACTCATCCTGCCGACCATGAAACGGCTGCAGATCAACCAGGTGCAATGGCCCGGAAAGGGTCGCGATGACCTTCTCTACGGGTTCTGTCCCGATACTGCGCGTATGCCGGGTGACAGGCCAGCCGTCTAGCCTAGGCGGCGTCCTGCTTGGCTTCAGACTTTGATGCGCGACGCAAAATGGGCCGGCGTTTTCCGGCCACAACAGACGCGTCGATCAGCACCTCTGTCACGTCGTCGCGCTGCGGAAGATCAAACATCACTTCGAGCATGAGGGCCTCAATGATGGAGCGCAGCGCACGGGCCCCAGTCTTGAGGGCGATAGCCTTGCGCGCCACGGCCTTGACGGCATCCGGGGTGAAGCGCAGTCGAACCCCGTCCATGGCGAACAGTTTCGAATACTGCTTTACGATCGCGTTCTTGGTCTTGAGGAGAATGCGGACAAGATCGTCCTCGCTCAACTGATCAAGCACCGACACAATCGGCAGGCGGCCGATGAATTCAGGAATCATCCCGAAGCGGATGAGATCCTCGGGGGCAAGTTCACGCATGAGCACCTCCGGCCTGAGAGTGGCGTCCTGCTGTTTGCTGATCGAGTTGAATCCGAGGCCGCGCTGCCCACTGCGGCGTTGTACGATTCCGTCGAGTCCCACGAAAGCGCCACCACAAATGAACAGGATATTCTGCGTGTTGATCTGCACGTACTCCTGGTTCGGATGCTTGCGGCCTCCCTGGGGAGGGACATTGCAGACCGTGCCTTCGAGAATCTTGAGCAGGGCCTGTTGAACGCCCTCGCCTGAAACGTCACGCGTGATCGACACGTTCTCGGTCTTCCGGCCGATCTTGTCGATTTCATCAATATAGACGATTCCACACTCGGCCCGTTTGACATCGTAATTGGCCGACTGAAGGAGCCTCAGGACTACGTTTTCAACGTCCTCTCCAACGTAGCCCGCTTCCGTCAGCGTCGTGGCGTCCGAGATCGCGAAGGGTACGTCCAGGATTTTTGCGAGTGAACGGGCAAGCAGCGTCTTGCCTGAACCCGTGGGGCCCACCAGCAGGATGTTGCTTTTTTCGACCTCCACCCCGTCGAATTCCGGAGAAAGCGCCGTTGAGTCCTTCATCGGCTGTCCGGAATCGAACATCAGTCGCTTGTAGTGGTTGTAGACCGCAACCGAGAGCACCTTCTTGGCGTGGTCCTGTCCGATCACATAATCATCAAGGGTGCGCTTGATATCCGACGGTTTTACGAGCCGAAACGACGGTTTCGACTCCGTCGGGGGCTGCTTCACCTCCCGGTCAATGATCGTCTTGCAGACGCTGACGCACGAATCGCAAATGTACACCCCGGGGCCGGCGATGATCTTCTTCACCTCTGCCTGCGACTTACCGCAGAAAGAACAAAGGGTCATGCGGGAGGATTTTGCCATGATATTGCTTGAATGGATTGTCGGCAGGAGAATGCGGTCGGACCGATCGCCCGTACATCGGCACAGCTAGTGTGCGGTTGATCGCCTTGCAAATCCGAAGACAGGAAAAAGGAGCTCCCGAAGGCTTCAGTCGCAAAATTCACTGAAGCCCATCATATTGCAATGCGAGCGATCAGACCGCCGCAGCAATCTTGCTCGCATCGCGCATCGATGCCTCGACATGATCCACCAGCCCATAGGCCTTTGCCTCTTCGGCGGTCATGTAATAATCGCGATCCGAGTCCTTTTCCACCTGTTCCGGAGTCTTTCCGGTGTGCTTGGCCAAGGTCTCATTGAGCGTCTTCTTCCACCTGAGGATTTCCCTCGCAGCAATGGCAATGTCCGCCGTTTGCCCACCCGCCCCACCGCTGGGTTGGTGAATCATGACGCGACTGTTCGGAAGAGCGAACCGTTTGCCCTTGGTCCCCGCAGCCAGCAACACCGTACTCATGCTGGCAGCCATTCCAATGCAATAGGTGACAATGTCGCATTGGAGGAAATTCATGGTATCGTAGATCGCCATTCCGCCCGTCACGATGCCACCTGGCGAATTGATGTAGATGTGGATGTCCTTCTTGGAATCCTCCATCTGCAGGAAGAGCAACTGCGCTATGACGCTGTTGGCGACGCCATCGTCGATCGGGGTGCCGATGAAGATGATGCGGTCCTTCAACAGGCGGCTGTAGATATCCATCGACCGCTCACCACGGCCGGTGTTTTCAATGACGTAGGGAATGTAGTAGGAGCTCACAAGGAGGCGTACACGCGTGGATTATGCTTTGCTCACCACCTTAGCCTTGGAAACCAGGAATTCAACCGCCTTGTCGAAAATGATGTCCTGATGAACGGACCGCAGATGATCGCGATCACCGGAAAGCTGCTTCAGGAGCTTGTCGGGCGCCACATGGGAACGCTGCGATTCCTGGATGATGTATTGGTTGATGTCGTTCTCGGACACCTTGATTTCCTCCTTCTCGGCGATCTTCGAAAGGATCAACTGGCTCTTGACACGCGAAGCCGCTGACCGCCGGGCACCTTCAAAGAGCTCCTTCTTGTCCTTCTCGAATTGCTCCTGGGTCACCCCACGGCGCATGTTTTCCTCGATGAATCGGCGCAGCACATTCTGCGTTTCGACCTCTACCAGGGAAGAGGGAATTTCGAAGTCGGTTTTCTGAAGGAGTGACTCGATCACCTGCCGACGCTGATCGGTCCGGTTTTGATATTCCTTCTGCATCTTGAGGTTTCCCTGAATGCCCGACCTCAACTGCTCGACGCTCTCGGCCTGATGCGTCTTCAGAAATTCCTCATCAATTTCCGGAAGCACACGCTCACGAACTTCAAGAATCTCGACCGCATAAACTGCGGACTTTCCCGCTAAAACAGGAGCTCCGTGAAACTCAGCAGGAAACTGGACAGAAACCTCCTTCTTGTCTCCCGTGCGCAGACCGGACAACTGCTTCCCAAGACCCGGAATCAACCCCTCCTGCTCCGCGTCCACCTCCTCCCAGGTTTGCGGCACCTTTCCGTAGATCTGCTTGTCGGGTACCAGCTCAAGGATCGGTTGACCCTCAACCGTTCCCTCATAGGAGAGCTTGATATAATCGCCCTTCTGCGAGGCACGTTCCGCAACCTTGAAATCAGCCCGTTCGCTTCGAAGCCGCTCAACGACCTGATCGATTTCGACGTCGCTTACCTCAGTACTGGCCACTTCGGTCGTCAATTCCGTGTAATCCGGCATTGCGAACTCCGGTCGCACATCGATCGAAAAGGTCACCTCTGCCGGCTTGCCATTTTCGATCGTGCCAGGATTGGCCTGAACCAGATTCAGGATGTCGAGCTTGCTTTTTTCAACGCCCTCCCGATAGGCCTCGGCAACGACCTTTTGCTTGAACTCATCAGCAATGTCCTTCTCAAATCGCTTGGCAATCACTGCCGCAGGAGCCTTGCCCGGGCGAAATCCCGGTATTTTGGCGTACCGGACAAATTCGGCGACGGTGGCCGCATGCCTGGAGGAAACCTCGGTGGCATCGAGTGATACGACAAGATTCTTGCGAGTAATGGATTGATCTTGGACTGCGGTGTTCACGGGAAAGGAACGAACTGAAGGGATTGTTTGATGAATCGTTGAAACTGCAAAACCGGCGAACGGCGGTCAATGCCGTATTCTGAACGCTTGCAGGTCGCAGCAGCGATCCGTTTGGTCGCAATTGACGAATGCATACCCTTCATAGCCTCAGGTCTGCCCACCGTGCAATCCTTGTGCTGGACGCCGCGTCAACGAGGATTCAGGTCGGCTGGCTGGGCGCAGATCGCAATGACACATGGACACAGTTCCAGGGTGAGGCG
>CAUJJL010000090.1 GCA_963205455.1 Verrucomicrobiota bacterium
TCCTTCCGTTTCGCCCTTCTCTTCACCCTGCTTGCGATCCGTTCATCCCTTCTGTGCGCCGAACCACCTCTGACCGTCGTGCTTCATCCCGTGGCTGACGCCACAATCCTAAGCAATGAGGGCATCGATCTCACACACGGCACACAGGCATCCCTCGCATTGCAGAAGGGCGGCGGACGCGATTTTGAGACACTGATCAAATTTGACGTGACCAATGCGCGGACCGACATTACCCGCGCCACCCTTCGCCTTTTCGTCTCAAAAATCGTCAAGGGCAATCCCACCACTCCCGTCGGCATCTGGGCAACGTCACCGCAATGGTCCGAATCAGAAGTCACGTACCGGACTCGGCCGACAGTGGGAGCGCACGTCGCCGACTTCACCGGCATTCCCACGATCGGACAATGGATGGAGGCTGACCTCTCCAAAATCATCAAGGGCCCGGGGACTTACTCGTTCCGCCTCGCAGCGAGGGAACGCTACAAGCTCGTAATCCCTTCCCGCGAAGCAAAGGATGAGGCGGAGGTTCCAGAGCTCTCGATCTCCTATGGCCCTCGGGATTCAGTCTCTGCTCCTGCCGCGCGACCCAAGGGCTCCGACATCGACAAGACCGAGACCCTTCGTCCCGCAGATGATGTCTGGATTGATGCGAACACCTCTGGCCCGGCGGACAGGAATCTCCGTCTCGCTGGCGCGCTTTCACGCGAGGCATTTCTCGCATTCGATCTTCGCGGAGTGAACGGCGACGTCACACGCGCGCGTCTGCGGGTTCACGTCAGCAACAGCGCCACGGGCAGGCTTCGCCTCTACTCTGCCGGGAACGGCTGGAACGAAAGGAGTCTGAACGGGAACAATCGGCCCATCGCGCTGCCGGCCACGCCGCTCGCGGAACTCAAGCTTCCAGGGAAGCCCGGCTGGATCGAATTCGATACTACTCCGGTCGTAACCGGCACGGGGCGCTATTCCTTCATCCTGCGCACCGACGCATCCCAGGAGCTTGTCATCGACGCACGTGAATCCGGGGAAAATGCACCTGAGTTCATTGTCGTCCACCGGGCAGGCCTCAACAAGAAGGTCACAGACGTGCTCGCCTCCGGCGAACGCATCCTCGCCCGCTATGGTGACGAGAAGCTCGGTCGCGATGGCATTCTCGACGTCACTCGCGCACCATACTGCGCAGACCCAACCGGACGAACGGACTCCACGCTCGCCATTCAACGTGCCCTCAACGAAGGCCGTGATGCCCGGTGCACCACCTACCTTCCTGCGGGTACCTATCTGGTCAGCGACACCCTGGAGGGAGTGAGTCCCAACTACCTGGGTGGGGGATTCCCCGGGCTTCCACTGCGCCGCGGAGAGATCGGTTGTGTCCTGCAAGGCTCGTCGGATCCGAGCGAACGGGCCATCATCCGATTGGCGCCCAATGCGGCGGGATTCGGCGATCCGGATCATCCGAAATCCGTCATCCATTTCTGGGCGATTAACGGCGTGCCGCCAAATGTGTATGAGAAGAGCAACGCTCATTTCAGTCAGCAGATCCGCAACCTTGCGCTTGATCTGGGCGGCAATGCAGGCGCGATCGGCATCGAGTTCCTGGCCTGCGAGGACTCGTCGCTCCAATCGGTCCATGTCGAGGCAACCAGCGCGTTTGCCGGATTCAAGGACGGCTTGGGTTCGGGCGGTGGCATGCACAATCTTTCGGTCAACGGAGGCCGTTACGGTGCCTTTCTCAGCACCACGCAGCCAACCTGCTCACTCTCCCACGCCACGTTCACCGGTCAAACAGTCGCCTGCGTCTACAATGATTCCCGCGGCCCCCTTGTCATGCCTGGCGCCGTGCTCTCTCCTGCGCCCGGCGCCTCTGCGGTCATCCTCGCAGGTTCAACCCGAGGGGATCCCTGGAACGCCTCGCTCTGCCTTGTCGACTCACGCATTGAATTGGCTCCGGGATCCACCGCCCCCGCGATCGTCGGCAACCGCTCCGTCTACCTGAATCAGGTCTTCCTCCGCAATGCCGCGACCTTGATCAAGATTGAGGATGCAGGTTCCGGACTCACGCTCTCAGGCAGATCGGAAGGCTGGTGTCAGGTCTCCGAATGCGCAGCCGCAGCAAACCTGCTCACCAATCCACAACAGCGCGGAGCGAACGCCCCACCACAAACCGACGCCGTCTACATCGAAGGTCGCAGACGCGACGTACCGCCCCAGGGCGCAGTTTGGGTGCCCGTTGACGGATCGGCAATCCCGCCAGATCTCCAGAGCCGCCACACGTGGTCTGGCATCTTTCAGGGTGTGGGCATGGCAGGCATGCTGAATGCGCGCGACTTCGGAGCCACGGGTGACGGCGATCGCGACGATTTCACCGATCAGTATCCCGCGCTCCAGCGGGCCATCGACGAAGCCAGCACCCGCAACCAGCCGTTGTTCGTCCCTCGCGGCGTTTACCGCATCTCTCGCACACTCGACCTGCGCTCCAACACAACGCTGGTTGGAGTATCTCACATTTCGACATGCTTCGTTCCCATCATGGATCCGGCGCGCCATCCGGATGGCGACTTTCTCAATGGCAACGATCCTCGTCCCCTCTTCCGCACGGCAGATGACGCTGCGGCAACCACGCGCCTGGGTTATGTTGGAATCCGGCTTCCAATGGCCACTCCACCTGAACTCAAGACACCCTTCTATCCCGCCTATTCGATACTCTGGCGTGCCGGCCGCAACTCGGTGATCAGTGCCGTGCGCAGTGTTCACTCCGGTGGGCGCGGAGAAGGAATTCCTCTCAATTCTCCCCTGTTCATCTATCGCGGAAACGGAGGCGGACGTGCCTACGGCTTCAAGGTCACCACCACGGCCGACTTCGAAGCGATGACTTCCCGCTACACGAACTGCCTGATCGACGGCACCCACGAGCCCCTTTCCATCTATCACTTTCAGCCGCAGGGGGCGAACAAGGGCTATACCGGCGCGGAGATCCGCAACGCGAGTCATGTCGATGCCTTTGGCCTCAAGTACGAGGGATCCCGGCCCGTTGTCACGATCCGCAATTCAAATCATATCCGCCTTTTCGGTGAAAGCGGAGGCGGCGCTCCCAAGGCGCTGCTCGTTGTGGAAAAGAGCAGCGACTTCCTCTTTTCCAACCTCTATCCGCTCCGCGCCAAGAACAAGGCCGGCAACCAGGATATCGTCCACGACGATGACACCGTTGTCGGCGACAGTCACCAGGTCCTGCTCTACAGGCGGGGGAATCCCTAGCGAGGGCCCGGCCGGGATCCGCGTTCCGCATCCGTGGGGCCAATTTCCGCGGTCGCCAAAGACGGGCCCTTGCCCCGATGATAGTATCCCTCGCGACCACGATGCTCCTGCCGAATCTTCGCGCATTCCCCGACCTTCGATTTTCAATCCTCCTGCTGCTCCTCCTCGGTGGCGCGGCCCCGATGACGAGTGCGGCCAGCAGATCTCCGAGCATCGAGATCAGCGACGCCGAATACGAAGGAATCCCCCACTTCCGCATCGTGACGCCTGGCGGCACGTGGTACTATGACAAGACGGGAGGAGGGCTCTCCCGTCTCATGGATCGGGACGGACACGATTGGATCGCCTTTCACAAGAATCCCTCACGCGGCCCGGGCGCCGCTGCTGGAGCCTATCGCGGCATTCCCAATGCCGTCTTTGGCAAGGGCAACCCCGACGCAGGGGTCGGACATCCGGGCAAGGATCGCTGCATCAGCACCAAGGAGGGGACCGATGTGATTCGTACGGTCAGCAAATCCGGCACGTGGGCATGGACGTGGCGCTTCACCCCGACTCACGCAATCTTCAGGATGGAAAAGGCGGATCCCGATCAACCGTGGTGGTTTCTCTACGAAGGTCCCCCAGCCGGCCGATACGCCCCGCGTGAACAGTACTGGGGCACATCTGATGGCGGACCGCGCCGCGATACTCCCACGGCCGCTGGTGTCACGGGACAATGGAGCTGGGTCTATTTCGGAGACACCACCTCTCCCCGCGTGCTCGTGATCGCACAGATGAAACCTGACTCGATCGAAGACAGCTTTCGCTACCTCGGCACGGACGGAGCGGGCATTGATGCGCCGGATGGCATGGCGGTGTTTGGTTTTGGCCGCGCTCCACGTCCGCTCCTGCGCGGTGCCGACCTGGAGTTTCGCGTGGGTTTTATTGAAATGCCCGTGCCTGATGCAGCCGCGCACGACCGACTCGCCTCTGCAATCAAGGACATGCTGCAACCTTGAGACAATCTATCTGAACCTTTCCGTCAAACTGCCATGCCGCGAATCCTCCGCCTCACGCTCCTGCTGACCAGCGCCCTGTACCTGTCCCTCGCCAACCTTTCGGCGGCAGCACCGCGCCCGAACATCCTCTGGATCATTGTCGACGACATCTCGCCCAACTTCGGCTGCTACGGCGAGACGAGTATCCGCACACCCAATGTCGATGCTCTGGCAAAGTCGGGAGTCCTGTTTGAGCAGGCACACACGACTGCACCCGTCTGTTCGGCAAGCCGCTCCGCGCTGATCACCGGGATGTACCAGACCACGATCGGTGCACACAATCATCGCTCGAACCGCGGCGCCAACAAGGTTAGGTTGCCTGAGGGTGTCGAACTGGTCCCGGCACTTTTTCAGAAGGCCGGCTATTACACCTGCATCAGCGACGGAAAACCCGATGCCAAAACTCTGGGAAAAACCGACTACAACTTTGAATGGGACCGCTCCGTCTACAATGGTCCCGACTGGTCCGGTCGCAAACCAGGCCAGCCCTTCTTCATGCAGGTTCAGCTCCTTGGGGGAAAACACCGCGATCTCGGACGCTGGAAGGAACTCGATGCCCATTTCGGATCAGGTGCTACCAATCCCGACTCCGTTGCCAGCCTTCCTCCCTATTACCCGCGCGATCCGGTGATCCTCGCCGACTGGGCACACTATCTCGACTCCATGCGCATGACCGACATTGAAGTCGGCCGCGTGATGGACCGCTTGAGGGCCGAAGGACTTCTCGAAAATACCCTCATCATCCTTATCGGCGACCACGGTGTCAGCCACGCACGTGGCAAACAATTCCTCTATACGGAAGGCACGCGCATTCCCTTCATCATCAGCGGACCCGGCGTGCGCGCGGGACAGGTCCGGAAAGACCTGATTGAACAGATTGATATGGCGGCCACCTCACTCGCCGCCGCCGGCATTCCTATCCCAAAGACCATGCAGGCTCGCGATGTGCTCTCGCCGTCCTACGAGAAACGCGACGCTGTATTCTCCGCACGCGACCGCTGCGACGAAACGGTGGATCGGATCCGTTCCGTGCGCACTGACCGCTGGCTCTACATTCGCAATTACTATCCGCTGCGCCCTCACCTCCAGCCCAACGCCTACAAGGATTCGAAGCCCATCCTGATCCGTCTGCGCGATCTCCATGCGGCGGGCACACTTGATTCGCTGTCGGAACGACTGCTCTTTGCTCCAACTCGTGCGCCTGAAGAACTCTACGAATGGATCCACGATCGCTGGGAAATCAACAATCTCGCGAGCGAGCCCTCTCGCTGGCCCGTGCTTGCCGAACTTCGTGAGCGACTCGATCGATGGATTGTGGAAACGAATGATCAGGGGCGATTCCCCGAATCGAAGGCCGTCTATGAAGGCAACGTCCGAACGCAGCGTCACCGCGACAACGCCGCCGCAGCCTCGGCCATCAATCAGAATATCGAGACCATGCTCCGCTGGCAGGCCGACGGCAGATAGCCAGCACCAGAGGTGCGACTCCCACCGGGAGGCCAACTGCACTCCGTAGCAGCGCTGGACCGAGCCACGTCACGGACTTTTCCCAAATTGCTTCGGCAATGCAAAGGCCACCAGGACACCCCCGGCGGGTCGGCCTGATTTTGCTCCACCTGCGGAAATCACCACAAACTGGCGCCCCTCCGCCATGTAGACGCTCGGCGTGGCATTGCCTCCAAAGGGCAATCGTGCGCTCCAGAGAACCTTGCCGGTATCCTTGTCAAACGCCCGGATCGTTTCATCGGCCGTCGCTGCGATGAAGATCAAGCCACCGGCAGTGACTACCGGTCCGCCATAGTTTTCAGTGCCGGTCGGAGGAATTCCGCGCCCGGTAAGCTCTCGATATTCCCCAAGCGGCACCTGCCACTTGATCTCGCCTGAATTCAGATCAACCGCTGCAAGCGTGCCCCAGGGTGGCTTCACCGCGGGATAGCCGTCATTGTCCAGCCATCGCCGGAATCCCCCGAAGGCATACGGTGGCACCGTGCGCGAACTTCCCATTGATTCACGCCCAGCCTCGTCAGGCCGGCCCCCTGTGCTCGGCGCTTCGCCCAGCACATAGGCGAGGATCGCGTCGCGCTGACTCTCCGGGATGCGGTCGAACGCAGGCATGCGCCCAAAGCCCTCCCGAGTAATCTTCCGGATCTCCTCACGAGAGCGTCGCTTTTCGATGTCGATCAGCGACGGGAACCCCGCCGCGGGCATCCCTTTTCGGTCGAGGCCGTGACAGGCTGCGCAATTGATGAGATAGTCACGTTCGCCGCGCGGCAATCGCGAGCCGTCGGCACGGCGCGTCTCCACCATCTGCAGGATCCAGGGCATCTCGTTTACATTGACATAGTACACGCCCTGCGGATCTACGGCCGCACCACCCCATTCCATGCCTCCGTCAAATCCGGGAAACATGATCGTCTCCCTGAGGCTCGGCGCAGGAAAGGGACCAAAGTTCGGCGACACGCGGATTCGCGCGAGCGTTTGTTCGGCAGCGGCCTGAGAAATTGTGGATGCGTCCGCCTCGGTGTAGTGCAGCCGCACGAGTGGTGCAGGCTTCGTGGGGAACGGCTGCGTCGGTGACGCCATTTCCCCCCTGAGTTCGGACGCAGGCACGGGTCTCTCATCGATCGGCCACAGCGGTTCGCCCGTCACCCGATCAAATACAAACAGCAGACCCTGCTTCGTGCCCTGAGCTACCGCGTCGATGCGCCGCCCCTCATGCGTCACCGTAAGCAGAACCGGTGCGCAGGGAAGATCGCGATCGAGCAGGTCGTGATGCACGAGCTGATAGTGCCACAGCCGTCGTCCTGTCCGTGCATCGAGCGCAACGAGCGAATTGGCAAAGAGGTTGTCACCGTGTCGCGTCGCCCCATAAAAGTCCGGCTCGGCCGTTTTCGTGGCGACATAAACAATGCCGCGCGCCTCATCCAGCGCCTGTCCGGGCCATGGCATTGCACCGGTCGCAGTCTTGTAGGCATCGGGCGGCCATGTGTCGTAACCAACCTCACCCGGTCGCGGGATGAGATGGAAAATCCAGCGCAGTTTGCCCGTGCGAACCTCGAGCGCCCGTACAGCACCCGGCCCGCCAAAGCCTCCGATGATCAGCATGTCTTGATAGGTGACTCCCGGCGTGTTGAGCCCGACCTTGGGAACATCCGCATCATCAAGTCCGATTCCGAGATGCACCAATCCATCATCACCGAAACTCTTGATGATCGTCCCAGTCGACGGATCGAGTGCGAAGAGGTAATTGCCTGAAGCGGTGAACAAACGTTTCTCGCCCCCCTGTTCATTCTCCCAGAAGACCAATCCCCGCTGCCTGCGTGCCCCCTTGCCCGCGCGCGTGGTCGCCGGATCCCATGACCACCGCTCGCGTCCCGTCGCCGCATCAAGAGCAATCACCCGGCGACTCGGTGTCGCGGTGTAGAGTACGCCACCGACAATCAGATTGTTGGCCTGATATTCGCCTTTCTCACCGGTGTCATAGGTCCACGCCACCTCAAGCTGCGCCACATTCGAACGATTGATCTGCCGCAACGGTGAGTGGAGCGTGCGCGCCTTGTCGCCAAGGTAGTCCGGCCACTCCGAGAGCACCTCGGCTCGCGAAACAGAAAATATTCACAGCCATCCCACGGCAGAGCTGGCCGCGATGCAAGTGATTGCAGCGGAGGAGGCGTGAGGGGAGATTGGATCGGAGTGCGTTCCTGAATTTGGAACTGATAGAGTGAAAGTTTCCGTTTCTATTGCTGATGCTGTCCCA
>CAUJJL010000091.1 GCA_963205455.1 Verrucomicrobiota bacterium
AGAAACTCCGCCACATCCAGCTCCTTCCACCCAGGGCGAGGCTCACGCACTCCCGTGGACACACGACCCATTCCGCGGAGTCTCCCGGAATCATCAAACACGCCCGCCTTCAGATAGGACGTGCCAAGATCGATGCCAAGCAACAGGGCCATGTACGGCGGTTGTGCTACCGCCCCCCTGCAATCAGGTCGAGCGTTGCCTCGACAAAGCGCGGCCCGTTTTCAACCGAGAACACCGCATTGGTCGCCTCGTAATAGGCCTTCTCGACCGCCTTCGGCGTTGCGATGTAACCTTGCAACTGGCCATTCGCGAGAGTGACGACATAGGTGCCGAAAGGAGCCCGTGCCTTCAATGCCAGCGCGTGCTCGACAAAGAATTCTCCCGGCCACCCCACAAAGCGCCAGTCCCCAATCTCGATCACCTGGATCTCTGCAGGCGACGCCGAGCGCACTGCTTCCGCCAGACGTCCGTCGACGGCAGTTTCGGCAAGCAGTGCCGTTTTCTCTGCACCAAAGACATCGCATTCCGCAGTCCTCACCGCCTGCCTGGAAGCCTTTGCCTCACGCAGTTCCTCATACACCTTCCGGCTGCGCGCCAACCCGTCCTTTGCCTCCTGCACGGAGGGAAATGTTCGCGGGCGGACCTCGAGCCAGCTTCGTTTTCCCCGGACGACGCCCACCGGACCGCAGGAAATGCCTTCGATCGCGCTCGCAATGCACCGGCCGAGGTTTTCGCCGATGCGTTGGGCTTCCGCAAAGGTATTGGCCTTCGTGATATGACGCGGACTCTGGTCTCCCGCAGCTCCAAGGTGATAAATCACCGGACACGATTCTCCGAGGACATGTGCTCGCAGCCAGCGCCGAGTGAACCCGGGAAAGTCGGCGCTGATCAGGGTCGAGTCCTCATGCAACACCGTTGGATGCATGCCGTAGATCAGCATGCACGCGAGGGGTCTTTCACTCGCACACGAACGCACCAACAGCACCGGCACCTCCGGATCCGAGGGACCCTGGGGGTCGTGACGATTCGTCCCCACTCCCTCCGCCCGCGCCAGGCCGAGCCCGAGTACAGCCTTCTCCGCATTTCCGATGGCGCTGCGCGCGGCCAGAACCATGCGCTCAGCCAGCCATTCCAGGTACCGGGAATCCGCCTTTGGCACGACCGAATCCGCTGCATTCGTCAGATTGTTCGCGACGACCGGACCCGAATGCGTGTGCGTCGCCGAGATCATCACCGCCTCAGGCGGCACCCCGGTTGCCGCCAGGATGCGCTGGCGCACCATGCCCACATAATCACGGTCAAAAAATATCAGGTCATTCGCAAGGAATAGCACCTGCCCCTCTCCAGACCGCAGAAAGAGCGCCGCACACTCCAAAGCATCGTGCACCCCCGTGCTGTTCCTCGGCACGTGGGGGTAACCGTAGAGAAAGACACTTTCCCCCGGTGTGATATCCACCACGGCGGCACCCGCCTGGACAGTTGAAGAAGCTCCTGCAATTTCAGACTTGGGCATGGAACGATCAGGAATGGGCTCCGGAGCATGCCCGTCGCGGTTATCGGATCAAATGTTATTTTTTGTTCGTTTCATGCATAAACTCACACCAACAAACACCTAAGGCGACCCGCTCGACGCCAAATTGGCAGGTGCAACCTCCGGGCAAATCTGGTCAACTCTTCTGTCCACTACTATGGGATGCCCAGGCAGGCAAATAGTGTCATCCTCGCTCCTGTCACTCCTTCGGCACAACCCTCCGTCAATCTTCCATGCGTCCTTCCCTCATCCGCTCCCGCCTGCGCGAGAACCGCATCGCCCGGTTCATCTGCATGTACTATCCGTCGTCCATGATGCCGCTTCACGCGGCCAAGGCCGGCTTCGATGCCATCTGGCTGGATACCGAACACAATGCGTGGGACCGGCGAGAGCTCCAGCGCATGATCCTGCTGCACCATCTCGCCAACATCGACTGCATCGTGCGGACAGGCAGCCGCAACAAGAACGAACTCTACAGCCTGCTGGAGAACGGCGCATCCGGCCTCATCATCCCTTTCGTCAACACCGTTGAGGATGCGACTTTCCTGGTGCAGGCAACCAAGTTTCCTCCCCTGGGTGACCGAGGGCTTGATGGAGCCGGAGTGGACAACGATTACTATCTCAAGGGCACGAGCGGTTATCCCACCGACGCCAACCGGGAGATATTCCTGATCGTGCAGATCGAGACTCCCCAGGCTGTCGCCAATGTCGACGCCATCGCGGGAGTGAAGGGCATCGATGGGCTCTTCATCGGACCGGGCGACTTGTCGCTGCGGCTCGATGCACCGATGGACTTCAAGCATCCAAAAATGGCGGCAGCGGAGGATGCGGTTGCCGCCGCGGCAGCACGGCACGGCATTGCCTGGGGCAGGCCCGCCGGCAACGCGGAACAGATCGCCCACGTTGCGGCCAAAGGCGGGCGGATCATCAATCTCGGCAGCGATTTTGGCGCGCTGCTGACCATGATCGCCTCCTACGGCAAGACCATCAATGAGACGATTGAAGGCCTGCCCTCCCAACCGCCTGCCAGCCAGCAGGCGCGGGTCGGCGGCTACTGACGATCCCACCCCGGAGTGGGTGGGCGCACGGGTTCGCCCCTCACACGAGGCAGCACATCTCTTCCCACTCAACCCTCAGTTTCGCACGAGGTGGTTTGGAAAGTCGCCCACCTTTGCGCATCCGACCTGCTCCATCACCTGCTGGAGCTGGCGCTTGAGCATGTGAATCGTGTGTGCGCCACCGCGGCGCCCCAACGCCCCGACGCCGTACATGAACGTGCGCCCTAGAAACACAAAATCGGCGCCGCTCGCGAGCGCGGCGGCGATGTCCGGTCCCGCGCGATAGCCACTGTCGGCCATCAGTTTCGTCTTTCCGTGAAACTTCTCCGCCAGCTCCGAAAGCGGCCGGATGGTGGAGGTGCCGGCATCGAGCTGCCGTCCTCCGTGATTGGAAACAATCATGCCATCGACTCCGAGATCCAGCGCCTTCTGCGCATCCTCCGTGTTGACGATGCCCTTGATCACGAGCTTGCCTTTCCAGCGTTCACGCAGAGCGCGGATCTTCTTTTCCGTGAGGCGACCTGAGAAGGTGCGATTCATGAAAAGTCCGAGATGGCGCATGTTGAGTCCCTTTGGAATGTAAGGCTGCATCGTCTTGAATGCCGGAATTCCCGCCGCGAGCTGCGAAAATGACCAGGTCGGATGCAGGCACATCTGGACGACATTCCGCAGGTTCATCTGCGGCGGGATGGAAAGCCCGTTGCGAATCTCCTTGGGTCGATACGCAAACGTCGGCGTGTCCGCGAGGATGACCAGCACCTTGCAGCCGGCCGCAGCCGCGCGCTCGAGCAACTTGTCGCGCAACGCATCCTCGGCCGGGTGGTACAGCTGGAACCAGAAGCGTCCTTTGGTGAGCTGAGCGATTTCCTCGATGCTGGCCGTGCTCACTGTGCTCAGGATGAACGGGATGTTCCCCTCCACCGCCGCCTCGGCAAGATACTCGGCGGACCTCGGCCAGATCAGTCCCTGGAGCCCGATAGGCGCCACGCCAAAGGGAGCGGCATAGGTTTCGCCATAAAGCTCCGTCTCCATCGTCGCCCCGGGAAAATCCCGCAGGTAGTACGGCCGGAGGCGCACCTCGCGGATCTCATCGGTGTTGCGCCGCAGGTTGATCTCGGAGAAACAGCCGCCATCGAGATACTCGAACGCAAATCGAGGAATGCGACGACGCGCCTTGTCACGAAGCAATTCGGTTGAGGGGACCTCGGAGTCAAAAATCTCGGCCATGGTCCCGATAGCCAAGTCCCGCACTTTCGAGACTGCAAGCTGCCGAATTGATCTGAATCAACAGGATCGCATTATCCGGGATCGCTCCGTAACGGCGGACATCGAGCCCGCACCGGTCACTTCCTCGCCTCCGGAACCTTGATCTCAAAACAGCACTGCGGGCAATCACCCTTGCGACAGCAATCGACAACCTCTCCGTTGACGATCTGCGCAATCAGTTCCGTAAGGATGTTGCATGCCGCCCCGTGCTTCGAGACCACGGAGGCCAGGACACAGCCATTGCTTCGAAATGTGACTTTGTCGCCGTTGCGCTCGACCTGGACCTGGCCGCCTTGACTTTCGATGAGCCGGACGACAGCCGAGAGCCTTTCCTCGAAGGTCGCCTCGGGATTTCGATGAGGCAGCGCCATATCGCGTCCGACTTCGCGCAGGAACTCACCGCTTTTTTTCTCACCCAATTCATTCTCCAGCTTGGCGATGACGGTATTCAGGATCGTAGCGTAGGCCTTGGGGAAAAGCTCCTCCGCCTCCGGAGTGAGCTCATAGGTAAAGTGAGGCTTCCGTAAACCCGGTCGCTCGCCGCTTTGGCGTGCCAGTCCATCGCGCTCCAGGGTCGCAAGATGGGCGCGCACCGCATTCTCCGTCAATGCGAGTTCCCGGGCGAGATCCGAGACCGTAAGTTCCTTCTCTCTAAGCATCTGGACAATCCGTCCTCGGGTGCTCTTCAGGAAGCGCGCGGTGTGCGGCGACAATCTCATGCGGGCAATCTAGCGAAAAATGGAAATAAAACAATTAAACCAATAAAACATTTGACTTATTTGATTAAAGCTACGAGGTTCAGCCTTGTTATGAATACCGATACTCAATCTCCCGCGACGGACGCCTCCTGCACGCCCGCCTATCAAGCCTTCCGCATTCTCCAGCTTGGTTTTGTCGCTGCCCCCATTCTCGCCGGTGCCGACAAATTTACCCATCTGCTCGTCAACTGGGACCAATACCTGCCCGGCATCGTTCAGCGTCTCTCGCCGATAAGCGGCCATAGTCTGATGATGATCGTCGGTGTGATTGAAATCATCGCCGGCATCGGTGTGGCCCTGCGTCCGCGAATCTTCTCCCACGTGGTCGCAGCCTGGCTCGTCGTCATCATCCTCAACCTGCTCATGATCCCAGGCTACTTCGACGTCGCCCTGCGCGACTTCGGTCTCTTCCTCGCGGCATTGGCGCTGGGCAGGTTGAGCCAGCAGTTCGCCAATCGCTGAGTCCCTGCTGGGTCCCGTCTTTCGGGCGTGAGCCTGCCTCCAGGCCCCCGTCGCCTGTCGAACACCACGTATTCCACACCTCGTCGCCGAATTCCCCAATGGGGATTGATCCAGCCCACACCGCCGCGAAAAATCAACGGCGCGCCTGTCCCGGGTTGGACGGCATAACACAAAGGCACAGGTCATCAGGCCTGTGCCTTTTTCTATCCCGGCCCCTCGCGACCTGCCCAGGTATTAATGTTAGAAATTGTTCGTTTAGTCTTTTCATTGACATTTTCTAACATCGTCTCGAAATCATGACCTCATGAGGAAACTCCCGTCCGCCGCACGTCTGGCCCGCATCCGTGAAAGGTTCGCGAGCGAGGCGGGCGTTTCGGTGGCGGACCTGGCACGCGAGTTCGGCGTCAGCGAGATGACCATCCGGCGCGACCTTTCGCAACTTGAGGGCCAGTCCCACATCCATCGCACCCACGGCGGCGCGGTGCTCACCGGGCGCATGCTCCTCGAATTCGACTACCGTGACCGCCGCGAGGCCAATCGCGACGCCAAGCAGGCCATCGCCCGCGAAGCCCGAAAGCTCGTCAAACCGGGGCAGCGCCTCATTCTCGACAACGGAACCACAACCCTCGAACTCGCCTGCCTGCTGCGCGACGGCGAAAACCTCACGGTCATCACCCCAAGCCTCGCGGTCGCCTCCGAACTGCTCGACGCACCCGGCGTCGAGGTCATCCTGCTGGGTGGGGTCATCCGTCGCGGCAGCCCTGACCTTACCGGGCCGGTGACGGAGCACTGCCTCGAACTGTTCTCCGCCGACATCACCTTTCAGGGCACCGACGGCATCGGCCTTGATGGCAAACTCTATAACGCCGACCTGCGCCTCGCACGGGTTGAGAAACACATGCGTCGCATCGCCAGGCGCTCGATCGTGCTCGCCGATCACACCAAGATCGGACGCACCGCCCTCGCCTGCTCGGGCAAACTTTCGGACATCGACACTCTGATCACCGACCGGGCCGCCTCTGCCGAAGCCATTCGGCGCCTGTCCAAGCTCGGTGTGCGAACCGTCACCGTCTGATTTTCCAACATGATCGCAAACTCCACCTTCAAGACTCTCGAATGGGGCCGCGTCGACCTCTCGCGCATACCCCACCTTCCCGTGCCCCCCCCGGGCCCCCAGTCCAAACACTGGCACGATCGCTGCACCCGGCATTTCAAGGGGCTGAGCGGTCAGGTGAAGCTCTTTCCGGTGAGCTTCGAATCCGGAAAGGGCTGCGTGCTCAAGGACGTCGATGGCAATGAATACATCGACTTCTCCTCGGGCATCTACGTCACCACGCTCGGCCATTGTCACCCGAAGATCAGTGAAGGCATCGCGCGCGCCGCGGGCCAGTTGATGAACGCCCACGACTTCACGACGCCGATCAAGACCGAGCTGATGGAGAAACTCGCGTCGGTCCTTCCGGGCGATCTCAATGGTTTCCAGCTCTACGATTGCGGCACCGCCGCGGTGGAAGCCGGCATCCGTGTGCTGCGGGCTGCCACAGGCAGACACGAAACCGTCAGTTGTTTCTACGATTTTCACGGCAAGACCTATGGCGCCGTCTCCCTCGGTCACATCCGTTCCCACGTCTACGGCGCCGTGCGCGCGCCCGGCGCGCATATGGTGCCCCGACCCGACACCTACCGGCCCGTCTGGACCAAGCCGGATGGCACGATCGACACCGATGCCTACCTGCGTTTCTACGGCGAATATCTTGACAAGGCCACCGTTGGATCCGTCGCCGGCTTCGTTCTCGAACCCATCCAGGGTTGGGGCGGCTCGATCATGCCCCCGGATGACTTTTTCCCGAAGCTGAGAAAATTCTGCGACGACCGGAACATCCTCCTCATGGCTGACGAGGTCCTCACGAGTTGGGGACGGACCGGCAAGTGGCTCGCGATGGAACACTGGGGCGTCGTTCCTGATGTCGTCACCATCGGCAAGGGATTCGGCAACGGCTTTCCCGTCACCTGCGTCGCCGTCCGCGAGAAATTCAAGGAGAGCTTCGAGAGCATCTCCGCGTCCTCCAGCTATGGTGGCAACCCCATGGCCTGCGCAGCCGCACTGATCTCCACCCAGGTCATCGAGTCGGAAAACCTGCTCGAACACTCCACCCACCTCGGCAAGGTCGCCCTCAAGCGCATGCAACGCATGAAGGAGCAGCACCGGATCGTGGGCGATGTCCGCGCAAAGGGCTGCCTCATGGGCATCGAACTCGTGAAGGACAAGTCCACCAAGGAACCCTTCGACAAGGCCGGTACACTCGTCTATCAGAAGGCTTTCCGCAAGGGTCTGGCATGGATCCCCGCCGGACATATTCTCCGCATGAGTCCGCCGATCGTCATGGACGAGGCAACCCTGCTCAAGGGGCTCGATCTCATCGATGAGGCAATCGGCGAAACTGCCCGTGAACTTGGATTCTCCTGAACTCCCCGCAACCTCCCGTCACAATTTCCCATGACTGCCTTCCGACTCAATCGTCTGTTCAATCCCAAGTCGCGTCGCTGCTTCGATGTGGCCATCGATCACGGTTTCTTCAATGAATACGGCTTTCTCGCCGGCATCGAAGTCATCGACCGCGCCGTCGCCACGGTCGTCAGCGCCGCGCCGGACGCCGTGCAGCTCAGCGTCGGCCAGGCGCGCCACCTCCAAAAGATCGCGGGCCGTTTCAAGCCGTCCCTCGTGCTCCGCATCGACGTGGCCAACGTCTACGGAAAACAACTTCCGCGTCGGCTCTACAGCCGCACCATCGACAACCCCGTCGAGCAGGCACTTCGCCTCGATGCCGCCTGCATGTGTGTGAATCTGTTCCAGATCCCCAATGAGCCCGAGGTCGGAGAGCAGTGCGTCGAAAACATCCTCCGTCTCAAACCCCAGTGTGAACGCTACGGGATGCCCATGATGATCGAGCCTCTCGTCTTCCAGGCGAATGAAAAGGCCGGTGGCTACATGGTCGACGGCGATGAAAAGAAGATCATCCCGCTCGTCCGCCAGGCCGCGGAACTCGGCGCCGATGTCATCAAGGCCGACCCCACCGACAACGTCGCCGTCTACCACAAGGTCATCGAGGCAGCCAGCGGCATCCCGGTGCTCGTGCGCGGGGGCGGCAAGGTGGGCGACCGCGAAATCCTTCAGCGCACCCATGAGCTCCTCGCCCAGGGCGCCTCCGGCATCGTCTACGGCCGCAACATCATCCAGCACGCCAAACCCGCGGCGATCACACGCGCTCTGATGGGACTCGTCCACGACGGTCTCTCCGTCGACGCCGCGTTCGATCTCGTTTCGAAGGGCTGAGCCATTGCCTCCTGCCATGAGCGATCTCTTGATCCGCGATGTCCGTCTCGTCGCTCCTGGCAGGAGCATTTTCCCGGGCGACGCGTTGATTCGGGACGGACGCATCGCGGCGCTCGGCAAGATCGGCACAAATCACTCGCCCGGTACCCGCATCATTGAGGGGCGCGGCCGTTTGCTCACGCCCGGGCTGATCGACATTCACACCCACGGCATCAAGGACTGTCTCTACGAAGAAGGGGCGGATGGAATCAAAAAGGGCGCACGATCGCTGGGAGAATTCGGTGTGACCACCGTGCTTCCCACCCTGATTCCAAAGATCACCGATGCCTGGCTTGATACCGTGCGCGAGGCAACGGACATGCTTCCGACCATCAAGGAAGTGAACATCCCTGGAATTCATATCGAGGGCCCGTTCATGGCTGTCGGCGGCGCGGCATGTCCCACGCTTCCCGGAGATCTCGCACTGCTCGATCGCATCCTTTCCGCTTCCAACGGCCGCCTTGCAGCGATGTCGCTCAGCCCGGATGCTCCCGACATTGTTCCCGTGATTCATCGTCTGAGGGAACGAAAAATTCCGGTTCTCCTCACACACACTCGCGCAACTGCCGAACAAACGGAGGCCGCAATCGAGGCAGGCGCAACGCACGCCACGCATTTCTACGATGTTTTTTATGCGCCCGCAGAATCCGACCCAGGCGTGCGCCCGGTTGGCGCCGTAGAGTCAATCCTGGCGGATGCGCGCGTGTCGGTGGACTTCATCGCCGACGGCGTGCATGTCCACCCCACCGCCATTCGTGCCGCGCTGGCGGCAAAGGGCTGGCAAGGCATCCTGCTGATCACCGACTCCAACATCGGCGCAGGCCTGCCCGCGGGAGTCTACAACACGCCCTGGGGATACACGATCCGCGTATCGCCGGAGACCGCTGCGCGCCACTCCGAAAAAGGATTCCTTGCCGGAAGTGCGCTGACCATGAACCGCGGCATGGCGAATCTCCTGCGCTGGCTCCCGATCCCGCCGGAACAGGTCTGGGCCATGGGCACGTTGAACCCGGCGCGACTTCTCGGACTCGATCGCAAGGGACGACTGGAAGTCGGCGCCGACGCCGACCTCGTCCTGTGGAATGACACCCTCACCCCCGCGCAGACATGGGTGAATGGCCACTCTGTTTATGAAGAAAACAACCGCTCCGTTTGATTTTCAACCTGCGAGCTTCGTGCCCTTCCGCGACAAGAAAGTCGTTGCACGCGTTCGTGCCATCACACGCGAGCAGATCACCCGGCACCGCAACCCGGATTTCAGGATCTCCGTGGTGCCCGACAGCGAATTCGAGTTCCGCTGGATCACGGACATGTTTTTCCGGATCAAGGAAGCAATGGACGCCGGTCGGCCGCTGGTTGCCATCATGCCGAATCCTTGGCCAGGTTACGCCAGACTCGCAGACATGCTGAACCGCGCCAAGGTAGACTGCAGGAAACTGCACACGTTCAACATGGACGAATATGCCGACCAGGACGGCCGCATCGCGCCGGAATCCTGGGAGTTTGGTTTCGGCCACGCCTTCAAGAAATACTTCTGGAGAAATCTGCATCCCAAGCTGCGCCCGGCGGAGCGGAACATTCGCGTGTTCACGGACAGGAACATCAGGGACTACGGCCGAATGCTCGCCGATCTGGGCGGCGCCGACATCTGTTACAGCGGCCCGGGCTGGACCGGACATCTCGCCTTCATCGAACCCGACGCCCCGGAATTCGTCGGCTCGCTGGAGGAATGGAAGACGATGGGACCGCGAATCTGCACGTTGAGTCCGTTCACCATCGCCCAGAACTCCCTGCACGGGTGTTTCGGTTGCAGCGGGGACCTCACCGCCGTCCCCCCGAAGGCGGCCACCATCGGACCGGCCGAGGTAATTGCGTCAAAACATCGCATCGACATGCACGCAATCACGGTCGACGGCTCGTTTGCGTCCTGGCAGCGCCTCACTACGCGCCTTGTTCTGCACGGCCCGGTAACACCACGGGTGCCTGAATCCATTCTTCAGACACTTCGCACGAATGTCTGGGTCTCCGAATCCATAGCCGCCAACATTGAGACGCGATGGGACAAGGGCTACTGAGCGACAGTTGATCTGATTCCTTCCGCTCGCAGGCGGCTGCGGGTGACCCAATTTCCCAAATCCACCCGCCGCTGCTCAACTCATCCGGCACAGCCAATACGTCCCCAAATCCTCGCCGCCACCCCAATGCCGTCCGCCCCGGAATCGCTCCCCTCACGTGCCTGGCTCATTGTCGGCCTGCTCTGGTTTGTCGGGTTCCTCAACTACCTCGACCGCCTCATGCTGATCACGATGCGGCTCTCGGTAAAGGAAACGATTCCGATGACAGACGCCCAGTTCGGGCTGCTGACCACAATCTTTCTCATCATCTATGCGGTACTCAGCCCCGTCGGCGGATTCATCGCCGATCGGCTGGGCCACAGCCGGACCATCATCGTTTCGCTCTTTGTCTGGTCAGGCATCACCTGGCTGACCGCCCACGCCACGACGTTCGAACAACTCCTGTTCACACGCGCGCTCATGGGATTCAGCGAGGCCTGTTACCTCCCCGCCGCAATGGCGCTGATCGCGAGCTATCACGGCAATGCCACCCGCTCGCTGGCCAACGGCATCCACCTCAGCGGAGTCATGGTCGGTTCCGGTCTCGGCGGTCTTGGAGGCGTCATTGCCGAACGCCACGACTGGACCCTCGCATTTGAAATCTTCGGCGCAATCGGCATCGCCTACACGGTCGTCCTCCTCCTGCTCCTGCGCGACAATCCACACGCCGCCCAGAAAGGGGACGGTGCAGCGGATACCCAAGTCCGGACCGTTCGATTCGGCTCCGCCATCGCCAGTCTCTTCCGCGCCTCAAAATTCAATCTTGCGATCGTTTTCTGGAGCCTGCTGGGCGTGACCAGCTGGACCTTTGCCGGATGGCTGCCAGCCTTCCTCGGCGAATCTTTTCAGCTCCCCCAAGGCAGGGCAGGCATGATGGCGACGGGTTTTCAGTCGATCGGCTCGCTGGTCGGAATGCTCGTCGCCGGATTCTGGGCAGACCGCTGGAGCCGCAGACACCCGGAGGCCCGCGCATTTGTCGGAATCATCGGACTCGCTGTCGGCATCCCGGCCGTCATAGTCGTCGCACACAGTCCCGTGCTGCCCGTGACTCTCGCGGCCGTGGTCCTATTCGGACTGACCCGCGGCTGCACCGATGCAAACATGATGCCGATCCTTTTTGAGATTGCCGAACCTCGTTATCGAGCGACGGCGTACGGGATGCTCAACGCCTTTGCCACGACCACTGGCGGACTCGTGATCTACCTTGGGGGCGCGTTGCGCGACGCCCATGTCAGCATCACCACGGTCTTTTACGGAGGTACTGTCGGCATGGCAATCTGCGCGGGACTGCTCTGGCTCATCCGTCCGCGCAGCGCAGCGAAGCTCTAGGCGTTTCCGTCCGCTCCGCTGATCGCCGAAACGGTATCGGTTTTCGATGCTGAACGCTGAGAGAGTCCCTCTGTATTTCGCGATCGCGCTGCCAATCCGTTCACAGCATGATGGGGGGCCCATATGAAAACTCCCCGTCGCACGTTCTTGAAATCCTCCCTCGCCGCCACCGCGTCAGCAACAATCGGAACCACGCTCCACGCAGCAAAAACACCGACGGGGAAAGGCCGCGAATTTTACGAGCTTCGCTGCTATCGCCTCTCCCAGGGTACCCGTCTGAAGGCCGATACCGATCCGACACTGCTCGATCGTTATCTCGAACAAGCGATGCTGC